>JAXGTK010000180.1:0-2081 GCA_040774965.1 Propionicimonas sp. | reverse complement strand
CGTCCTTGGCCTCGATGCCGTTGCGAGTCGTCAGCCCGCCCTCGTCCATGGGCACCTGGACGACCGCGGTCGGGCCGGCGTGCGGGGGCAGGATCGCCTCCAGGACGGCCGTCCCGACGGCGTAGGCGCGGCGCGCGACCGGCAGCGGGAACTCCGGCGCCAACTCCCGGACGCTCGTGGTTCCGGCGCCCTGCCACTGCGGCCAGACCAGGCGCAGCGTGGTCGAACTCCCGGCTCGGCTCATCTCGGCGACCCCCTTTCCGGACGAACGCTCCGGTGTCGAGACTAATCCGGCTCTTCCCAATCGAGGGTGGGTGGGGTGTCGGCGTGGGGTGAGTGTTGAGGAGCCTTGTCGTCGCAAGGATGTGGGTGTTCTACGTCCCATCCAGCAACAACAAGGCTCATGTACGACGCTACCTCAACGACGCCGGCGCGCCCTCTGGTCACTGCGCCGGATCTGACGAGCTTCGCCCGGGTTGATGTCCTCGGCCTGGAGGTGGTCGCCCAGCAGGTGTGGCCGGACCGGGCCGTCTTGTTCTGCGAGCTCGCCGCGATCGATGACCGCTGCCCGGCCTGCGGCATACCCGGCCAACCGCATGATCGGGTGCGGCGACGTTTCACCCATCTTCCCGTCGGTCGTCGGGCGACGTGGCTGCACGTGATGGTGCCGCGGTTCCGCTGCGCCGAATGTGGGCGGCTGTGGCGGCACCCGCTCACCACGGTGGCGCGGCCACGCTCGAAGTTGACCCGGGCGGCGGACTGGTGGGCCTTGTGCCAGGTGGTGCTCGACCACGCTCCGATCAGCGGTGTGGCCGCGGTGCTCGGCGTCAGCTGGGACACGGCGAACACCGCTGTCAGCGAGGTCGGCACCCGCGTGCTGATCGAGCATCCCGGCCGCCTGGACGGCGTCGAGGTGATCGGCGTGGACGAACACGCCTGGCGACACACCCGCAAGGGCGACAAGTACGTCACCGTCATCATCGACCTGACCCCGATCCGCGACGGCACCGGCCCGGCCCGCCTGCTGGACCTCGTCGAAGGCCGCTCCAAGAAAGCGTTCAAGACCTGGCTCGACGCCCAGGACGAGGACTTCCGCGCTCACGTGCAGATCGTCGCGATGGACGGGTTCACCGGCTTCAAGACCGCCGCCGCCGAAGCCGTCCCTGAAGCGACCGCCGTCATGGATCCCTTCCACGTCGTCGCGTTGGCCGGAGACAAACTCAACCAGACCCGACAACGCGTCCAACGCGACCTCACCGGCAGCCGCGGCCGCCGGGACGACCCTCTCTACCGGGCCAGACGCACCCTGCGCACCGGCCGCGCCCTGCTCACCGACAAGCAGAAGACCCGCCTCGAGGCGCTCTGGGCCATCGATGACCTGGCTGCGGTCGAGGTCACCTGGTGTGTCTACCAAGACCTCATCGACGCATACCGGCACCCCGAACCAGCGCTCGGCAAGAAGCTCCTGGCCACGGTGATCGACCGGATCAAGACCGGCGTGCCGGCCGGACTCGACGAGCTCGCGCAACTCGGCCGGACCCTGCAGCAACGGCGTGCCGACATCCTCGCCTTCTTCGACCACCCCGGCTCCAGCAACGGCCCCACCGAGGCCATCAACGGCCGCCTCGAACACCTCCGCGGCATCGCCCTCGGCTTCCGCAACCTGATCAACTACCGCCTCAGATCACTCCTCGAAGCCGGCGGATTCAGACCCCTCATCCACTCTCTTTCGTGAAGAGCCAGTTAACCTCGGTTGGGCATTTCTCCCCGGTTTGTCCAAGGTTCTATCCAGCCGCCGAGACGCTGTGCCGCTTCAGTTACGCTGACCCCGATCGACCGGAATCACCGATCCTCCCTAGGGCACCTCCGTGATAGCTCCATTGACTGCCAAGCGCCTGCTTCGGTTCACCCCCAGTTTCGTTGCAGCGGTCATTGCGGTCACCCTCATCGCCTATGCGGCGCTCGCCGCCGGCTTTCCCATCCGCAAACTCGACCTGCACGACACCGGGATCTGGGTGAGCAACGATGTGGAGGGGGTCTATGGACGACTCAACAAGTCGGTCTCGGCCCTGGATGCCCTG
>JAXGTK010000179.1:0-2296 GCA_040774965.1 Propionicimonas sp. | reverse complement strand
CGGTCCGGGCGGCCGGTCAGCAGGATCCAGACGACGAGGTGGGCGGGGTCGATGTCCACCGCGCCGTACCAGAACACCGATTCGACCCGGGCGCGTGCGCCGGTCGACTCGAGCAACTGCCGGCGGGCCCGGCTGACAGCGCCTTCGGCGGTCGATCGGGGATCCGTGCTCACCCGCGCCAGCCTTGCACAGCGGGATTCGGGCCCGCCACAGGCGGTTCGTCTGCTGAGAGTGCTGTGACCGGCTCCCGAGCTAGGCGGACGGGCCGAGCAGCGCCCAGAGCGCGTCCCGCTCCTCCGGCGGCACGGGGACGGCGTCGAAGACCCGCTGGCCCACGTCGAGCAACTCGAAGCGGCCCTTCTCGAGGTCGGCGACGATGCTCCAGACCGGCCCCGAGTCGAGCAGCGAGCGCTCGCGGCGGCCGTCCGGCCAGACCACCTGGTACCACAGCTGCTCCCGCTTCGCCCACAACCGCTGCACGGGGACCACCCGGCAGACCAGGTGGCCCTCCACCCGGCCCTTCCGGCGCAACTCCCACACTGTGTCGCGGAACGGGTCCAGCCGGGCGTCCCTGGGCCAGTCGGGGTCGAGCTTCACCCCACCATCGTCTCAGGTGGACGGGCCCTGCCCCACCCCCGCGGGTCGCGGGGGCCTCCACAGGTTCCCCAGGTAGGCCGCACCCGTCGGTTGCGGGAACCGGAGGCCGCGCAGGTGCCCGGCCAGTGGCGGACGCAGGTCCAGCGCCGGCAGGTCGTCGAGGTCCACCATCTCCGGGTGCCGGCCGGACTCCCGTCCGCCGAGCTCATCGAGGCTCTCCGCGGTGGCCGCGAAGACGAGCTCGACCCGCCGTCCGACCTCCTCGGGACCGACGATCTCGTAGACGAACAGGCAGCGGCCCACGTCCACGCGCAGGCCGGTCTCCTCGAAGGTCTCCCGGGCTGCGCAGGCCCGCATCGCCTCGCCGTCAGCCGGGTGCCCGCCGGGCAGCACCCAGTCACCGTCACTGTCCCGCCCGGGGCGCGCCGCGCGGTGCAGCACCAGGATCCGGTTCCTGCGGATCAACGCCACCGAGCAGCGCAGGTCCACCATCACGCCGTCCGCCGCAGGGACGGGAGTCGTCTCCATCCGTTCCATGCCAGTCCTCCCGTGTCCAGCACAGGAGTCATCAGCGGCTGCGATTACGGCCGGTCCGGGCCGTGGCGAACTCCATCACCCGGGTCGATTCTAGGTGCCGGCTCACAGGCGGGCGCGCAGCCACTCCACCTGTCGCTGCCAGTGGAAGACGCCGCCGCCGTCGTGGCCGTTGAACCCGTAGACGGCGATCTCCTTGTCGGCGGCCCCGTAGCGGTGGTAGGCCGCGAAGACCGACGACGGCAGCACGATCTCGTCCATCAGCCCGACCGAGAACAGGACGGGGGCGGTGGCCCGGGACGCGAACACCGCACCGTCGAAGTGGGACAGGGTGTCGAACACCACCTCCACCTCGTCACGGTGCACCGACAGGTACCTGGCCACCTCGGTGAACGGACGGTCCGGGGTCAGCTCGACCGAGCGGCGGAAGTGGCACAGGAACGGGACGTCCGGCATGACGCCGACCACCTGGTCGCCCAGCAGGCCGGCCACCGCGAGCGTGGTGCCGCCGCCCTGGCTGACCCCGGTCACCGCCACCCGGTCGGGGTCCACGCCGTCGAGGGTGCGGACGGCCTCGACGAGCCGCACGGCGTCGGTGAACACCCGTCGGTAGAAGTAGTCGCGCGGATCGGTGATGCCCTGGGTCATGAAGCCCTCGAACGCGGGCCCGCTGCCGTGCGGGTCCGGGGTGGAGCCGCCCGCGCCCCAGCCGCTGCCCTGCCCGCGGGTGTCCATCACGACGTGCACGAACCCGGCCGAAGCCCAGCCGAGGTGCTCGGCCGGCAGGCCCCGGCCGCCGTTGTAGCCGATGAACTCCACGACCGCCGGCAGACGTTCCGCGGACCGTGGACGGATCACCCATCCGCGTACCGGGTCGCCGGCGAAGCCGCGGAACGTGAGGTCGTCGACCCGGAACTGCGTGACCGGTCCGTCGACGGGTTCCAGTGCCAGTTCCTGCGGCACCGAGCGGGCCTCGGCGAGCGTGCCGGTCCAGAACGCGTCGAAGCCGGACGGTTCGGCCACTTCGGGACGGAACTCGTTCAACTCGGCCAGGGTGAGGTCGGACAGTGGCATGGTGCGGGCTCCTAGAGGCGCGATCGTGCTCCCACCGGGCGGACTCGGCTCTTCGCGGAGTCCAGCGCAGGCAACATCGAGCAACCGTTCG
>JAXGTK010000178.1:0-2479 GCA_040774965.1 Propionicimonas sp. | reverse complement strand
CCGTTACGGGGGCCGGGCCGCGAGGTCTGGGGACCTCGCCACCCGGACGGATCAGGATCGCTGTCTCCCCTCCGCGGCGCTGCCGACGATTGCGAGACCTCCGGTGATCGGCTCCTCCGGGTGCCTGCATCTGCGTTCGCCGACTGCACTTCGCGAACAGCGTTCTCCGATTGCGCTGCCAAGTTCAGCACGTCGCGTGCGATAATTCAAGAACACCGTTCACCGAAGGTCAGGGGACTCCTTGGGTACGCGGGCTGAACGCCGGGACACCACCGAGGCCGCCATCCTCGCGGCAGGGCTGAGGCTGCTCGCCGAGGGTGGTTCGGACGCGCTCACGGTCCGGGGCCTGGCCCGCGAGCTGGGCCTCGCCCCGTCCGCCCTGTACCGCTACGTGCGCAGCCGCAAGGACCTGCTCAACCTGCTCCTGCGCCACGCGCACAACGAGCTCGCCGACGAGATCGAGGCTGCCCAGGCGGCCCTGCCTGCGGACGACCTGCGCGGCCGGTGGCGTGCCTTCGCGCACACCCTGCGCACCTGGTCGCTGACGCACCGGCACGAGTGGTTGCTGATCCAGAGTTCCGTGGTCGCGGGGCCCGAACCCGTGGACGACCACACGCTCCGGCTGCACCTGATCCTGCTCCGGCTCGCTGCCGCGGGCGAGGCCGCCGGCCTGCGCCCCGCGGTGTGCCGTCCCCGTGCCGAGCCGATCATGCCGGGGTTCCCGGCGCTGCTGGCCGCGTCGGGGCTGAAGGTCAGCGAGCAGACCGCCATGGCCGGGCTGGCCGCCTGGCACCTGCTCGACGGTGCGATCTACGCCGAACTGCTCCGGCTGGCCGGGATGGAGCTGGTCGACCCCGGGGCGTACTACGCGGCGATGGTGTCGGCCACCGAGTTGCTGATCTTCGGGCCACCGCTGCCCGAACTCGACATCCGCGAGCCGTCTGCGACCTGAGCGACCTCACCAGGTCTCGTCGTCGTGGAGGCCGTCGGTCCAGGCCGCGTGCCGGTCGGCGGAGAACCGGAGCACCGCCTTGGCGTCCGCGGGCACCACGGCACCGAAGTTGTTGTACAGCCGGTCGAAGTGGAGGCCCTCGAGCCGGCCGGCGATCCGCTGCACCACGGCGCCGGACAGCGGCAGCCGGTTGGGGTAGCTGCGCAGGAAGCTCACGCTGCGCCGGTCGGGGTTGGGGAAGACGGCGTCCCCGGCGAACAGCACCCCGCGTCCGTCGTTGCCCGGACGCCACTCGGCGACCGTCTGGCCGCGGAAGTGGCCGCCCACCCGGTGCAGCGTCACGTCGGCGCCCAGGTCGTGGGAGTCCTCGAAGAACGTGACCCGGTCGGGCCGCCGGCACCACTCGCGATCGTTCACGTTCAGCACCACGGGCGCCTCGAGCGCGGCGGCCCACTCCGTCTGGCAGCCGTACATGTGCGGGTGGCTGGCGGCCACCGCGAGCACCGGGCCGAGCCCCCGGACGTGCGCGACCACCGCGTCGTCGATGAAGCCCAGCGGGTCGAGGACGATCACGCCGGAGGTGGTGCGCAACACCATGGTCTGCTGGCCGATGCCCACCTGCGGGGCGGCAGTGACGCCGTACAGGTCGGGCTCGACCTCGAACCAGGCGGTGGTCGTCCCGGCGGCGGCCAAATCGGCGAGCGTGGTCCAGCGCTGGCCCGAGGCCGGCACCCACTGCCGGTCGTCGGCGCAGATCTCGCAGGTCCGGGGCGGGTCGTCGAGGTCGGCGGTCTCCACCGCGCAGGTCGCACAGATCCAGATCATTGCGCGACCCTAACCGGGCGGTCCTCCCCCGGACATGCTCATTTCTTCGCTCAGCGGCGGTGCCACGCGTCGTCGCTGGCGATCAGCGCCCGCACGTGGTCGGGCAGGTCGCCGGAGACCAGGTCGGCGACCGTGGTGTCCTCGAGGATCATCCTCACCGCCGCGCGGACGGCGACCCACACCTCGGTCAGGGACTTCGCCGGGCCCGGGTAGACCGCACCCTCGGGAGCGATCCCGCGGACGGCGGCCAGGGGCCCGTCCACCGCCCGCACGACTGCCGCCAGCGAGATCTCGGCGGGTGGCTTCGCCAGCTGGAAACCCCCTCCGGTGCCGCGCCGGGACACCAGCAGGCCCTCGCGGGTCAGGTCGCGCAGGATCGACTCGAGGAACTTGCCGGGCAGTTCCTGGGCGTCGGCCAGGTCGTTGCGGGAGAACGGACGGTCCGGCTGGGCGGCGAGTTCGGCCATGGCGCGCAGCGCGTACTCGGTGCGCGCCGTCACCTGCATCGTCCGCCTCCTGATCCGCCCGTGCCTAAACCCTAGACGACGAGCCCTCAAGACGCGCCAGCGGCTTGAGGGCGAGGAGTCTTGACGAGCGGTGAGGAACGAACCGCGAGGAACAGACGCCCACCACCACAGCCGCCAGCGGCTTGAGGGCGAGGAGTCTTGACGAGCGGTGAGGAACGAACCCCCGCGCGGCGCT
>JAXGTK010000177.1:0-2654 GCA_040774965.1 Propionicimonas sp. | reverse complement strand
TTGCACGCAGAACGGCCCGCGTCAAGTTCACGGGTCGTCGATGGCAATGGGCAAAGCGATAGCTTACCTTGCCCGGCGGGGCCTCGCAAACCGGCGTCCTTGCCGGCCGACCTGGCCGCCCTGGCGGTACCCGTGCGGCCACGACGGACGCTACCGCGAACCCGGCCCGTCCGCCAGACGACACCGGCCACCGCGCCCTCCCCCGCGGGCCGGCGCCCGGCGGCGAGGGCAAGGGCCGGCCGCGGGGAACTGCGCTTCGCGTGCCAGGAGGGCGCCGGGTCGCGGCCGGTGCGAGGGGGAGATCGAATCAATGCCCGCACTGATCAATGCCGGCACGCCGGCGGTGCAACGAATCGGGGCAGAAGTCCCGGACGCACGCCTCCGTGAAGGAAAGGGGTCCAGGGACGCCACAAGGCCGGTGTCTGCGGCAGGCACGGGAGGGGTATCCATACGCTGCAGAACACCGGCCCAAGTGGTGTACTCATCCGACGCATTGGGGGGGCGCCGACAAGTAGATTCCATCAGACTTGACCGGGGCCTGTCAAGTCGTTGTCAAAGAATCTTTCGGGACTTCTTGCCTGGCCGCCTTCCGCCACGCGTCGACGGCCGCCCGGAGGCGTCCTTCCGACTCGTACTCGCGGGCAGCGAGCTCGAACCGCTCCCTCGCCGCGGCCGTCCGGCCCATCGCCTGGAACGCCTCGGCGAGGATCTCCTCCGAGCTTCCCCGCGAGATGTCCGCGGCGCCCAGGACGGGGTCGTCCAGGACATCGGAGATGATGCGGGCCGCTTCGACGGCATCACCGTCCAGCAGGGCCAGCTTGGCCTCCACCTGCCTCAGCTCGACCACGTCGTGGCTGTTGCCGAGAATCTCCAGGCCGAGCGAGGCTGTCCGCACCAGGTCCCTCACGCCGTCCTCGATACCGGCGTCCAGCAGGCATCGGGCGGCGGAGCGGTGGAAACGGAGCCACAACCGGAGGTCTCGCCGGGCGTCCAGCTGCCCTTTCGCGCGGGCGTGGTGCTCACGCCCGACCTCCACCTTGCCCGCCATGAAGGCGGCCGTTCCGATCGTCCAGGCGATCATCCCCCGGGAGTGCTCGGAGTTCAGCCGGGGCGAGAGCTCGGCGAGGCGCAGCAGGTAGGGATCGCTCTCCTCCGCCGAGTGCCCCGCCTCAAACATGGCGCTGACAAGGGCCATCAGCGCTTCGGCGAGGATGATCGGCGGCGCGGCGGACGCCGCTTCGACCGCCCGGGCACCCTGCGCGACCGCCCAGCCGAGGTGGTCCGACGCCCGATTCGCGACCGACGCGAGGCTCAACGCCTGCGCCCGGGCGACGCCGAACTTCCTGGCCGTCTCATGCTCCGCCAGCTCCTCGGCCAGCCGCGCGGCACCGACGAAGTCTCCGGAGGAGAACCGGGCCTGGGCCTGCACGTACAAGGCCTCCCAGTGGCGCCCGGTGTCGCCGGCCGCCAGCGCGATCGCTGCCGCCTGGGCCGAGTGCTGGATCGCGGCGGCCCAGTCGTGCTCCGACCAGGCCCGCTCCGCGACCAGCAGGTCCTCGATCGAGTCGGACGAGACGAGCCCGCCCGGATCCCCCTGCGGGGACACGCCCCACTCCAGCGGCGACACACCCAGCCGGCGGGAGAGGAACTCGATCACCTCGGGTGTCGCGACCCTCCGGCCGCTCTCCAGGTGGGAGATGTAGCTACCGGAGTACTTGTCACCGCCCAGCTCCGCCTGCGACAGCCCCTGCCGACGACGGGCATCCCGCAACAGCGAGCCGAACTGCACCGCGCTCGACGCGTCCACACGACCTCCTGACAAATGGTCCTCAGAAAACTCTGTCAAATGTTGACAACCCAGTCAAGTGCCGGGTACCTTCTTGTCATTGAGCCAGTCAAACAAGGAAGGCTTTGGGGACATGACCATCGTTCGTAGGATTATCGCCGCCGCCGCGGTTGCCGGTACCCTCGCCGTGCTGCCGATCAGCGTGATCGCTACCAACAGCCAGGACGCCGGTGGCGTCGTCACCATCAACGGTCAGGGCAACTGGCCGCTCAAGAAGTGACCCCCCGGACCACTCGGACCTCCGGCCGGCACATCGGCCACATTCCCCCACAAATGCGTTAAATCCACCCCCAGTAGAGTCAGAACGGCGGTGCCTGCGAATAGCAGGCCACCGCCGTTCTGCTTTTTCGGACCCCGCGTTCTCGTTTTGCGGCGCACTCGCCCAATTGCGAAAGTGGTGGCGGGCCCGAGGGCCCACCACCACTTGCTGCGTTACCGGTCAGACGGTCACTTGACGGAGACCGCGGCGCCGGCGGCCTCGAGGGCCTCCTTGGCCTTGGCGGCCGCGTCGCGCGTGACCTTCTCGAGCACGACCTTGGGAGCGGCCTCGACCAGGTCCTTGGCCTCCTTCAGGCCGAGGTTGGTGAGCGCGCGCACCTCCTTGATGACCTGGATCTTCTTGTCGCCGGCGGACTCGAGGATCACGTCGACCTCGTTGCTGACCTCTTCCTCCTCGGCAGCGGCGTCGCCACCGGCGGCGGCCGGGGCAGCGGCCACGGCGACCGGGGCGGCAGCGGTGACACCGAAGGTGTCCTCGAACAGCTTCACGAACTCGGAGAGCTCGATCAGGGTCATCTCCTTGAAGGCG
>JAXGTK010000176.1:0-2709 GCA_040774965.1 Propionicimonas sp. | reverse complement strand
GAGGGGGAAGGCCACGCCGACATCCACCTGGCTCTGGCCGTTGGTGGACACGGTGTCCGTCCAGTGCTTCATGACCTCCTGGGTCGGGCTCATGGCGTAGATGCGCTTGTCAAGCGCCTAACAGCCAAGATTTTCGGATCGGCTCCGGTCGAAGGAACGGTCAGGTGTTTGACCATCGGCGGGTAGCAGTCGCCTGACAGCGGTCGGCGATTTCGGACCTCGAGAAGGTGGTTCGTGTCAGGGGCGTCCGAAGGTCGGGGTCGCCTTGCCGGCGACGACTGCGCGTGTCGGGGGTTCAGCCGCCTGACAGCGACCCGCCGCCGTCAGGCGGCCTGGGTCGCTGCCGTGGCCAGTCTGTCGATGAGAATCTCTCGGCGGTCAGCAGGCGTCTTGAAGGTGCCTGCGATGAGGCGGCACAGATGCCTGTAGTGTCCGGACCGCGCGCTTGGGGGCAGTTCTGCGAGCGCCTCGGCGGCCGCTCGGACCCAGAAGCGGAAGTCGATGTCGAACTGCGCCTCCAATGCCAGGTCGGCGTAGCTCCGCGGCAGGTCCAACGGAGTCTGGGCGGCCCGCAGGCGCTCGGCCCGGCCGACCAGCGGACCCAGGCTGAAGTCCCGAAGCCGCAGCCTCTGCTCCAGAAGGTGCTCGGCGAATTGGCGCAGGTAGCGCTTCTCGTGGTCCTTGCGGATGATGCCGCCCAAGTAACGGCCGGGGTCTGCGTCCGGCGGTACCGTCCCCTCGCCCCGTCTGGTGCTGAAGGTGGCGAGGCCGTAGGAGATCGCCTCCGGCGAATAGCGGGCCAGGTTAGCGGCCAGCGAGCCTTCAGGGTCGGCGATTCCCAGGTCTTCCAGGCCTTGCGCGAGGAGACGCCGACGGACGGGATCGCGTTTCGCTTCCTGGGTTTGGAGGGCCGCCTCCTGCCGTCGCTGGCGCTCTCGAAGCTCCCGCGCGGCCCGGTCGACCTCCTCTTGCGTCGGAGCGGCCTCCAGGTAGGCCTCGACCGGGCTGCGGCCATTGAGGCGGCGACGTGGCCTGCCATTGCGGCCCCTGAACCAGGCCGTCATGACCGCCTGAAGGTGACTCCGGGCGATATCACGCGGAGTAGCGCCCTCCAGGACCAGGGGCGGGATGGCTTGGCGGAACAGCCCGAACGAGCCTTCAATGGGTGCCTTGGCCTCGGGTCTTCCCGGGGTGGAGCGAAGCAGCATGGTCGGTGCAATGGCCCCCGCGACTCCGGGCGTATGATTGCTGGGCCGATTATCCAAGGTCATCGCCAGCGGCGGGGAGCCGGTCGCGTCGAGTCCTGCCCCGTAAGCCGCGAGTAGAGCTTCCTCGTCCTCCGTTGCGGAGACGTGGATCCCCACGGCGGCGTTGGAGGCCACGTCGAGCAACGCCTCGACGTTGAACACGAAGATGCGCTCCCCGAAACAAACCGCGATGCTGGTCCCATCGCCGAGCCACTGGGCGCCAGGGAAGCAGGCCATGTAGGTCTCACGAGTCCAGGGGGCCTGGCCGGCGCTCTGCGGCTTCCTGAAGCGCAGCCCCGCTGCCTGCAGGGCATCGCCGATGAAGGACATGCTGTAGGGAAGCCCGTGCTCGTGGCGCGCCGCATCGCAGAAGGCCGCGAAGGTCCCGTGCCAGCCCTGCCACAGGGCGAAGAGCTGCCGCAGGTGGGTGTCGCGAACCGTCACCGAGCACTTCGCATCCGGGCCCTGGTCCTCTGGGGCGGCGGCGTCCGACGGCGACGAGTCCTGGGACTCGGGGCCCCCCCGGCCCTCGGCCTTCCGGCCCCGGTCCGGCGGTGGTGAGAGCCACTCCTTCAGCGTTCCCAGAGGAACCTGGCTGGCCCGCGAGAGGTCGGCCACGGTCAGGCCCTCGGCCAGTCCCCCGGGGCCCGCCAGGTTGACCACGAAGCGACGGTAGCCGTCGCTATACCGACGCCGCTGCCTGCCCACGGCGATCGCGCCGGGGTGACGGGCTAAGTAGTCGAAGCAGGCCTCGACGACAGGCAGCAAGGACATCTCCTCGACGGGTGCGCGCCTGGGCCGGCCGGGACCGCGAAACAGGGCCGGAAGCAACTCCAGGAGGCGGTGGCACATCGCGAAGGCTTGGCTACGGCCGGCGCCGATCCTCTCCAGCAGCAGGTCCACAGGACCAAGAAGGTCCGCGAGGGCAGGCACTTGCCGGTGGAGGATCAGGGCCATTCCAGCCAGGATGGAGACGGGGGTCCTTTCACGCATCCCGCACGCTTTGTTGAGTGTCTTCCGAATCCTCGCAGGATGTCCCGTCTCACAGGACTCCAGTGGCGGGGCCCGCCGGGGCCGCCCCAGCGGTGGTCACCGCACGGGCGGCCCCGCGGGCCGATCAAGCCCGAGCGGACAGCGTGAGTGGGATCCGGTGGCCCAGCAAGTACAGCTCGACCTGGCCCCGGTGGCTGGTGACCCGGAAGAGGTCGAGCTGACGCTGCTCGACGGGAAGCGGTTCTCCCAGGCCGTCGGGGCTCCGGCCGGCCTCGACGGCAGCGAGGATCTCGTCCGCTCGGCCAAAGTAGCGGTCGGCGGGGACCAGCAGGCCGCCCAGGGCGTGGTGGGTCCGCCGGAAGTTGTAGAACTGGATCCAGGCTGAGAACCGGCGCTGGGCCTCTCCCAGGTCGAAGAAGGTCTCCTGGTTGAAGAGCTCCTTCTGGATGTTGGCGTTGAGGACCTCGAG
>JAXGTK010000175.1:0-2954 GCA_040774965.1 Propionicimonas sp. | reverse complement strand
TGGCCTCATTCATCGCGTCCTTGAGCGTCTGGCTGCCGGATTCGACCGCGATCACCTCGGCGCCGAGCAACTGCATCCGGGCGACGTTGAGCGCCTGCCGGTCGGTGTCCACCCGGCCCATGTACACCCGGCACTCCATGCCCAGCAGGGCCGCAGCTGTCGCCGTGGCGACGCCGTGCTGGCCGGCGCCGGTCTCCGCGATCACCCGCGTCTTGCCCATGCGGCGGGTCAGGAGCGCCTGCCCGAGGACGTTGTTGATCTTGTGGGAGCCGGTGTGGTTGAGGTCCTCACGCTTGAGGAGCACCCGGACGTTGCCGCAGTGCCGGCTGAACCGCGGCGCGTCGGTGAGCGGCGTCGGGCGTCCGGAGTAGTTGCGCCGCAGGTCGTCGAGCTCGCGCCAGAACGCCGGGTCCCCCATCGCGGCGTCGAACTCGGCCTCGAGCTGGTTGAGCGCAGCGACGAGGGCCTCGGGAACGTAGCGGCCACCGAAGATGTCGTAGTGACCGGCGGCGTCGGGCAGCGATGTAGGGGTCACCGCCCTATTCACTCACACTCCGGCCGCAGAGTCATGCCAGCGACCGGAGGGCGGCCACCGCGGACGCCGGGTCTCCCGAGCGCACCAGCAGTTCGCCCACCAGGACGGCGTCCGCGCCTGCGGAGCGCATCCGGGCCGCGTCCTCGACGCTGAGAATCCCGGACTCGGCGACCTTGACCGCCTCGTCGCCGATCAGCTCAGCAAGTTCTTGGAAATGGTTCAAGTCGACCTCGAGGGTCTTGAGGTCGCGGTTGTTCACGCCGATCAGCGTGGCCCCGGCGGCGAGCGCACGCCGCACCTCTTCTGCGGTGTGGGTCTCGACGAGGCAGGTCACGCCGATGCGGCCGGCGAGATCGAGGAAGGCGGTGAGGTCGTCCTGGTCGAGCGCCGCGACGATCAGGAGGGCGAGGTCGGCGCCGGCGGCCCGCCCCTCCCACAACTGGTACTCGGTGACGACGAAGTCCTTGCGCAGCAGCGGCGTCTCCACGGCGGAGCGGACGGCCACCAGGTCGTCGAGGCTGCCCCCGAAGCGGCGTCCCTCGGTGAGCACGGAGATCGCGGACGCCCCGCCCGCGGCGTAGGCGGACGCCAGGGCCGCGGGGTCGTCGATGCGGGCCAGGGCCCCCTTGCTGGGGCTGGACCGCTTGACCTCCGCGATCACGCCGAGCCCTGGCGCGCGCAGCGCGGGCAGCGGGTCGAGCGCCGGCGGCATCGTGGCCACCTGCGCGAGGAGCTCTTCCAGCGGGCGGTGCGCGCGACGGACCTCGAGATCCTCGACAACACCGGCGATGATCTCGTCCAGCACCGTCATGTCAGGACTGTCCGTACCCCATCCGACGAAGCACGCCGCCAGCGACCAGCGACAGCACGAGCAGAACGGAGGCCACCCACATCAGTGTCCAGTTCGGACCGGTCACCATGGCCACGGCCCCCAGGATGAAGGCGACGGCAGCGATGATGCTGCCGGTCCAGGCCGCGGGGGTCCGGCCGTGGTGATACTCCCGGGCGGCAGTGCTGGTGGCCCGTTCAGCGCTTTCGATCATTCGATCGCTCCTTCGAGTCAGGCAGGGACTGCTCTGGTAAACCAAGCAAGGCTCCATACTGGCGTGTTGGCGCAAACACCGCCACCCTCTCGCCGAAGGATTGCCTGAGGGACTCTCAGGAATCGTCCCGGGCGAGCCGGGTGAGGGCCGACGCCTCCGCCACGGCACCCAGCACGGCGGCGGCCTTGTTGCGGCTCTCCTCGTCCTCCCGGGCGGGCACCGAGTCGGCGACGACCCCGGCCCCGGCCTGGACGTAGGCGACCTGGTCGCGGATGACCGCCGTGCGGATCGCGATCGCCGTGTCGGAGTCGCCCGCGAAGTCGAAGTACCCGACCACCCCGCCGTACAGGCCCCTCCGGGACACCTCGAGCCGGTCGATGATCTCCATCGCCCGCACCTTCGGGGCACCGGAGAGGGTGCCGGCCGGGAAGCAGCTCAGCGTGGCGTCCAGCGCCGTCCGGCCCGCGGCGAGCGTCCCGGAGACCGCGGCCTCCAGGTGCATCACGTGGCTGTAGCGGCGCACCTTCATGAACTCGACCACCTCGACAGTGCCCGGCACGCACACCCGTCCCAGGTCGTTGCGCCCGAGGTCGACGAGCATCAGGTGCTCGGCCGCCTCCTTGGCGTCGGCCAGCAGCTCCGCCTCGAGCCCGGCGTCGGCGGCGGCTGTGCTCCCCCGGGGCCGGGTGCCCGCGATCGGGTGGGTCGTCGCCCGCCCGCCGGACACCTGCACCAGCGCCTCCGGGCTGGACCCGACGATGGCGAAGCCGTCCAGCCGCAACAGGTAGAGGTAGGGGCTGGGGTTGGTGCGGCGCAGCACGCGGTAGACGTCCAGCGGGTCGGCCGGATGGAACTCATCGGCCTCCTCCTCTGCCCAGATTTCACTTGTCTCCTCCCCCCACATGCCTGGCAGTGGTCGGAGGTCTTTCTGAGGCGGTGCTGGAGTCCGATTGGCGACGGCACGTTTTAGTTCACGGAACGGCTTCTGCCAGTCATCCCCTGAAATCGCCTGTAAAGCCAGTCGAAGTCCGCTCGGCAGACTGACGTCTTTCATGAGACATAGGTCAGCCAATTCCGAGAGTTGTGAATAACGCCCCGAACTCTTCGTTTGTGTCACCTGCTCAAAGAGTTCATCTAGCTGCGCAACGAAGGTTTCAATGCCGCAGATAACCTGTCGGGCCGTTTCCCCTGAAACCTTAGGTTCTAATTCGATTGACGGGCGCTGAGCGCGTCTCGATCTCGCCATAGCCGACACCTCCCTCGGCTACCTCTGATATTGGAAGGGGCAACCGGTGAGGTTGACCGGCGTTCGGGTGGCCGCCCTAGCCCCGCACCATTTTCACATTTCAAGCCACAAAAACCAAGTGGCGAAAGGG
>JAXGTK010000174.1:0-3012 GCA_040774965.1 Propionicimonas sp. | reverse complement strand
GGCGGTCGGGGTTTCCGTGGCGGTCGGGGTTTCCGTGGCGGTCGGGGTTTCCGTGGCGGTCGGGGTTTCCGTGGCGGTCGGGGTTTCCGAGGCGGTCGCGGTTTCCGTGGCGGTCGCGGTCGGGGCGATGGTCACCGTCGGCGACTCTGTCGGGACAACGACCGTCGGCTTCGACGTCGGCTTCTGGTTCGACGGCGGGGAGTAGGTGGACGTCGCGGTGGCCGTGGCTGTGGCGGTTGCTGTCGCGGTTGCCGTCGCGGAGGTGGTGGCGGTTGCTGTGGCCGTGGTGGTCGCTGTCGCAGTCGTTGTCGCGGTCACCGTCGCGGTGGCGGTCTCCGTCGGCGTGCTCGACGTCGTGGGCTCGACGGTCGGGACGGTCGAGGGAGGTATCTGCGAGGAGGGTGCCGGAGTGGGTGTCACCTGGAGCGTCGGCTGCACCTGGTCACCCGTCGTGATCAGGGGGGCGCCGGAACGCGGGGGTGCGACAAGTGCGCCAGCAGCAATACATGCAGCCGCGACAAGCCAGAGACTTGCCTTCGCCATCGCGTACCCCCCGCAAGCAGTGGCTAGTGCTTTCCAAGAATCACTCTACAGGCTTCGGCCCCGCAAGTCGTGACCATCGCCGTCGTTCTGATACGAGGTTCTGGCGTGCCTGCACGGCCCAAGCGCCCTCTGCGATCGCCGATCGGTACAAGGGCTCCCCCGAGGATAGTGCCTCGAGGACCCGCAGGCGACCGGCGGCGAAAATCCCGTCCGGAATTCCCGGGTACTCCAGCCGGACATCCCTGGAGTAGACGTGGTAGCGCCCCGGCGGCTGGCCCAGGATCGACAGGTCCGCGTCCACCAGCGCGATGCCGGCGGCATCACCCGGCTCGGGAGCATGGTCGGCCGTCAGCCGGACGAGCCGCGCCACCTCGGCCACTTCGGACGCGGGCAGCCCTGCCTCGGCCAGGGCGGCTTCGGCCAGGGCTGCGGAGCGCTCCTCGTCCGAGCCCTGCACGCCGTCGTGGACGGCGTCGTGGAACCAGGCCGCGAGCAGCACCGGACGCGGCGGCCTGCTCCCGGTCACCGTGTCGAGGGCGGCCAGGACCTGGGCGAGGTGGCGCACGTCGTGGTAGTGCCGGTGCGGCTCCTGCCAGCGCCGCAGCAGGTCCTCGCCGAGGCCGGGGGAGTCCGGCAACAGGTCGTGCCAGGCCGTCACCAGGCCGGGCAGCACGTCGGCCGGCTTCGGCGTCCGGTCGGGCGCCCGGACGCGCAGGCCCGACGCCACCAGCCGCCGGACCAGCTCGGACGCCTCGACGGCCTCGGCGCCCGCGGCCACCAGGTGGTCGTGGCGCCGCTCCGGCACGTCGTAGTGGTCGTGGTCGAACGCACGCACGGGCAGCTCCTGGCCGTCCGCGAACTCGAAGAGCTCGTCCAGCGACCGGTCCGAGACGAGGTGTGAGAACCGCGTCCCGTGCGCGGGCCAGCGCGGCGGATCGATCAGGACCGCCACGGTGGCCTAGACGCCAGGCGCCACGGTCGCGGCAGCGGCCGGGAAGCGCGATGTCTCGACGCGTGGTGAGGGACGAACCACGAGGATCAGCTCGCCGGGTTCTGGAACAGGGCGGTGAAGGACGCCTGGCCGAGCACGTTGAAGCTCAGCGTGAGCCGGGCGACAGCGCTCGTGGCCTCCTCCGGCACGTCCAGCCGGTCCACCCCCGCGGCGAACACGGTGAACACGTAGTGGTGCGCCGGGCCCGGCGGCGGCCACGGCCCGCCCCAGCCCGGGTAGCCGTAGTCGTTGGCCCAGGTCCGGGCCCCGTCCGGCAGCGGTGCGCCCTCGGCGAGCGAGGTCACGTCCGCCGGGATGTCGGTGACCACCCAGTGCCACCAGCCGCTCCCCGTGGGGGCGTCGGGGTCGAAGCAGGTGATCGCGTAGCTGCGGGTACCGGCCGGCGCGCCGGACCAGGCCAGTGCGGGCGAGACGTTCGTCCCCCCGACGCCGGGCTCGGCGTAGCGCAGGTCGATGCGGGCGTTGGCGGCGATGCTGTCGCTGGAGATGTCCATCGGTGCTCCTTCGCGTGGCTCCACGATCAGCTAACCACGCGGGTGGCTCCATCGGGCAGGATTGGGCCCGTGGTTCCCGAGTTGCCCGATCCGGGCGTGCACAGCGTGATCATCGGTCTGCCGGATCTCGACGTCGACGAGCTCGTCCCCGCCTGTGAGGTGCTCTGCCAGGAGGGCTTCGCGCTGTGGACGGTCGGCCCGGCCCGGCTCGAGCAGTTGCCCCGCCTGCTCGGGCTGTTCGGACGCCGGGCGCGCGCCGGCGTGCACGGTGTCACCGAGCCGGCGCAGGTGGTGGCGGCCGCCGCTGCCGGCGCGGTGCTCGTGATGTCCGACTTCCTGCTCGCCGACCTGGTCGAGGCCGTGCCGGGTTTCCCGGTGGTCCTCGGCGGGCTCACCCCGTCGGAGTTGCGCTCCGGTGCGGTCGCCGGGGCCGCTGCCGTCCAGCTCGTCCCGAGCGAGGCGTTCGGCACCGGCTACGCCCGGGTCCTGCCGCAGGTCCTCGCCCCGTGGCCGGTGATCGCGTCCGGGCGGCTCGAGCGCTACCAGGCCGAGATCTGGCTGGAGTCCGGTGGGGTGGCGGTGTGTCCCCGTGACCTCGTCGGTCCGGACGCCGTGCTGGGCGACAGCCTGGACGACTTCCGGGTCACCCTGCAGCACTGGCGCCTCGGCGACTGATCCTGCCGCGGCACGAACGCCGGGCCTGCCGGAACGTCGCCCTTCCCGCCGTTCGGCGTCGTGGCGGCCCCTCGTCCGATTCGTCAGCGCGGTTGGCGAGGCTTGCGGCGCAACAGCGCTCCGATCGCGAAGAACACCAGCACCGCGGCGAGCAGGCCGCCACCGGCGACCACGGCCAGCTGGACCCAGCGCTCACCCTCGATGTCGGCGGCCGTCCGGGTGGACGTCGGCGTCGGCGACACGGTGAACGGGGTCGGGGACGGGGTGGCCTTCGGCTTGGCGGTCTTC
>JAXGTK010000173.1:0-3030 GCA_040774965.1 Propionicimonas sp. | reverse complement strand
CGAAGCCGAACTCGCCCCCGTCCACGAAGCGGGAGGACGCGTTCACCAGCACGGCCGCCGCGTCCACCTCGGCGGTGAACACCTCCGCGGAGCGCCGGTCGGACGTGACGATGGTCTCCGAGTGCCCGGTGCTGTGGACGCGGATGTGCGCGATCGCGTCCTCGAGCGAGCCGACGACGTCGCAGGCGAGGTCGAGGGAGAGGTACTCGGCGTCGAACTCGTCCGCGGCCGCGGGCACGACGTCCGGCGAGTACGACTGCACCGCGGGTGTGCCGTGCACGGTCACGCCGTTCTCGGCCAGCGCCGCGAGCGCCAGGGGCAGGAACGCCGGTGCCACGTCGGCGTGCACGAGCAGCGTCTCCAGGGCGTTGCAGACACTGGGCCGCTGCACCTTCGCGTTCAGCATGATCGCCACGGCCATGTCGAGGTCGGCGGACGCGTCCACGAACAGGTGGCAGTTGCCGGTGCCGGTCTCGATCACCGGCACCTTGGAGCCGTCCACCACGGCGTTGATCAGGCCCGCCCCGCCGCGGGGGATCAGCACGTCCACGAGCCCGCGGGCGGCCATCATCTCCCCGGTCACGCTGCGGTCGCCCTCGACCAGTTGCACCGCGTCCTCGGGCAGCCCGGACGCGACCAGCCCCTGCCGGAGCGCGATGACGACGGCCCGGTTGGAGTTCAGGGCGGACGACGAGCCGCGCAGCAGCGCCGCGTTGCCCGCCTTCAGGCAGATCCCGGCGGCGTCGGCGGTCACGTTCGGGCGCGCCTCGTAGATGATCCCGACCACGCCGAGCGGAACCCGCACCTGGCGTACCCGGACGCCGTTGGGGTTCGTCCAGCCCCGTACCACGTCGCCCACCGGGTCGGGCAGCCCGGCCAGCGAGCGCAGCCCGTCCACCATGCCGCCGATCCGGGAGGCGTTGAGGCTGAGCCGGTCGACGAGGGCCTCGCTCGTGCCCGCCTCGCGTGCCGCGGCCACGTCGAGGGCGTTCGCGGCCAGCACCGGCCCGGTCGCGGCGGCGAGGGCGTCGGCCATCGCGTGCAGCGCGGCGTCCTTCTGTGCACGGGTGAGGACGGCCAGCGCACGGCTGGCGGTCTTGGCTGCGGTGGCCTGCTCGGTGAAGCTCATGCCGGAAAGAATAGGACGTGGACCGTATCAGGAACCGTCCCCGATTCGGTCCGCGGACCGGGTTGGGGACGGTTCCTGATTCGGTCCACCTCAGGACGCCGGCGCGAACAGCGCGGGCAGCCCGAACCGGCGCGCAAGCCACCACGCGACGTTGAACGCCGCGATCAGGGCCGTCGCCGCCGCGCTGATCAGCGTGCCGAGGTCGGGCACCAGGACGGCCCAGACAGCCCACAGCGACTGGTTCACCAACTGCCAGGCGAGGAACACCGGCGACACCCCGTCCACCGCGGGCGCCCGGACCAGCTCCACGCTCTGCCCGGCGTTCGCCGCGACGGCCGGCACCACGCCGAGGGCGCCGAACGCTGCGGTGCCGAGCGTGAGGTCGACGCCGACCATCAGCGCCGCCCCCAGCAGCGAGGGCACCAGGACACGCCACAGGGCCAGCCCGCGGTCGCGGGAGACCAGGGCGAGCACGGGCAGTGTCGACGCCATCGCGAGGGCGTTCGGCAGCACCATGTTCAGCTGGCCGATCACGAGGCCGTGCGAGGTCCAGGCCAGGTTGATCACCAGCATGAACTGCCAGGCCAGCAGCGACAGCCCGTCCGTGACGCGCGTCCGCCACAGCCGGACGGCCTGTGGCACGCCCAGCAGCGTCGCGGTCAGCGCCGCCAGCCAGCCGAGGACGGAGACGGCGGTCATGGCCGGACCCCCTCGCGGGAGCCGGCCCGCAGGTCAGTCGGCGTCCGGCGCCACCTCGGCGACGACGCCGGGAACCACGAGCCCGGGCTCTGCGGTCTCCGGGTCGTCGATCGGGTCGGGCGCACCGGCCAAGCCTATGGGCGCGGCGATCGTCCCTGAGGCGGAGGAACGCCTGCTCAGCCACACTTCGACCCGCGAAACCGCGCCCAGTTGCAGCGGACGCAACCCCGCCTTCCGCAGGCCCCACCAGACCAGGTTGAACAGGGTGATCGCGCCGGTCACCGTCGCGGCGATGATCGTTCCGGGATCGGGTACCAGCAGGCCCCAGGCCAGCCACAGCGCCTGGTTGAGCACCGCGCCCACGAGGAACGCCGGCGACACACCGGTCACCCGCGGCGCCCGGACCAGCTCGATGCTCTGCCCGATGTTGGCGAAGATCGCCGGGATCACGGCGAAGGCGCCGTAGGTCGCGGAACCGAAGACCACGTCGACCGCGATCATCACCACGCCGATCAGGACGCCGGGCAACAGCGTGCGCAGCAGCGGACGCCGCTCCTCGCGCGCCATCAGCCGCAGGATGGTCAGGGTGACGATCATGCCGAGGCCGTTCGGCAGGATCATGTTGAGCTGGTGGATCAGGAAGCCGTGCACCAGCCAGCCGATGTTGAGCCCGAGGATCACCTGCCACGCGGCGAGCGAGAGCCCCTCCACGCTGCGGGTGCGGACGAGCCGCACGACCTGGGGCACGCCGAGCACCGTGCCCACGAACGCGGCCGCCCAGCCGAAGAGCAGGACCGGTGTCATGCGGGGCCCCCGCGGAGTTGTTCGGGGGAGCGCAGCGGAGGAGAAGAAGTCCGTGGGGTGCTCATGCGGGGCCCCCGCGGAGTTGTTCGGGGGAGCGCAGCGGAGGAGAAGAAGTCCGGACGGTGCTCACGTCTTCTTCTTCCTCGTCCGCACGATCAGGTCGTCGCGGTGCACCACTTCGCGGTCGAAGCCGGCGCCCCGCTCGGCCACGAGGTCGCGGGTGCTGCGTCCGATGATCCCGGGCAGGTCGGCGGAGTCGTAGCCGACCAGGCCGCGCGCAACCACCGACCCGGACTCGCTGACCAGCCGCACCGGGTCGCCGATCCGGAACGTCCCGCGCACCTCGACGATCCCGGCCGGCAGCAGGGACGCCTTGCGCTCGGTCAGCGCCCGAACGG
>JAXGTK010000172.1:0-3036 GCA_040774965.1 Propionicimonas sp. | reverse complement strand
GGCTGTGCGGCATGCAGCGGGTTCACCAGGACGAAGCCGGCGAACTGTTGCGTCGCCGACCAGGTGGCCAGGTCGGCGAGGTCGAGCAGGTCGCCGATGCCCCAGGAGTCCTCCGACGCCACGCTGTACAGCTGGGACGCGTACCCCCAGGTGCGCTTCTCCCCCATCGCGGCGGGGAAGCCGAGGAACGCCGGGCTGACCACCAGCGTCGTCTCCGACTGGCCGGCCTCGGTGGTGGCCTGCAACCGGTGGTAGCCCAGCGGCAGGTCGGCCGGCAGCTCGAAGGACGCCTGGCCCGTGGGCACGCCGTCCACCTCGCGCGGGGGCTCGTCGTCCGGCACCTGCGGGACGTCGCGGAAGCCGCCCTCCTCGAGCCGGACCGCGATGCGCACCCAGTCCCCGTCCGGCAGGTGCACCTGGATGCGCTTCGGCGTGCCCTGCTCCATCACGACGCAGGGCGGCAGCAGTCGCGTCCACGGACGCTGCCGGAGCGCGTGCAGGGACGACCGGGCGTGCTCGGGGTCGGACGCGTCCACGTCCATCGCCGCCAGGATCGCGATCACCGTCTCGTCGGTGACCTCCGTGAGCCGGCCCTTCCAGTCCCAGAATTCGGTGGCGATCCCGAACGCGTCCGCGAGTTCAGCGAGGAAGGGGTTGGAGAGGGCCATGGCCTGCAGCGATGCCTTCGTGGTCGGCCCCGGGTGGCCCGGGGTCAGTGGACAAGTCGGTCCAGAATACTGCCCGCGTGGTTCACCATCGTTCGAACGGCGCGAGGAGCCGGCGCAACAATCCGGCCAGTTGTTCCCGCTCGGACGGCTCGATCGCGGCGAGCACCTCCCGCTCGTAGTCCAGCAGGTCGGCCAGGGCGTCCTGCACGAGGCCCTTCCCGGCATCGGTCAGCCGCACGCGGACGCCGCGCCGGTCGTCCGCGTTGGGCAGGCGCTCGACCAGCCCGCGGGCCTCCAGCCGGTTCACCCGGTTGGTCATGGTGCCGGACGTGGACAGGGTCTGGCGGATCAGCTCCCCCGGCGACAGCTCGTAGGGACGCCCGGCGCGACGCAGCGCGGCCAGCACGTCGAACTCCCACACCTCCAGGTCGTGGGCGGCGAACGCCGCGCTCCGCGCGCGGTCGAGGTGCCGGGCCAGCCGGCTGATCCGGGACAGGCTGCCCATCGGGCTGACGTCGACCTCCGGGAGCTCGCGCGCCCACGCCGCCAGGATCAGGTCCACCTCGTCGGCCATGCCCCACCCCCGGTTATCTCGATATCGAGACTTTATCGCCCGGGGTCGCGTCCCGCACACCCCCACAGACGCTGCGAGATCAGCGGTCGACGGAGAAGTTCTCCACCGCACCGATCCGCAGGGACGCGGCGAGGCCGAGCGCCGCCACCACCGCCATCGCGGTCAGGGGCGCCCCGAAGCCGAAGACCTGGTTGGACTGCGCGAGCCCGAACGCGAACAGCGTGCCGGCAATGCCCGCGCCGATGCTGTTGCCGAGCGCCTCCCCGACCTGCAGCGAGGAGGTGTTCCGGCCGAGCTCGGCCACCTCGGACAACTGCATGACGGCGAGCGACGTGCTGGCCAGAGACAGGCCCATGCCGAGCCCCGCGAACACCCAGCCGACCACCGCGACCGCCAGCAGGCGTCCGGGCAGCCAGGCGGAGACGGAGACCAGCACGAGCCCGACGAGGACGCTCGCGGTGCCGGCGACGATGATCTGGTCGCGACGCAACCGCAGCCACGGTCGTGACTGCAGCCAGGCGCCCGCCATCCAGCCGCACGAGCCGATCGTGATGATCGCGCCCGCCCAGCCCAGGTCGAGGTGCTCGGCCTGCACGAACATCAGGGGCAGGAACGTCTGGCCGCCGGCGAACGCCCCTGCGGTGAACGCGCGGACGACGATCACGGCGGCCAGCCCGCGTCCGGCGGGACGGAACCCCTCCGGCAGCAGGGGCGGCAGGGCGCGCCAGAGCAGCAGGACGCCCGCCAGCAGCCAGGCGAGCGACCACACCTCGATGCGCTGGCCGGCGAGTTGCAGCGCAGCGGCACCGGCGGCGACCAGCCCGGCCCAGACCAGCAGGCGCGGCGCGGCGGGCACGTCGTCGTGCGGCGGCAGGTCGAGCTCGCGCAGCGGCTTGAGGATCAGGGCACCACCCAGTGCCATCAGCGGCAGTACCGACCAGAACACCCAGTGCCACGACAAGGCCGTGGACAGCCATGCCGCCAGCGGCGGGCCGACGAACGACGGGCCCATCCACGCCGCGGAGAAGCCGGTCATCAGCACGGCACGCTCGCGCTCGTCGAACACGCGGGCGACCAGCACCATCACCGCCAGGTTCATCGTGCCGCCCCCGAGGCCCTGCACGAACCGCCCGACCAGCAGCACCGGCATCGTCGGCGCGGAGGCCGAGACCACGATGCCGACGGCGAACACCACGAACCCGACGGCCAGCGGCAGCCTGGGGCCCAGCCGGTCACTGAACTGGCCCGCGGCGACGATCGCGAAGGTCTGGGCCAGCATGAAGGCGGAGAACGTCCACGCGTACAGGTCGAGGTCGCCGAGGTCCGCCGCGGCGGCGGGCATCGCGGTGACGACGGCCATCGCCTCGAACGCGATCGCCACCACGCTGAGCAGCAGGCCGATGGTCAGCCCGCGCCGGGACGGCGCCACGGCCACGGGCGGCACCTCGTCGGTCATCGGCTCACCCCCGTCCAGCGGTTACGATCAGCCCGACAGTGTCTCACGATCCCGGAGCCCCGATGTCCTCGACCGATCCGTCCACCCCCGACCGCGTCGAAGGGACCGCCCCGGCCACGCCGACCTTCCTCCCGCCGGACTACACCGCTCCCGGCTACCCGGCACCGCAGGCCCACCCGGCACCGCAGGCGTACCCGCAACAGGCGTACCCGCAACAGGCCTACCCGCAACAGGCCTACGCCCCGCAGCCCACCACGCCGCAGGCCGCCTACCCCCAACAGCCCTACGCCCCACAGCCCACCACGCCGCCGGCGCAACAGCCCTACCCGGGGACGGCG
>JAXGTK010000171.1:0-3222 GCA_040774965.1 Propionicimonas sp. | reverse complement strand
GGTGATGGCGGGCATGCGGGTGGTGGTCGTGGCGACCGCGGCCGACGGCTCGGTCGACCTGGCGGACCTGCAGGCGAAGATCGGCCAGCACGCCGCCGAACTCGCCGCCGTGATGGTGACCTACCCGTCCACGCACGGGGTGTTCGAGGAGACCATCACCGAGATCTGCCGGCAGGTGCACGAGGCTGGAGGTCAGGTGTACGTCGACGGTGCGAACCTGAACGCGATGCTGGGCCTGGCCCGCCCCGGGAGGTTCGGCGCGGACGTCAGCCACCTCAACCTCCACAAGACCTTCGCGATCCCGCACGGCGGCGGAGGCCCCGGCGTGGGCCCGGTCGCAGTGCGCGAGCACCTCGCGCCCTACCTGCCGAACCACCCGCTGGTTCCGGCAGCCGGTCCGGCGAGCAGCTACGGCCCGGTGAGCGCGGGACCGTACGGCTCGGCCGGGGTGCTGCCGATCACGTGGGCGTTCATCGCGCTGATGGGAGCGGACGGGCTGCGGCTGGCCGCCCAGTCGGCGATCCTCGCGGCCAACTACGTGGCGCGGCGCCTCGACGGGCACTTCCCGGTGCTCTACACCGGCGCGTCCGGGCTGGTCGGCCACGAGTGCATCCTCGACCTCCGCGAGCTCACCAAGCAGACCGGGATCACCGTGGACGACGTCGCCAAGAGGCTCGTCGACTACGGGTTCCACGCGCCCACGATGAGCTTCCCGGTGGCGGGCACTCTGATGGTCGAGCCGACCGAGTCGGAGTCGAAGGCCGAACTGGACCGCTTCTGCGACGCGATGATCGCGATCCGGCACGAGATGGACGCCGTGGCTGCGGGTACCTGGCCCGCGGACGACAACCCGCTCCACAACGCGCCGCACCCGGCGTCACGGATCGTGGCCGCCGACTGGAGCCATCCCTACAGCCGGGAGGTGGCGGCCTATCCGGTAGGCGTGCGTCCGGGGCCGGTCGGCTCCGGCGGACGCGACAAGTACTGGCCGTCCGTCGCCCGGATCGACCAGGCGTTCGGCGACCGGAACCTGGTCTGCACGTGCCCGCCGACGGCCGCCTACGAGGAGTAGACGAAGGACACCCCATGCTGCAGTGGTGGACGGAGTTCTCGCAGAAGCCCTTCGTGGCGCACCTGCTGCGCGCGGTCACGCGGTTCAACGTCCGCGGCGGCGCGCAGCTGGCCGCGGCGATCGCCTACTTCTCGGTACTCGCGATCGTCCCGATCCTGATGCTGGCCTTCTCCGCGCTCGGCCTGACCCTGACCGTCCTGCGACCGGAGGCGCTCGGCCAGATCGAGACGTGGATCCGCGAGCAGGTGGTCGACGAGTCAGGTATCGGCCAGAGCGTCTACGACGTGATCGCGGCGGCACTGAGCAACTGGGCCTCCATCGGCCTGTTCGGTCTCGGCATCACCATCTGGGTGGGCTCGGGCTGGGTGGGCAACCTGAAGCGGGCGACCAGGCTGATGATGCGTGAACACGCGGACCGGCCCGGCAAGCAGCCGCCGCTCCCGCTCGACGTTCTGGCCAACTTCGCCGGCCTCGTCGGGCTGCTGGTCGGTGTGGCGGCGACCTTCGCCGCAGCCGCCTTCTCGACCAGCCTCGGCGACCTCGTCGGTGGCTGGTTGGGTATCGGGAACAGCGCCGGTTGGACTCTCGCCCTTCGGGTGGTGGGGCTGGCCATCGCGCTGGCGGCCGGAGCGGGCCTGTTCCGGCTGTTGTTCGGCTGGTTCAGCCCGCGCCCGATACCCCCGCACCTGGCCTGGGTGGGCGCCGGCATCGGATCTTTCGGCCTCGTGGTGCTGCAGGTGCTGGCGGGCTACCTGATCGGCGCCTTCTCCCGGAACCTGAGCACGGCGGTGTTCGGCTCCACGATCGTCTTCATGCTGTTCCTCAACCTGTTCGCGACCCTGCTGCTCTACATCGCCGCCTGGCTGTCGACCTCGGAGGTTCCCGTCGTCGAGCCCGAACCGGTGCGCGAACTCGAGCCGCCGGAGCGGGTGGAGAGCATGCCCGGTGAGCTGTACGTCTCGAGCGAGGTCGCGAAGCGCACCCTCGGCATCGGGCTCGGCACCGGTTACGTGGTGGGCGCGGCGACCGGACTGGGATTCGGCGCGGCGATCGCGTCCGTGCTGTCGAAGCTGTTCGGCAGGCGGGGATGATCCGGCCGTCGTCGCGGGGGTCGGTCGAGCCGTTCCACGTGATGGAGGTGGTCAAGGCCGCCGCGGCCCGCCAGGCCAGCCACGGAGACGCGATCCTGCTCTGCGTGGGACACCCCGGCACCCGCCCCGGTTCGGGCGGCGGCGGCCGCCGCCGTGACCGGCGAGGTGCTCGGCTACACCGTCGCGACGGGAGTCCCCGAGCTGCGCTGGGCGATCGCCACCGAGTACGCGCTGCGCTACGGAGTGCCGGTGGACGCCGACGAGGTGCTGATCACCACCGGCTCCTCGGCGGGCTTCCAGTTGACGGTCCTGGCCGCGTTCGAGGCGGGGGACACCGTCGCGATCACGCGTCCCGGCTACCCGGCGTACCGCAACACCCTGCTCAGCCTCGGCTGTCGGGTGCTCGACCTCGACGTCGGACCGGAGACGAGGTACCAGCCCACGGTGGCGATGCTGGAGGCGCTGCCCGAGGTTCCGGCCGGGCTCGTGCTGGCCTCGCCGTCCAACCCGACCGGCACGATCATCGACCCCGGGGAGCTCTCCGCGGTCGCGCGGTGGTGCGAGGTGAACGGGTGCCTGCTGATCAGCGACGAGATCTACCACGGAATCTCCTACGGACGCACCTGTGCGAGCGCCCGCGAGTCCGGCACCGGGGCCGTCGTGCTCGGCTCGGTGAGCAAGTACCACTCGATGACGGGCTGGCGGCTCGGCTGGCTGCTGCTGCCGGAGGCGTTGCGCCGTCCGGTCGAGCTGTTGCAGGGCAACTTGGCGATCTGCCCGCCCGCGATCTCGCAGGCGGCCGGGGTGGCGGCCTTCGAGGCGGACGCCCGGGCCGAACTGGACGCGCACGTGCACCGGTACGCGGCCAACCGGGACATCCTGCTCGCCCGGTTGCCGGAACTGGGCATCACCAGCTTCGCCCCGCCCGACGGCGCGTTCTACGCCTGGTGCGACATCGGTCACCTGACCGACGACTCCCAGGCGTGGTGCGCGCAGGTGCTGGCCGCGACCGGGGTGGCGCTCACCCCCGGCATCGACTTCGACCCGGTGGACGGCCAT
>JAXGTK010000170.1:0-3471 GCA_040774965.1 Propionicimonas sp. | reverse complement strand
TCAAGGGTGAACTCGAACACCTCGTCCACCTTGCCCTTCGACCAGGTGCCCTTCACGTACTGGCCGCCGTTCGCGTAGTAGAACTTGCCACTGTTGTTGATGATGTCGTGGATCGGCTCGTCGTGCCCGCCGTAGGTGGCGTTGATCCGTCCGCTCGGGAAGATCCGCCCGAAGATCTGCTTGGCCTTGATCACCAGCACGTTGTCGCAGGAGACCCGGGTGCCGTCGGCGAGCACGTGCTTGCCCCACGGCATCGAGCGCAGGTAGCGGCCGGCCTTCTTGTTCCAGGTGTAGCTCATCGGGTAGGTGTTCCCCTTCTTCCAGGGGACGCTGATGAAGCTCGCGGGCTTGCCCGACACCGCGGTGCTGACCTCGGTGTCGCTCGCGGCCCACGGGAAGTACCACTGCTGGGGGCCGTTGTGGAATTTCTTCGTCTGCTTGGCCAGCACCGCCGGGTGGCACGCGACCGCGCGGTCGTAGTAGGTGACGCCGTTGATCGAGCGAACCCGGTTGGCGAGGATGCTGTAGGAGCCGGTGCCCTTCGTGGCCATGTACGACTTGTTCCACACGAGGTACTCGGAGAACTCCTTGACGTAGTCGATCACCCACGGGAAGGCGCCGGTGTTGCCGATGATCGCGGTGATCGGGCTCAGCATGGGGATGTCGACCGGACGGATCGAGCGGACGGGGTTCACCGCGCTGGCGAACTGGGAGTGGTAGATCGGGACGAGGCGGGTGCCGGACTGGCCCACCGCCGCCGGGTACCCGTCGAGTTCGACGTAGACGATGTCGGCCTTGTCGATGCCCATCTGGGGGTGCTCACCCTGGTTGTCGGGCACCTTCACCGCGACGGCAATGTGCTTGGCGTCGTCCGCGTTCTTCAGCACCTTGCCGGTGAGCGGCCAGCGCGGCGTCGTGTCGACGGTCGGGGTCGGAGTGGGAGTGGCGGTGTCGGCCGGCGTGGTGCTGGCCTGCGGTTGGTTCCCCGCGGCTGGCGCCTCGGTCGAGCACCCCACCAGGGCGGCTCCTGCAACCCCGACTGCGCCCAGCATCGCAGCGCGACGACTCACCGATTCCATGGACTTCCTCCATATGCTGCTGGCCGCCTCCGGGCAGCCGGGAGCGACGCGCTCCCCGCACAATGGTAGGGCTGCCCCCAACCCGCTCCGACCACCGCACACCGGCGCGGTCGTGGTTCACGGCGTATTCACAGGCACGGCGAACCGGGCGGGCCGGCACCCGGGTTCCCGCTCAGGCGGCTTCCGTGCAGGGCCCGCCCGTGACCGCCGGGCGCGGAACAGCCTTCGCCGGGCGCGTCGGGGCCTGCCCTGCCGGGCGCGGGGAGGCCTTCGCCGCCGGTCGCACCGGTGCCACCGCGGGCAGCCCCGTGACCTGGGCCGCACGCAGGTCCTGCACCCGCTGCCGCCTCCACCGGCCCTGCTGCTCGGTCTCGAACCGCAGCCAGCCGTTCATCGTTCCCCAAGGCGTCGTGCTCATCGTGAAGCCCTTCTTGTTAGTGACATCTAACATTGTAAGAGTAGACTTACATCAGGCGCAAGAGGGAAAGTATGATCGGCCTTACATCGAAGGGAGGTGCGACGTGGGTTACCACCACGGCGACCTGCGGGCGGCACTGATCGACGCCGGCACCGACATGGTCGCGGAGGGCGGGCTGGCCGCGCTGTCCGTCGCCGAGGCCGCACGCCGCACCGGTGTCAGCGCCGCGGCACCGTACCGGCACTTCCCGTGCCGGGAGGACTTCGTGGTCGCGGTCGCGGCGAGGGCCGCCCAGGAACTCGAGGCCGCCATGCGCGAGGCCGCGGACGCCGCCGGCGACGATCCCGTGGACGCCATCGCCGCGGCCGCCGCGGCCTACGTGCGGTTCGCGGCCACCCGGCGGGCCGGCCTCGACGTCATCTACTCACCGGAGCTGAGGGGCGTCCACGTCGACGAACTGCGCGACGCCGCCCGCGCGATCAGCGACATCGTGCTGTTCCGCGCCATCGAGGCCACCGGCGGCGACAGCCGGGCGGGCGTCGACGTCGTCCCGCAGTTCATGGTCGTGGCGCACGGTGCCGCGTCCATGCACCTGGTCGGCATCTTCTCCGACCTGGACGCCGCGGCCACGCTGGCCGCGAGCACGATCCGCAGCCTGCTGCGCTCCGCCGCGGCTCAGGCCTCGTAGTCGACGCAGACCCGCGCGGTCGTCACCGCCTTGAGCAGCGCGCCCACCGCGACGTGTTCGGGGTGCGTGGCGTACTCGCGCAGCGCGTCCGGGGAGTCGAACTCGGAGTAGAGCACCAGGTCGTAGCTGTGCTCGAAGGGATCGACGGGGATCACCGGTTCCAGCGTGACCAGGCCCGGCACGAGCCCGTCCAGTGCCGCGAGCCGGTCTCGCACGAGTTCCAGGTTCGTGGCCTTGTCGGCCCCCTCCGCCTCGTCGGCGAACGTCCACATCACGATGTGCTTGATCACGGCCCCACCCTAGGACCACACGCCGGGCTGGGACCGCTCGCGTCCGTCGCCCTGTCATCGAACGCCTCCGTTTCGGTCGAGCGCCACAGCTCGGGTGCAGGTGTTCGACCGGAACGGAGGCGCTCGGCGAGGAGAAGGGGCGATGGCTCAGGAGCGGCTGACCAGGTCGAGCAGGTCGTGCCAGGCCTCGATCTTGGTGCGCTCGCGGCCACGGATCGAGCCGCGGTCGATCTCGGCCGCGTCGATCCGGCGCCAGTCCGCGAGTGTGCTCGGACGGACGCCGCGCGCGGCGAGCTCGGCGTCCAGGTCGGTGAGCGCGCGCCGGGGCAGGGTCTCGAAGTCCTCGACGACGCAGGCGGCGGTCTCGGCCGCGTCCTTCTTGTTGCTGCCGATCAGGCCGACGGGCCCGCGCTTGATCCAGCCGACGGCGTACTCGCCCGGCCGCGCCGAGCCGTCCAGCTCGAGCACGCGACCCTCGAGGTTCGGGATCCGCCCGTCGTCGTACGGGACGCCCGGCACCGGCACGCCGCGATAGCCGATCGAGCGCAGCACGAGGTCGGCCGGCACCACGAACCCGCCGCCCGCCGCCGTCGGCCCGGTCGGCTCCAGCAGGACGCCCTGCACCTGCCCGAGGCCGAGCAGCTCGGCCGGACGGTGCCAGAACACCAGGTGCAGCCAGCGCACGGGATCGATGGCGGGCTCGGCGAGCGCGGACGCGATCGCCGAGACGTTGGCACGGGCGTGACGTTCGAGTTCCCCGACCTCGATGGACGCCGGGTCCGCGCCGGTCAGCGTCACCCCGGTCCGGGGCGTGGCCAGCAGCTCGCGGAGCTCGGGCGTGGTGAAGGCGGCGTGCTCGGGCCCGCGGCGCCCGACCAGCCACACGTGCTCGATCCGGGCGGTGCGCAACTCGGCGAGCACGGCGTCGGGCATGTCGGTGGCGCTCAGTTCGGCGGGGTCCTTGAGCAGGATCCGCGCGACGTCGACGGCGACGTT
>JAXGTK010000169.1:0-3521 GCA_040774965.1 Propionicimonas sp. | reverse complement strand
GTCCCGCCGGTCGTCACGAAGGGCCCGCCCTGAGGAGACCGGCTCACCAACCACCCGTCCGTCATCATCGGAAGGGTCCCGCCGGTCGTCACGAAGGGCCCGCCCTGAGGAGACCGGCTCACCAACCACCCGTCCGTCATCATCGGAAGGGTCCCGCCGGTCGTCACGAAGGGTCATGCCGAGCCGCGCACCACCAGCCGGCTGGGCTTGAGCTTCATGGGGCTCTTCGGAACGCCGCCGGCGAGCAGTTCGATCAGCATCTCTGCGGCCAGCCGGGTGTGCTCGGCCGCGGGGTTGGTCATCGTGGTCAGCTGCGGCCTGGACTGCTGGGCGATCGCGGCGTCGTCGAAACCGACGATCTTCACGTCCTCGGGCACCCGGCGTCCGGACCGTTGCACCACGCTCATCGCAGTGACGGCCATCAGGTCGTTGGCCACGAACAGCCCGTCCAGGTCGGGGTGCTCGGCGAGCAGCTGTCCGGCGATCTCGCCGCTGGACGCCGTGTAGCCGCCCTCCACGACGATCGAGGCGTCGAGTCCCGCCTCTGCCATCGCGTCCTGGAAACCCTTCAGTCGCGCCTTCGCCGAGCCCATGTCGAGCGGGCCGGTGATCGTGCCGATCGTGCGCGCGCCGCGCTCGATCAGGTAGCGGGTGGCCATCCTCGCCGCCTCCACGTTGTCGAGGTCGACGTAGTAGACACCGGGCGCCTCGGGATCGCCGACGAACACGACCGGCTGCCACGACTTCGCCAGCGCGACGGCGAGATCGGGTCCGTGGTGGGAGACGATGATCGCTCCGTCGATGTGGCCCGACTCCAGGTAGCGCACCATCCGGTCCGTGCTGTCGCCCGGCTGGGCCATGGCCAGCACCACCTGCACGTCGGAGTCCGCGAAGGCCTGCAGGGCTCCGTGGTAGGCCTGCGGGAAGAACGGGTCGGTGAACACCCGTTCGTCGGTCTCGGGAACGATCACGGCGATCACGCCGGTGCGACGGGTGACCAGGGCACGGGCCGCCCGGTTGGGGTGGTAGCCCAGTTCGTCGATGGCCTCACGCACGGCCTCGGTGGTCTTGGCTGCGACCAGCGTGCCGCCGTTCACCACCCGGGACACGGTTGCACGCGAGACGCCGGCCACGCGGGCCACGTCCTCCAACGTCGGCGCTGAGTGTGCCCCGTCGATCCTGGCCACGGGGTGCCCTCCTGTCTCACCGGCCGGAGTGATCGGACGCGTCGACTGCCTCGTCCACGGGTCCTGGCGAAGACCCCGGCTGCCGTACCTGTGCGAACGCTACCAGTGTTGATGGCGTCCTTTCCTGAAAGCGCTCTCAACTCTAGCGCCTTTCTACACCCTGTGCGGCTTTGCCGGGAGCCCTCAGGGTCAACCCTTATGGCTCGCACCCCGCGCCCGGCGTTGAATGGAAACGTGCCCGACAACAACCTCCCCGTGATCACCCGTCCTCGGGCGGGTGCGATGGTGGGCGGTGTCTGTGCGGGCCTGGCCCGGCGCTGGCAGGTCGACCCGAACCTGTTGCGGATCGCCGTCGTCGTCCTCGCCTTCTTCGGCGGTCTCGGCCTGGTCGCCTACGGCACCGGGATGCTCCTGATGCCCCGGGACGGCAGCGCCGAGGCGCCGATCCGCCGGTTGCTGCCGTTCACCCGGCGCTGGTCGAACGGAACGGTCGTGATCGTCACGATCGCGGTCGCGGCGCTGCTGGTCGGGCTCATCGGCACCCAGGGCATCGGCCTGGGGCCGGTCGCCGTGATCCTCGTCATCTGGTTCTTCGGCTTCCGCGGACGCAACTCCCGCACGCCGCCGGCGCCGCCCGCGGAGCCCACCCCGTTCGAGCGTGCAGCGGACAACTGGCGGCAGCGGCTCGCCGAGCAGCAGACGCCCGGCTACGAGCAGGTCCCGCTCGCCGCGCCGCAGCAGCCGCGCTGGACCCAGCCCTACACCGACCCGGCCGCCGATCTCGCCGTCCGCGACGACGACCCGGTGCCGGCCCTGCGGACGCGCCCGCACCGGTGGCGGCTGTGGTGGCTCGGGCTCACCCTGGTCGGGCTCGGTGTGCTCGCCGTGAGCGCGCTCGGCCTGCTCGGCCTGCCCGCCACGCCCCTCGCGTACAGCGCGGCCGTCCTGGGCGGCCTCGGCCTCACCCTGCTCGCCGGCGTCCGGGGCGGACGCGCACCGCTGCTGCTACCGGCCACCCTGGTCGCGGCGCTCGTCACCGGCAGCCTGATGGTCCACGCCCACGGCGTGGCCATCCCCGAGGTCGGCGAGCGGTACCACGCCTACACCACGGCGGCGGAACTCCCGCCGTCCCTCGCCCTGCAGGCCGGGGAGCTGACCGTCGACCTGAGCAGGCTCCAGTTGGCCTCCGACGAGGACCTCACCGTCCACGTCGGCACCGGGCAGCTGAACCTGCAGCTCCCCCAGGACGTGGCCACCGACCTCACCTGGAAGGTGGGCACCGGTGAATTCAGTGCGACCGTGGACACCTCGGGCGAGAGCCACGACGGCTTCGACCTGTCCGGCACCGCGACCTACCCGTCCGACTCCGGCAAGGACACCCCCACGCTGCACGTGACGGTGAGGGTCGACCTCGGCGAACTGGACGTGACGCGATGAACCGCGACCGCGCCGCCTTCGCCTTCGGGGTCCTCGCCCTCGCCCTGGCCGGGCTCGCGTTCTGGACCGCCTACGGGGCGGTCAACTGGAGGCTCGTCGGCCTCCTCGCTCCCGCCGCGATGGTCGTGGTCGGGATCGGCGTCCTGCTGCTCTCCCGCAGGCGCCACAACTGAGTTTCCAAGAAAGGAACAACCATGAAGCAAGCACTCACCCGTTCGGCCTCGGACAAGTTCATCGCCGGCGTCTGCGGCGGCGTCGCCCGCTCCCTGGGCATCGATTCCGGTCTCGTCCGGATCATCACCGTCGTGCTGGCCTTCTTCTGGGGCCTGATCATCCCGGTCTACCTCGCGGCATGGCTCATCCTGCCGCTCGAGGACGGCGGCACGACCGGCTTCGACGACCTCAAGAAGATGTTCGGCGGCAACTCGGGCAACGGCGGCGACGCCCGCTGACGGTCACTCCCACTCGATGGTGCCGGGTGGCTTGCTGGTCACGTCCAGCACCACCCGGTTCACCTCGGGCACCTCGTTGGTGATCCGGGTGCTGATCCGCTCCAGCAAGTCGTAGGGCAGCCGGCTCCAGTCGGCAGTCATCGCGTCCTCGCTGGACACCGGACGCAGCACGATCGGGTGGCCGTAGCTGCGGCCGTCCCCCTGCACCCCGACCGAGCGGACGTCGGCCAGCAGCACCACGGGGAACTGCCAGATCTCGCCGTCCAGGCCGGCCGCCGTCGTCTCGGCCCGGACGATCGCGTCCGCGGCCCGCAGGATGCGCAGCCGCTCGGCGTCCACCGCACCGACGATCCGGATGCCGAGCCCCGGGCCGGGGAACGGGTGCCGGCCCACGATCTGCTCGGGCAGGCCCAGCTGCCGCCCCACCTCGCGCACCTCGTCCTTG
>JAXGTK010000168.1:0-3610 GCA_040774965.1 Propionicimonas sp. | reverse complement strand
GCCCCCGAACCGAACAGCTCGGGCAGGATCGTCCTCCGCACTCTCGGGGGAGCAGGGCGATCAGGCCGGTCGATCAGGGTGTCACCCAGATCTGCAGGCGTCCGGTCTCGGAGCGGGTGCGGGGCTCGAAGGTGTCCACGCGCGCCAGACGGTAGCCGAGTCGCTGCGGCACGGCCGCGCTGCGCGCGTTGCCCGCGTCCGTGTGGATCTCCACCCGCTCGACCTACGGCAGAGCCAGCGCCACCCCGGTGAGCACGCCCACCGCCTCCGTCGCCAGCCCGACGCCGGTGTGGGCCGCGTCCAGCCAGTAGCCGACCTCGAGCCCGTCCGGGCCGATGCGGCGGTGCAGGCTGAACCCGCCGATCACCGGGCCGTCGTCCGATTCACGCAGCGCGTACAGGTAGGTGCGATGCTGCTCCCAGTCCACCGGCGCCCCACCGATGCGCTCCCTGCGGTAGCCCGGATCGTCACCCCACGGGATCCAGTCGCGCAACCGCTCGGCATTCGCGGCGGCCACCTCGATGAACGCGACCACGTCGGCCTCCCCCACCCGGACGAGCACGCCGCGGCCGAGAGCGATGCGGTCGGGCGGGGCGGTCACCATGAACCCATCCAAGGACGCGCCACGGACGTGCCGCAACCTCCCGCCTATCGTTGCGACGTGCAGAAGACGACGCGGACCGGCCCGTGGCGGGGCCCGGCCCGCGCGGTGCTGCTGCTCGTCGGGGCGGTGCTGACCGCCAACGCCGTCTGGCTCGCGTTCACCGCCAACCTCACCGTCGGCACGGCGATGACCGCGCTGGTGGGTCTCGGCTGCTTGGCCTGGGGCGCGTTGTTCCCCCGGCACGGCCGGCGCTGGATCAGCGCCCTCGCGCTGCTGGTCGTCGCAGGACTGGTCGGCCTGTCCGCCTTCCTGGCGTCCGTCGGCGTGCGCAACAACGCCGACTACCACGAGGACGCCGTGATCGTGCTCGGCGCCGCCGTGCACGGCGACGAACTCTCCAACACCCTGGTCGGACGGCTCGACACCGCCCTCGCCTACCACCAGCGCAACCCCGGCGCCGTGATCGTCGTCTCCGGCGGCCAGGGACCTCAGGAGAACCTCCCCGAGGCCACCGCCATGCGGCAGTACCTGCTCGACCACGGCGTCGGAGCCGACGACATCCTCACCGAGGGCCGCGCCACCTCCACCGAGGAGAATTTCGCCTTCGCGAAGGCGCTGCTGGACGCCCGCCTTCCCGCCGGCTACACGGTGACCTTCGTCACCGACGAGTTCCACGTCTACCGGGCCGGACGAATCGCCGCCGCCGAAGGCCTCGACGCCACCCACGTCAGCAGCCGCACCCCCTGGTACTTCTGGCCCGCCAACTACCTACGCGAGGACCTCGCCGTGCTCATGCTCTGGGTGACCTCAGGCCTGTGAAGCCTCCGGTGCCACCCTGCTCGATCGCGGCGGACGCCACGTCCGCGCAGTACGCCAGGGTCGCGGCCGGATCACGGCCCTCGCGCAGCGCCACCAGCAGTGCCGCGGTCGCCGCGTCGCCCGCGCCCGTCGTCGTGCCGATCCGGGACACCGGACGTGCCGACCCCGCCGTCCGCGCACCCGCCCAGGCCGCGAGGTCCAGCGGGTAGCGGGCGAGCCGCGCCAGCCGGTCCGCGCCGGACGCCCCGAGCAGGGCGCCGTCCTCGCCCGCGGTCAGCACCACCAGCCCGGCGCCCCAGTCGAGCAGTTGCCCGACCAGGTCGCGGCCGAGCGCGGCGTCCCACTCCAGCGGCAGACCGAGCGCCGAGGCCAGGTCGGCCCAGCTGGGGCTGACCACGTCGACCAGCGGCAGCATCCGCTGCAGGAACGCCGCCCAGTCCACCACGCCCGCGCTGGTGAGGGGGTCCACCCACGCCAGGTCGAGGCTCGTCACCAGCCCGGCGCCCGCGGCCCGCGAGTACAGGTCGAACAGGCCGTCGCCGGCGTCCGCGCACACCCCGGGCATCAGCGACGGGTAGCCGAAGTGCAGCAGGTCGACGCCGGCCAGGTCCACCCGGGAGAGGTCGAGGAGGGCGTTCGTGCCCGGGTGGTGCCAGAACGTGCGGTCGGTGCCCGGCGGCTCGACGACGATGGTGTACGCCGTGCCGGCGTCCACCACCTGCGGATGGAACGTGAAGCCCGGCACCCGGGCGAGGTGGCTGCCCACGATGGCACCGAGGTCGTCGCGCCCGACCGCTCCCCAGCCGTCAACGGGCGCGCCGAGCAGCGCGGCGACGCGTCCGGTGTTCGCGACCGCACCACCGAGCGTGACGGCCGCCGGGCCGACCTGCGCGAGCACTCCCGGTTCGAGCACGGGCGGCCCCGGGAGTTCGGGACGGATGTCGACGCACAGGTGCCCGACGACGGCGATTCCGGTCATCGGCGACCTCCGGCGTTGGGGCGACAGGCCCATTCAACCCGAATCGGGACCGACCCGGGACGACAACCGCCACGGCCGCGCCGGCGGGCACCGGGCGGAGTCCGGACGGGGCGAGCGCCGGACGGGGTCAGCCCACGTCCTCCTGGGCACCCGGCTGCTCGTCCGGCTCGGCGGGCGGCTCGATCGGGTCGGCCGTGACCGGGATGCGGCCGGGCGTCGGTACCGGCGCCGACAGGTCGATGGTGCGGACGGTGCGCGGCGCGAGCGGCTTCGACACATACGTCGGCCGGGTGATCGGAATCGGGTCCCACAGCGATTCGACCGCGCTCACCGGGATACTCAGCTCGATCGAGTGCTCGTGGTCGGCGACGTCGGCAGCACTCAGCGAGATGGCGATCGTCTCCTCGTCCGTGCAGTCCCGGATCGCGGCCGCGCGCCGGGCGAAATCGGCCCGCATCGCCCGCACACTGAACCGGGCCACCACCAGGAACGCCACGATCAGGCCGGCCGGGATCAGGGCCCCCCACCACGCACCGATCCGCGCGATCGCCAGACCGCCCACGATCAGCTGCACCAGCAGCAGGAAGATCAGGACGCGTCGCCGCCGCTGCGCGGCCTGGAGGTCCCGCAGGTGCAGGTTGCGCAGCTGGGCGCGCCGGGTGAGCGGTGTGGACACCTCCGCTTCGATGCCCGGGTCGGCGTCCGCCAGCGACGTCCCGCTGCGCACGATCGTCACCGACGGCGTGAACGGGATCTCGGCGCCCGACTCGTCGGCGAAGTCCTCGCCGCGGTGCCGCAGGAAGTAGGGCACCAGATACATGAGCCAGGCTGCCGCGATACCCGCGAAGATCACCCCGGTCATTCCCACACCCGAACGGTATTGGCCGCCCCCGCCCATCCGTCCCACCCCCCGCGGAGTGTCGAGGAATCGGGGCGCGGCTCACAGGTGGGCCGGCGACAGCCCGGCCCCCGCGGGCCCTCCGTCCGGCTGTTCGACCAACGACGAGCAGAATGAACCGGAATGGGGACGGTTCCGAAATTCGTAGCGCTCCGGCGAAGCTCCTTGCCAGACGGGTGAACCGGAAAGGAACCGTCCCCGTGAACCGGAAAGGAACCGTCCCCGTGAACCGGAAAGGAACCGTCCCCGTGAACCGGAAAGGAACCGTCCCCGTGAACCGGAAAGGAACCGTCCCCGTGAACCGGAAAGG
>JAXGTK010000167.1:0-3616 GCA_040774965.1 Propionicimonas sp. | reverse complement strand
GAGAGGACGCCCCGATGCCCGCCCAGAACCTGGACGCGTCGTTGCGACGCGGTGAAGCACTCCTGCACGAAGACCTGATCACCCCGCTGCACCACCACGACGAGGCCCGGAACCGCCTGCTGGCGACCGTGGACGGCTCCAGCCGGGTCGTCACGCCGAAGGAGGCGAACCAGCTCGTCGCGACCCTGCGTCCGAACACCCGGGTCGACGATCCGGCCGTGGAGCACGTGCCGAGCGGCCCGAAGTTCGCCCGCCGCGGCTTCTTCCGCGGCTCCCTGATCGGGCTCGGCGGGCTGCTCGCGGCGTCGGCCGCACCGCGCTACTCCTTCGCCGCCGACACCGGCCGCGACCTGCTGGTGTGCATCTTCCTGCGCGGCGGGTTCGACGGCCTCGCCGCCCTCGGCGTGCCCGACGACAGCAACTACAACACCCTGCGCGGCAGCACGAAGGTCACCGACTCCACCGGCTTCGCGCTCAACTCGAAGTACCTGCTGAACGACAACTTCAAACCCCTGAAGAGCATCTGGGACGACGGCCAGATGGCGGTCGTGCTCGGTTCCGGGCACCCGGACGTGCAGCGGTCGCACTTCGAGGACCAGGACCTGTGCGAACGCGCCGCCAAGGCCAACGTCCGCTCGGGCTGGATCGGGCGCCACATCGCGTCCTCCTCGTCGGAGTCGGGCACCTTCCGGGCGATCACGATCGGCGACCGGGTGGTGCTGTCACTGACCACGACCGCCTACCAGTCGCTGGCGATGTCGAGCGTCGACTCGTTCAGCCTCGACGGCTCGTGGAAGGAGGGCGACAACAAGCAGCGGCTGGTCACCGACCTCGGCACGATCTACGGCGACGCCGGCGGGGTGCTCGCCAGCCAGGCCCAGGCCACGCTCGACGCGCTCGGCCAGATGACGACGATCCGCAACACGAAGTACACCCCCGACAACAGCGCCAGCTACCCCGACACCACCTGGGGCAACGGGCTGAAGGACATCGCCCGGCTCGCGAAGGCGGACCTGGGGCTGGAGGTCGCCTGCATCGACTACGGCGGCTGGGACATGCACCAGTCCATCGGCGCCCCGGGCAACACCGACGGGCAGTTCTCCCGCCTCGCCAGCGATTTCGCCAAGGGCCTCAAGGCGTTCCGCACCGACCTCGGTTCGGCCTGGAACAAGGTCACCGTGGTCACGATGAGCGAGTTCGGGCGCCGCGTCGAGGTCAACGGCGACGGCGGCACCGACCACGGCCACGGCAACCTGATGTTCCTGATGGGCGGCAGCATCAACGGCGGCAGGGTCTACGGCTCGATGCCCACGCTGAGCGCCGACAACCTCGAGGAGGGCGACGTGCCGATCACCACCGACTACCGCCAGCCGCTCTCGGAGATCGTCAGCAAGCGGCTGAACAACGACAAGCTCGACCAGGTCTTCCCCGGGTTCACGCCGGGCTCGGCACTCGGCGTCGCCTGAGCCGCGCCGACAGGGTCCACCGCCCCGCAACGTTCCCGACAGGCCCGCCCCGCCGGATCACTGTGCGGCGACGTTGTACGCGCGCATGCGCCAGTACTCGCCACCGGGCTCGAGGACGACCCAGTGGCAGTTGTCGAGGCCGCGGAACAGCCGGGCGTAGGAGTAGTCCAGGCCCATCAGCAGCAGCGCGCCGACCCGCAACGACAGACCGTGGCCGACGGCCAGCAGCACCTCGCCGTCCGCGGCGGCCCCGGCGAAATCGAGCAGTGCCAGGGCGACCCGCTGCCCGGCCTCGGTGGCCGTCTCGCCCTCCGGTGAGCGGCGGAAGTCGCGTCCCTCGCGCAGGGCGGGCCAGAAGTCGGGGACGGACGCGCCGATCTCGTCCATGTTCCGGCCGGACCACGAACCGACGTTCACCTCCTGCAGGCGAGGGTCGGTGGTCACGGTCAGTCCGCACCGGCTGGCGACGATCCGGGCCGTCTCCTCCGCCCGGCCGAGGTCGGAGGCGTAGACACGGCTGATCCCGAACCCCGCCAGCACCCCGGCAGCGGCTGCGGCCTGGGCGCGTCCGGTGTCGTTCAGGGGCACGTCGGCCTGGCCCTGGAAGCGGCCGCCGTCGTTCCAGTCGGTGACGCCGTGCCGGAGCAGGACGACGCGCGCAGCGCTCATGCCGGCTCGCTCATGCCTGCGCCGGCGGCTCGAGATCGCCGAGGTCGAGCCTCGGGCAGTCCTTCCAGAGCCGCTCGAGCGCGTACAGGGCTCGCTCCTCGGAGTGCTGCACGTGTACCACGGTGTCGAGGAAGTCCAGCAGCACCCAGCGGTTCTCCCGGTCGCCCTCCCGGCGGACGGCCTTCACGCCCTCCTTGAGCAGGGCCTCCTCGACCGCGTCCACGACGGCTCCGACCTGCCGCTCGTTCGTGGCGGCCACGATCAGGAACACGTCGGTGATCGCGAGCCGGTCCGAGACGTCGAAGGCCACCGGGTCCTTGGCGAGCTTCGCGACGGCCGCCCTGGCTGCGGTGCGGGCGATCTCGACGGCGTTCTCGGTGGCGGTCACTGGGCTCCTCTGGGTCGGTACAGGCCACGTTTGGCGATGTACTGGACGATACCGTCCGGCACGAGGTACCAGATCGGCAGCCCCTGGGCGACCCGTTCGCGGCAGGCGGTGGACGAGATCGCCAGCGCCGGCACCTCGAGCAACGTCACCTTGTCCTCGGGCAGGTGGGCGATGTCGCTCTCGCCCAGCGGAACACCGGGCCGCGAGACCCCGACGAATTGGGCCAGGTCGAACAGTTCGTCCACACCCTTCCAGGTGAGGATCTTGCTGAGCGCGTCGGCCCCGGTGATGAAGAACACGTCCATCGGGCCGGGCCGCACGGTGCGGATGTCGCGCAGGGTGTCGACGGTGTAGGTGGCGCCCCCACGCTCGATGTCGACGCGGCTGACCGAGAAACGCGGGTTGGATGCGGTCGCGATCGTGGTCATCAGGTAGCGGTCCTCGGCCTGCGAGACCTGCTTGCCCGCCTTCTGCCACGGCTCGCCGGTGGGCACGAACACCACCTCGTCGAGCGCGAACCTCGCCTGAACCTCGCTGGCCGCCACCAGGTGGCCGTGGTGGATCGGGTCGAACGTGCCACCCATCACGCCCAGCCGGAGCCGCCGGGAGCCGGTCGGCTCCCAGAGGATCGGGGTCTCACTCATTTGGCGTGCGGCCGGCCCTTCCCGATCTGGCGTACGTAGCCCAGCCCGCCCAGGAGCACGGCGAGAGCGCTCAGCGCGATCACGACGGGCACGGTGACATCGAAGACGGCGACCTCGAGGAGCGTCTGCATGTCGCGGATCCTACCGGCCTGCGCTCCGGGCCGTCACCCCGCTCGCCCTGCGCGTCCCCTCCCCCGCGTTCGCTCCCGAAACGGTTGTCTGCTCCCGCCGTTTCGGGAGCAAACAGCCATTTCGGGAGCGTCTGTGGCGAACGGGTCAGGGACGGGTCTGGCCGTCGCCGTCCACGACGTACTTCGTGGACGTCATCTCGGGCAGGCCCATCGGGCCGCGGGCGTGCAGCTTCTGGGTGGAGATGCCGATCTCGGCTCCGAAGCCGAACTCGCCCCCATCCACGAAGCGCGAGGACGCGTTCACCAGCACGGCCGCCG
>JAXGTK010000166.1:0-3895 GCA_040774965.1 Propionicimonas sp. | reverse complement strand
TGCAGCGCGCAGATCGGGTCCACCTCCGTCACGACCACCCGGGCGCCCTGCCCGGCCAGCGCGGCCGCGCAGCCCTTGCCGACGTCGCCGTAGCCGCAGACCACGGCGGTCTTGCCGCCGATCAGCACATCGGTGGCCCGGTTGATGCCGTCGATCAGCGAGTGCCGGATGCCGTAGCGGTTGTCGAACTTGCTCTTGGTGACCGAGTCGTTGACGTTGATCGCAGGGAAGAGCAGCGAGTTGTTGCGGGCCATCTCGTAGAGCCGGTGCACGCCGGTGGTGGTCTCCTCGGTGACCCCGCAGATGCTGGTCGCGCTCCCGACCCAGTCCAGCGGGGACGCCCTCAGCCGGGCCAGCAGCACCCGGTACTCGTGGGAGTCCGACGCAGCGGCGTCCGGCACGCCCCCGGCCTTGGCGAACTCGACGCCCTTGTGCAGCAGCAGGGTGGCGTCCCCGCCGTCGTCGAGAATCATGTTCGGGTGCTGGTCGCCCCAGTCGAGGATCTTCTCCGTGCTGGCCCAGTAGTCCTCCAGCGACTCGCCCTTCCAGGCGAACACCGGCACGCCCCGGGGGTCGTCCGGGGTGCCGTCCGGGCCGACGACGACCGCCGCGGCGGCCTCGTCCTGGGTGGAGAAGATGTTGCAGGACGCCCAGCGCACCTGCGCACCCAGCGCCACCAGGGTCTCGATCAGCACGGCCGTCTGCACGGTCATGTGCAGCGAGCCCGCGATCCGTGCGCCGCGCAGCGGCTTCGACTCGCCGTAGCGCCCACGGAGGGCGATCAGGCCCGGCATCTCGTGTTCGGCGAGGGTGATCTCCTCGCGTCCGAAGGCGGCCAGGTTCAGGTCAGCGACGCGGTAATCCACGAGGTGCCACCCTACGCGACGTCGACTCCTCGTCTAGCATTCGACCGGGGAGGGTGATGGACACCGGAGTCAGCATCGTGGGCATCGGCCAGTTGCCGGTGCAGAAGGCCAGCCCGCTCTCGTTGCGCGAACTCGGCGCCGAGGCCGTGCGCAAGGCACTGGCCGACGCGGGTACCGACCACGCGGACGCGCTGTTCGTGGGGAACATGCTCGCCGACGAGTTGCAGGGGCAGAAGCACATCGCCAGCCTGGTCGCCGACGAGGCGGGGCTGGTCGGTGCCGAGGCCCTGCAGGTACGGGCCGCCACCGCCACCGGCGCGGCGGCGCTGCGGATGGCCTACCTCGCGGTCGCGGGCGGCCAGGCGGACGTCGCCGTCGCGCTCGGGGTCGAGAAGATGAGCAGCGACCGCCCCCACGTGGTCCAGGCCCTCGCCAAGGCGCTGGACGCCGAGCGGGAGGTGCCGTCGGGAGCCACGCTGCTCAGCCAGAACGCCCGGCTGATGCGGCTGTACCTGGATCGCTACCGGCTGCGCATCACCGATTTCGACGGCTTCGCCCTGAACGCCCACGCCAACGCCAACCACAACCCCAACGCCCTGTTCCACGACCGGGTCGTGACGGCCGCGGACGTGGACGCGTCCCCGGTGGTGAGCGCGCCGCTGCGCCTGCACGACGCTGCGCCGATCTGCGACGGTGCCGCGGCCGTGGTGATGACCCGCACCGGGCAGGCCCGGGCCTTCACCGACCGTCCGGTGCGCATGCTGGGCGCGTCCGTGGTCACCGACCGGTTCCGGATCGACGACCGCGACGACCCGCTGCGGCTCGCGGCGGCCACCCGGTCGGCGCGGGACGCGTTCCGGCGCGCGAACGTGCACCGCAGCGACATCGGCCTGTTCGAGGTGCACGACGCGTTCTCGATCATGAGTGCACTGATCCTGGAGGCCACCGGCTTCGCCGAGCCCGGCGAGGGCTGGCGGCTGGCCGCCGAGGGCGCGATCCGTCCGGACGGGAGGCTGCCGATCTCGACCATGGGCGGCCTCAAGGCCCGCGGGCACCCGATCGGGGCTTCCGCGCTCTACCAGACCGGCGAGATCGTCGCGCAGCTCACCGGACGCGCCGGCGGGAACCAGCTCGCCGACCCGAGGGTGGCGCTGCTGCAGAGCGTGGGCGGCGCGGGCAGCACGGTGCTCACCCACATCTTCGGGGTCTGAGATGCCCGAGCTGATCTTCCTCACCGGTGCCCCCGCGAGCGGGAAGTCGACCCTGGCCCGGCTGCTGGTGGACGAGCGTCCGCGGGCGCTGTTGCTCGAACTCGACACGCTGCGCCGGCAGCTCGGCGACTGGCGCACCGACCCGTGGGCGGCCGGCGTCCGCGCCCGGCGGCTGGGGCTCGCGATCGCGCGCGCCCAGCTGGAGGCCGGCGGCGACGTGGTCGTGCCCCAATTCGTCCACCGCTCGGAGTTGATCGGGCAGTTCCGCGCACTCGCCGCCGAGACGTCCAGCCGGTTCGTCCTCGTCGCGCTGGTCAGCAGCGGGGCCGAGGCGGCGGCCCGGTTCGCCGCACGCGCCGGCTCCGCCGACCCGAACCACGCGGACGCCGCGTTCCTGCAGTCCACCCCCGACGCCCTGCCCGTCGAGGAGCTCTACGACGCCATGCTCGCCATGCTGGCCGGGCTGGGCGAGACCCGCTACGTCGTCCTCACCCCGGACGACGTGGACGCGACGCTGGCCGAACTGCACGCGGCGATCGCCTAGACCCACCGGACCGTATCGGGGACGGTTCCTGTTACGGTCCGCGGCCGGGGGTGGACCGTAACAGGAACCGTCCCCAATTCGGTCCATCAGGCTCCGGAGTGCGTGCCCCGGTCGATGTCGGGCTCGAGGTAGAGCGCGGTCACCATCGGGTTGGCGGCGCGGATGGCGGCCTCGGCGTTGTCGATCACCTCGGCGACGCGGGCGGCCGAATCGGTGGGTTCGACGGCGATCTTCGCCGCGACCAGCACCTCCTCGGGCCCGAGGTGGAGGGTCTTCAGGTGGATCACCCGCTGCACGCCGTCGGCGCCGGAGAGAGTGGACGTGATCCGCGCGATCGCCTCGGGTGTCGCGGCCTCGCCGAGCAGGAGGCTGCGGGTCTCGGAGGCCAGCGTGATCGCGACCAGGATCAGCAGGACGCCGATCAGCGCGGTGCCGGCCACGTCCCAGTAGCCGTTGTGGGTGAGGAGCGTCATACCGACGCCGATCAGGGCGAAGACGAGGCCGATCAGGGCGGCGAAGTCCTCCAGCAGGATCACCGGCAGGTCGGGCGACTTGGCCCTGCGGATGAACTGCGGCCAGCTCAGCCCACCCTTCAGGGGTGCGGACTCGCCGACCGCGGTCCGGAAGCTCAGGCCCTCGGCCACGATCGCGAACAGCAGGACGGCGATCGGCACCCACCACCACTGGCTCTCCAGCAGTTCGTTCGGGTGCCCGGACGCGACCTCGTCGTACTTGTTGAACGCCTCGTACAGCGCGAACAGCCCGCCCAGGCTGAACAGGATCACCGAGACCAGGAACCCGCTGATGAACGGGGCCCTCCCGTAGCCGAACGGGTGCTCCTCCGTGGCCTCCCGCTTGGCGACGTGGCCGCCGCGCAACAGCAGGAGCTGGTTGGACGTGTCCGCCAGCGAGTGCACGCCCTCGGCCAGCATGGACGCGGCCCCGGTCAGCGCCCAGGCGCCGAACTTCGTCAGCGCGATGAAGGCGTTCGCCGAGAGGGCCGCGATGATCGCCCTGTTTCCGCCGTGGCTGCTCACGGCGTCATCCTGCCAGAACGCTGCACGTCGGGGGTCCCGACAAGCTCGACCAACCGGGGCGGCCCACCCCCGCTCCCGAGCGGGACGGGGTCAGGCGCGACCGAGGCCGATCTGCAGGTAGGCGGCGGCGAACAGGCCCTGCTGCAGCAGGGTGACGTAACGCTCCATCTCGGTGCCCTGGTCGTGGGAGATGTTCGAGACCAGCACGTCCTTGGCCAGGGCGGCCTCGCGCAGCCG
>JAXGTK010000165.1:0-3921 GCA_040774965.1 Propionicimonas sp. | reverse complement strand
GCAGGGTGATCGCCTGGCGGCGGAAGTCGGCGCCCGGGCTCGTCGTGGTGTGGTCGAAGTAGCCGGACTGGTCGGCCGGTACCGGCGGCTGGCCGGGCACGATCGGCTGCTTGAACAGGTAGAACTCGATCTCGGGATGCGTGTAGTAGGTGAACCCCATGTCGGAGGCCTTCTTCAGCGCACGCTTCAGCACGTACCGCGGGTCGGCGAACGACGGCGCACCGTCGGGCAGCCGGATGTCGCAGAACATCCTGGCGGTGCCCTGGGTGGCGCCGCGCCACGGCAGCAGCTGGAAGGTGGACGGGTCGGGGTGGGCCACCATGTCGGACTCGTACACGCGCGCGAAGCCCTCGATCGCCGAGCCGTCGAAGCCGATCCCCTCGGTGAACGCGCCTTCGAGTTCCGCGGGGGCGACGGCGACGGACTTCAGGAAGCCCAGGACGTCGGTGAACCAGAGCCGGACGAAGCGGACGTCCCGCTCCTCCATGGTGCGAAGCACGAACTCGGTCTGCTTATCCATGCAGCCCAGTCTGCCGCTGAACGTGTTTCAGTCCGGTTACACCGCCCTGTGGGACGCCGGGGGGTCCGTGCGACGGTCGCCCGGTTCAGCCTCCGAACGGACCGGGCGCGGCGGGGTCCTCGTCGGGCTCGTCGTCGTCCTCGTCGTTGAACCGGGGGTCGTGCTCCCAGTCGTCGTTGCGCTGTGCGACTCTCGCCAGCGCGTTCGCGGCGTCCGTCGGGGTCGCGTAGGGGCCGAGCCGGGTCGCGCTCCGGCAGGCCTCGTACGGTTCGACGGCGTGGTGCTCGAGGCAGTAGTACCACTCGCCCTGGGCCATCGCTCCGCCTCCGATCTGTCCGGTGTGGGCCCACTATGATCCCCAGCGTGACCGCGATCAAGCCCTTCCCCGTCTCTCCCATGCGTCCCGTGCCCGCGCACATCCCGCGTCCGCCCTACGTCGGACGGCCGCGTCCCGAGCACTACGACGGACCGCACGTGCAGACGCCGGAGACCATCGAGAAGATGCGGGTGGCCGGACGGATCGCCGCCCGGGCGATGGCGGCCGGCGGCGCGGCGATCGCCCCCGGGGTCACCACCGAGGAGATCGACCAGGTGGTGCACGACTTCATCGTCGCCCACGACGCGTATCCGTCCACGCTGGGCTACCGGGGTTTCCCGAAGGCGTGCTGCACGTCGGTGAACGAGGTGGTCTGCCACGGCATCCCGGACGCCCGCCCGCTGCGGGACGGCGACCTGGTCAAGATCGACGTCACCGTGTTCCACGACGGGGTGCACGGGGACAACTGCGCCACCTACTTCTGCGGCGAGCCCGACGAGGAGTCGCGGCTGCTCGCCGAGCGCACCCAGGAGGCGATGAACCGGGCGATCCGGGCGGTGCGGCCGGGGCGCCAGATCAACGTTGTCGGGCGGGTGATCGAGTCGTACGCCCGGCGCTTCAATTACGGCGTCGTGCGCGACTACACCGGACACGGCGTGCACACGGCGTTCCATTCCGGGCTCGTGGTGCCGCACTACGACGAGCCCGCCGTGGACACGGTGATGGAGGTGGGCATGACCTTCACCATCGAGCCGATGCTCGCCCTCGGCGACCAGCGTTCGCACGTGTGGGACGACGGCTGGACGGTGGTCACCGACGACCGCAGCCGGGTGGCCCAGTTCGAGCAGACCCTCGCGGTCACCCCGGACGGGGCGGAGATCCTGACCGTCCCCTGATCGGCGGCCCCCGCCCTCCCGGGTCGGCAAGAGAACTCACGGCGTCGCGCTACGGGTTTGGGAAGTGGACGGGATACGGTTACGGCAGCCGTGGGCTCCACTCCCCCTTCGAAGAACTCTGGGGCCGACGGTCAGGCCCCGCCAGGCCACCAACCCCCCGGTCTACCTGGTGGGGCCGCCATCCCCGGTCGGGGATGGCGGCCTCAACGCTCCAGGCAGGCGAGCGCCTTGCGCGCGGCCGCGTCCGACTTCCTCGCGGTGATCGGGAACGACACGATCGCCGGATTCGAGGCGGACCTGTACGACGGCGCGTTCGTGACGAACAGCGCGGTGGCGGGCACGTTGGCACTGGTGTAGCCCTCGCTGTTGGCGTTCACCCGGGTGGCCACGGCGATCGTCCACCACTTGCGGTTGGCGCGCACCATGCTGCCCCTCGGGTAGGTGATCGCGCCGCCCACCTGGCCGACCTGCTGCATGCGGTCGAGCAGTGGCGCGGACAGCGTCCTGCAGGTGGCGCCGTCGGCGAGCCGGCCGTTGTAGGTGTCGGGATCGTTCGGCGAGAGCTTCCGCTTCGGGAGCGGGAGCTTCTTCACGCAGGCCAGCGCCTTCGCCGCCGCCTCGTCGCCGCTCACGTCGGTCATCCGCCAGAGGAAGGGCTCGTGCTCGAAGGTCTTGCCGTAGGTGGGCCAGCTGGTCACGAAGTACTCGTACCTCTCGACGACCTGCCCGTTGTCCTTCTCCAGCCGGGTCACCGCGGCGGCCGTCCACCACGGCCCGTTGGACCTCACCAGCGACCCGGCCAGGTAGGTGCCGCCGCCGACCTGGCCCCACTCGGACAGCTCGGCCCTCGTGGCGGTGCGGCAGGTCGCGTCCGTGCCCAGCGTGCCCTCGTAGGGGTGCAGCGCCCGGTCGTCCGGCTCCTCCGTCCCGGACGACGCCGGGCTGAACGACGGCTGGGTCGCCGGCACCTCGTTCCACACGTTCGCGAACGTGCAGCCCGACAGCAGGACCGCCGCGAGGGCGGCCCCGACCAGCCGTAACGGGGCGAGCACCGGCCCATCGTACGGTCTGTGGCACGGGCCCCGCGGGGGAGGCCGTGGACCTCCCTCACGCTCCCGTACGGCCGGGCTGGACCGTGACAAAGCCCGCCCCCGCGCGTGAGAATGCGCCATGACCACCGTCACATCCGACACCTCGACGCTCACGCAGCACCCCGCGTGGCTGAAGGTGAAGCAGTCCGCCACCGCGCTGGCGTCCATCCAGTCCCCGAACGGGGCCATCGAGGACGCCGCCTACCACTCCGATGCCCGCGTCCACGTCGCCGAACTGGCCGCAGGCGTCACCGAGCTGGCCCCGCTGTTCCCGCACGACGCCGCCTACCTGGAGGCCCTCACCCGCGACCTCGGACGCTGGGCGGACAGCTACTTCAAGGAGCCCGACTTCTACGACTCGCTGGTGCTGTTCCACCCCGAGCGGTCCCGGGTCGACGGCCTCGTCCACCTCGTGGTCTTCCCGATGTACACCCAGAACGGCTCCCGGGACCGGCACATCGAGGCGCTGCTCGTCCAGGTGGTGTGGCCGGACTTCGTCGCTGAACTGGAGGCCGGCGAGTTCACCAACGCCGCGTTCGTCCCGATCCAGTTCCTGGACTTCACCGCGGGCTACGACACCAACTCGGCGGTGCTGTTCCCCGAGACCGTGGCGATGCGCGAGATCCCGCCGTTCACCTGGGGCGGCATCTTCTGCGACCGTGAGGCGGCCCGGTTCCGCCGGGTGGTCCGTGCCGCGGTGGACGTGACCAGGCTGGACCTGCCACCCCTGGCCGCGGAGATGCTGGACGACCAGCGGCTCACGCAGGAGACCTTCGTGATGTGGGACCTGATCCACGACCGCACCCACATGCGCGGCGACCTGCCGTTCGACCCGTTCATGATCAAGCAGCGGATGCCGTTCTTCCTGTACTCGCTGGAGGAGCTGCGCTGCGACCTGACCGCGTTCCGCGAGGCCGTCCGGATCGAGCGGGAGCTCGCCGCGCTGCCGGAGCGGACGCCCGGGCAGGCCCGGCTCGCCCGGTACGCGAAGCTGGTGCAGTACGCCGTGATCTTCGACCGGATCTTCCGGTTCGCGGTCACCGGGACGCGGGTGCGCAACTACGACGGGCTGGGTGGCCAGCTGCTGTTCGCGTGGCT
>JAXGTK010000164.1:0-3949 GCA_040774965.1 Propionicimonas sp. | reverse complement strand
GGTCACCCACGACCGGTACTTCCTCGACAACGTCGCCCAGTGGATCTGCGAGGTGGACCGCGGCCAGCTGCACCCCTACGAGGGCAACTACTCGACCTACCTGACCACGAAGCGCTCGCGGCTCCAGATCGAGGGCAAGAAGGACGCCAAGCGCGCCAAGATCCTCGAACGCGAACTGGAGTGGGTCCGGTCCAGCCCGAAGGCGCGACAGGCGAAGAACCGCGCCCGTCTCGCCCGCTACGAGGAACTCGCGGCCGAGGCCGAACGCAACCGCCAGGTGGACCTCGCCGAGATCAACATCCCGCCGGGCCCGCGCCTCGGCTCGGAAGTGATGCAGGCGACCGAGCTCACCAAGGGCTTCGGCGACCGGGTGCTGATCGAGGACCTCGACTTCACGCTCCCCCGCGCCGGCATCGTCGGCATCATCGGGCCGAACGGCGTGGGCAAGACCACCCTGTTCAAGATGATCGTCGGCGAGGAACAGCCCGACTCGGGCAGCCTCAAGGTGGGCAGCACGGTCACGTTCTCCTACGTCGACCAGGGCCGCTCCGGGATCGACCCCGACAAGAACGTGTGGGAGGTCGTCTCCGACGGGCTGGACCACATCAAGGTGGCCAGCTTCGAGATGCCGTCGCGGGCCTACGTCGCGTCCTTCGGGTTCAAGGGACCCGACCAGCAGAAGCCGGCCGGCGTGCTCTCCGGCGGCGAGCGCAACCGGCTGAACCTCGCACTCACCCTGAAGATGGGCGGCAACGTGCTGCTGCTCGACGAGCCGACCAACGACCTGGACGTGGAGACGCTGCAGTCACTGGAGGACGCCCTGCTCGAGTTCCCCGGCTGCGCCGTCGTGATCTCCCACGACCGCTGGTTCCTCGACCGGGTCGCCACCCACATCCTCGCGTGGGAGGGCACCGACGAGGACGACGCGGTCTGGTTCTGGTTCGAGGGCAACTACGCCGACTACGAGGAGAACAAGATCGCCCGGATGGGTGCCGAGGCGGCCCGTCCGCACCGGACGAAGCACCGCCGGCTCACCCGCGACTGATCCACGACACGCCCCGGACGCGGGGGGCCCGACCGTCCTGAGCCGCGCCGGCCGGGCGGGGACCGGACTGATCGCTCCGCCGGTCTCCCGCGTCCCCGGCGGCCGGGGTCGCGGGAGGCCGCGCGTCGCTCAGGCGGCGTCCACTCCGGGCTTCGGCTCGACGTCGTGCGCGTCCTGCCCCTCGGTGGCGACCATGAGCTCGCTGATGTTCACCTCCTGGTCCTCGGGAGCGGCCCTGGGCGACTTGCGGAACACCGACGTGCCGCGGGAAAGGTCGTGGCCGACCGACTGCGCGTCCAGCCGGAGCCTTTCGTGCCGCTCTCCCTGGGGATCGCTCCAGCGCTCGGTGCGCAACCGCCCGACCACCACCACGGGGTCGCCCTTACCGATGCTGGACTTCACGTTCAGCGCCAGCGCCTTGTTGCACACCACGCCGAGCCACGTGGTCTCGTCGTCCCCCCACTGCCCGCCCCGCCACAGCCGCGGGGTGCAGGCGAGCCGGAAGCTCGCGTAGGTGACGCCCTCCCGGTACTCCTTCAGTTCGACATCGCTGCCGACGTTGCCGGTGATCCAGACTGCTGCGTCCATGCCGAGTCCTTCCTTCGAGTCTCGACCGGCAGTATCGGCAACGGTCCGCGGCGACGTTCACGGCCGCCCGCGTCCTGTGGATGACGAGCGGCCTGTGGACAAGGCGCCCCGGGATCAGCCCAGCATGGCGGAGGCGGCGCCGGCGAAGTAGGGCACCAGCCAGATGGCCCAGACCACCACGGAGAACCGGTGGAAGCTGGCCAGTTCGGCGGGCCGGTTGCGGACCAGCACCACGACGGCCCAGGTGAAGTGCACGGCCATCAGCACGATGGCGAGCGTCCCCGTCCAGCCCATCAGGTCGACCAGCCCGCCGCTCGGTACGCCGTTGGCCAGGTTGGTGGCGGCGATCCTCGTCATCAGGTACGTGCCGGTCGCATCGCTGGCCAGGCCGAGCCCGAAGAAGACCACGTGCCAGGGCTTGAGCACCCGCTGCACCCGTTCGGCCCACACCCCGATCGAGTACCACACGAGGGCGAGGTTGATGATCACCAGGGCAGCGACGAACACGGTGGAGGCCTTTCCGACAACTTAGCGACAACCTGTCGCTAACTGAGGAAAACGCTACTGTAGGGACACGGTGTCGTCAAGTTGGCGACATCCTGTCGCGAAAGGAGCGTCGATGCCCCGGATCGAGGCCGCGACCGTGGCCGAGCACCACGCGCAGGTCGAGCGGCGGCTCGTCGACGCCGCCGAGGAACTGCTCCGCGCCGGGCGTCCGCTCACCGCCGGCGAGGTCAGCGCGGCCGCCGGCATCGCGCGGAACAGCATCTACCGCTACGTCGACTCCGTGGAGGACCTGCGGGGCATGGTGATCGCCCGCTACCTGCCCGGGTGGGTCGGCACCGTGGAACGGGCGCTCGCCGCCGCGTCCTCGCCGGGTGAGCGGGTCGTGGTGTGGGTGCGCACCAATTTGGCCGAGGCGTCCGCCGCCGGCCACGACTGGCTGATGGAGTCCATGCAGGGCCAGGCGACCTCGGCGACCGCCGAACAGGTGGAGACCGCCCACCTCGTCATGCGCGAGACGCTGGTCGGCGCCTGGCTCGAACTGATGGACGGGAACGCCGAACGCGCGGGCGTGGCCGCGTCACTGACCGTGGGCATCCTCGAGGGCGGCTTCCGGCAGCTCGGACGCGGCACTCCGCTGGAGACCGTCTCGGACCTCGCCGGACGCGCCGCCACGAGCCTGGTCGACGGACTGCCCTGACGCCTACGCGGCCGGGTGGGCGGCGAAGAACTCCCAGATCGTCGCGGTCGCGGACAACGCCTGCGAGGGCGGATCGGCACCCGGGTAGCCCTTCTTCGCCGAGCCCGGCCACTGGTGCCCGGCACCCGCGATGACGACCAGTTCGACGACCCGTCCCTGCGGACAGGTCGCGACCGAGGTGGTCACCAGCCCCCGCGTCGAGGTGTCGAAGGCGCCACAGTCGTCGCGCACGCGCCAGGCGTCCACCACGTCGGCGACCGGCGGTCCGCTGATGTGCGCGACGCCGGACCCTCGGCTGCCGTCCAGGCGGACGTGGGTGTCGTCCGCGCCGTGGATGTGCAGCACGGAGAGCGGTTTCGCGTCCGCGCAGCCGACCAACTGGTTGCCCGCGACCGGCGCGATCGCCGCGAACACGTCGCTCTCGCAGGCCAGGCGGTACGCCATGATCGCGCCGTTCGACATGCCCGTGGCGTAGACCCGGGCGGGGTCCACGGGAGCCTCGGCCTCGATCCGGGCGACGACCGCCTCGATGAAGGACACGTCATCCACGCCCCGCCGGCCGGGCAGCCCGCAGCACCCGCCACCGGCGTCCCACGCCCGGTTCACCCCGTCGGGATAGGCGACCAGGAAGCCTGCGCTGTCGGCCTGCTCGTCCCAGCCGTAGGCGGCCTCGGCCTGCGCGCCGGTCCCGAAGCCGCCGTGCAGCATCACCACCAGCGGGTAGCCGGACGCCGGCGCCGCAGCGGCCGGCCGGTGCACCGCGAACGTCCTCTGCCTGCCACCGGAGGGCAGTTCCTCCTGCGTCGTCCCGACGGAGAGGGTGGACGGACCGGATGTGGACGGCGTCACCGAACCGGGACGCACCGACCCGCACCCGCTCGTGACAAGGACCGCGAGCAGCACGGCGGCGGAAATCACTCTGGTGGACACGCCCCTGACGATAGGGACGGTTCGCGCCGCGGCGAAGGGCTCGGCGCAGACCTCCAGCGAACTCCCAGCCAACCCGGCCCGGTCTGCAGGATCGCCCCCGGCGGGTGGACCGAATCAGGAACCGTCCCCTGTGCGGTCCCGGATCCCCCGGCGGGTGGACCGAATCGGGAACCGTCCCCTGT
>JAXGTK010000163.1:0-3994 GCA_040774965.1 Propionicimonas sp. | reverse complement strand
TTGGTGACCTCGGTGATCGGGTGCTCCACCTGCAGCCGGGTGTTCACCTCCAGGAACGCGAACAGCCGGTCCGCGGAGTGGTAGAGGAACTCCACCGTGCCCGCGCCGCGGTAGTCGACGGCCAGCGCCAGCCGTTCCGCGGACGCCTTCAGTTCGGCCACCTGGCCGGCGTCCAGCAGGGGCGAGGCGGACTCCTCGATCACCTTCTGGTTGCGGCGCTGCACCGAGCAGTCGCGGACGCCGAGCGCCCAGGCGGTGCCCTGCCCGTCCGCGATCACCTGCACCTCCACGTGGCGGGCGCCGGTGACGAGCTTCTCCAGGAACACCACGCCCGAGCCGAACGCGCGCTCGGCCTCGTCGCGGGTGCGCTGGTAGGCGTCGGTGAGGTCGGCGGCGGAGTCCACCCGCCGGATGCCGCGCCCTCCGCCGCCGGCGGTGGCCTTGAGCATCAGCGGGTAGCCGATCCGGGCGGCCGCCGCGAGGGCGTCCTCGAGGGTGTCCACGCCGCCGCGGCTCCACGGCGCGACCGGCACCCCGACCTCCTCGGCGATCAGCTTGCTGCCGATCTTGTCGCCGAGCTTGCGCATGGCCTCGCCCGAGGGCCCGATGAACGTGATTCCCAGCGAGGTGACCAGGTCCGCGAACGCCGCGTCCTCGGCGACGAAGCCCCAGCCCACCCAGACGGCGTCCGCGCGGGCCTCGGTGAGCACCCGCGCGAGCAGGTCGTGGTTCAGGTACGGACGGGTGGCGGCCGGGCCCAGCGGGTAGGCCTCGTCGGCCTCGCGGGCGAACCGGGCGGTGCGCTCGGCGTCGGTGTAGAGGGCGATCGTCGTGATCGGCGGGGCGTCGGGCCGCTCGGCGTTCAGGTCGCGAACGGCGTGGATGAGCCGCATCGCCGCCTCACCGCGGTTGACGATCGCGATCCGCTGGAACACGGGGCCTCCTGTTCGGGGGACGGTGGCGGGCCCGGGTCTGGAGTGGGCCCGGACGGCACCCTGCCACGTCCGTGCCCCTGTGTGCGACCCGGACGGCCGCATGCAGTGGAATCACCAAGAATTCGTGAGCGTGGAACCAAGAACAGGCGTCGAGGCTTGTGGAATTCCTACAAGTATTCGTTCAGGCGGACGTGGCGCGTCCGGCCACCGCGAGGTGCACGGGGAGTTCAGGCTGGGCCGCCGTCTGCGGGGCGGTGATCGTGTGGCCGGCCTGGACGAGGGCGGCGCGCACGGCCCTCGCGCACTCCCGCTCGGCCGCGGTGTGCCAGGGCAGCCGGACGGTGTCGTACCCACCGGCGGAGACCGCCTCCACGGCGCGCCGGGCGACCACCTCGGGCTCGGTGACCACGGCGCCCAGCGACCCGTTGGCGTTCAGCAGCCGGTGCGGCTGGAACTCCCGGGCGATCGAGAGGCCGTTGCGTTCGGCCGTCTGCAGGAGCCGGGAGTCGGGCAGGCCGATGATGGTCAGTGTGGGGTCGTAGTCGAGCACGGCGTTGACCAGCGCCCAGGCGTGGTTGCGGTCGGTGCGCACGGCGTCGAAGAGCGCTCCGCCCGCGCGGACGCAGGTGACCCGGGCCTGTTCGGCGAGCGCCAGCCCGTCCAGTGCCCCCAGCTGGTAGATGATCGTGGCCGCGAGGTCGTCGGGGTCGTAGTCGACGAACCGTTCGCCGGCGCCGATCCGGTCGGCGTAGCCGACGGTCGCACCCAGGCTGACCTCCCGGGTGACGGCCAGGCTGCAGGCGCGCAGGATCGAGGTGGGGTCGCCGGAGTGGACGCCGCAGGGCACCAGTGCCGTGCTGACCAGGGGCCACAGCACATCATCGGCCTGCGTGGCGGATTCGCCCAGACCGTGGCCGACTTCGGCGGTCAGGTCGATCTCCACGCCCTGGAATCTACCCCCTCGCAGTGGTCCGGCGATACCGTCACGGCCCCGCGCGGATGACCTCGTACGGTTGTGCGCAGTGCCATGCTGTGCCCGTGAGCAGCTGCCGCAGCCGGGCCTGGCGCAAGGGCGTCGAGGTGGCCGTGGACTTCCCTCTGGACGACCTCGACCACTGGCTCGAACAGCCGGACACCCTGGTCTGGCTCGACCTGGAGCGGCCCGAGGAGGAGGTGCTGGCGTCACTCGCCGGCGAACTCGCACTCGATCCGCTCGCGGTGGAGGACGCCGTCTCGCCACGGGAGCGGCCCAAGGCGAGCTGGCACGCCAACCACCTGTTCCTCACCTGCTACTCGACCCGGCTGACCGTGCCGGCGGAGGGGGACGTGGCCGACCTCGAGCTCGGTCGGGTGTCGGCCTTCGTGCTCGGTGACGCGCTGATCACCGTCCGTCCCGACGACCGGGTCGACATGGATGCGGTGCTCGCCCGGTGGGCCGACGAGGGGTTGCTCGACCACGGTGTCGCGGCGCTCGTCCACGGCCTGCTGGACCACCTGGTCGACGGCCACTTCGAGACGATCGAGTTCATGGACGACGAGTTCGAGCAGATGGAGGACCTGCTGTTCGACCCGGCGATCAGGACCCGGGTGATCCAGCAGCGGGTGTTCGCGCTGCGCAAGGCACTGGTGGAGCTGCGCCGGGTGGTGCTGCCGATGCGCGAGGTGGTCGCCTCGGTGATGAGGTTCCGCTCGAAGCCCGAACACAACCTGTCCGGCGAACTCGACGGCCAGTTCAACGACCTCTACGACCACGTGATCCGGGCGGCGGAGTGGACGGAGAGCCTGCGCGACATGGGCGCGAGCGTGTTCGAGACGAACCTGTCGCTGCAGGACGCCCGGCTCAACGAGGTGATGAAGAAGCTGGCCGCGTGGGCCGCCATCATCGCCGTCCCGACCGCGGTCACCGGCTGGTTCGGCCAGAACCTGCCCTACCCGGGCTTCGGCGCCGTGTCCGGCCTGCTGCTGAGCGTCGTGCTGATGCTGGTCGGCACTGTCGGGCTCTACATCCTGTTCCGCAGGTCCGACTGGCTCTGACCCCGGCCGGGTGGACCGGGTGGGGAACCGTCCCCGATCCGGTCCGGGAGGCTCACTACGATGCCGCCATGACGCTGGCCCAGTCACTGCTCGGGTTCTCGCTGCTGGCGGCCGTGGTGACGGTGACGCCGGGGCTGGACACCGTGTTCGTGCTGCGCCAGGCACTGCGTGCCGGGCGGAGGACGGCGTTCGCCGCGGCAGCGGGCATCGGCCTCGGGGCCCTGGTCTGGGGCGTCGCGGCGGCGGCCGGCGTGGCGGCGCTCCTGGTGGCGTCCGAGCTGGCCTACACGGTGCTGCGCTGGTTGGGCGTGGCCTTCCTGGCCTACCTCGCGGTCACCTACCTGCGCTCCGCCGTCCGCGGCGACGTGCCGCACGCCGACCTCGCCGCCGCCGCGGCCGACTCGCCGCGGGAGGCGTTCGTGAAGGGCGTGCTCACCGACCTGCTGAACCCGAAGGTCGGCGTCTTCTACCTCACCGTGCTGCCGCTGTTCCTGCCGGCCGGCTACCCGCCCGTGGCGATCGGCGCGCTCCTCGCCGGGGTACACGTGCTGATGGGCATGGCCTGGTTCACGGCGGTGATCCTCGGCGCCCACGCCGTCCGGGGCTTCCTGGCCAGCCGCCGCGGCGGCCGCGTGGTGGACGGCGTCGCGGGCCTCGCCATGCTCGGCTTCGGGGTCGCCCTCGGCCTGGAGCGCTGTCGGGCCCCGGCCGTCCCTCCGGCCGGCCGGCCCGCCTGGGCGGGGTGGCTAGACCGGGTTGATCCGGATGCTGTCGAGGCTTGTGTTCGGCGGGGCGTCCACGGCCGCGCGGACGGCGCGGGCGACCTCTGCGGGGTCGAGGTGGGCCTCGGGCACGTACGGCATGCCCTGCAGGTGCGACAGCTCGGCCTGCATGTCGGTGGCGACCCGTCCCGGGTGGATCGACGTCACCCGGACGTGGCCGCGCTCGTCCAGCCGCAGCGCGTCCGCGAGTCCGGTCAGCGCGTACTTGGACGCCGAGTAGGCGGAGAAGCCGCGATGCGTGAC
>JAXGTK010000162.1:0-4021 GCA_040774965.1 Propionicimonas sp. | reverse complement strand
CGTCGGCGTCGGTGACGCGCTGCTGGGGGTGCTCGACGGGCTCGGTGACGACGAGGACGCCGACGGGCTGCCCCCCGTCGAGCATGCCGCGAGCACGAGCGCCGTCGCGGCCACGGCGAGGACACGTCGCCGAGTGCCCAGATGCCGTCGGCCGTCGTGCGCTGGTACTCGTCCACCACGACGCGGCCCGCCTCGTCGGTGGCCACTCCGGTGGCGTCGAGGGAGAGGGTGTCGCCGTTGGGGATGCGTCCGGTGGCCACGAGCAGCTGGTCGGCCTCGAAGAAGTACTCGATGCCGTCGTCGTCGGTGGTGCCGACCTCGATGCGTCCGGCCGCGTCGGCGACGGACGCGAAGTGCTGGCCCAACCGGAGCACGACACGGCGGCTGATCAGGTCGGTGAACCGTTCGGAGACCGCCTCGTCGGCGAACCGGAGCAGCCGCGGACCCCGGTGCAGCACGGTCACCTGGGTGCCGAAGGCGGCGAAGATGTGCGCGAACTCGGCCGCGACCAGGCCGCCGCCGACGATGATCAGCGACTTCGGCAGTTCGGCGAGCCGCATGATCGTGTCGGAGGTGTGGATGCGGTCGGCCAGCTCCGGGTCGTCGATGCCGGGCACGTCCGGGATCCGGGGACGCGAGCCGGCGGCCAGCACGAACCGGTCGGCCGTGAGCTGCTCGTCGCCGACCCGCAGCATCTTCGGGGCCACGAAGCGGGCCATTTCCCGGTAGAGGGCGACGTTGTCGCTGTCACGGCGGTAGGCCTCGCCGTCCGCCGCGAGCGGGTCGATCCGGCCGAACACGCGGTCACGGAGGTCGGACCAGCGCACGCGCACCTCTCCCGTGTCGACCCCGAGCGCCGCGGCGTGCCGGGCGTCCTCGGCGAGGTCGGCGGCATGGGCGAACATCTTGGTCGGGATGCAGCCCACGTTCAGGCAGGTGCCGCCGAACCACTCCTGCCCGTCGACCAGCGCGACCTTCCAGTCCTGGAACTGCTTGGTGATGATCGTGTTCCCCGTGCCGGAGCCGATCACGCACAGGTCGAAGTGGCGCATGCCCCGATTGTGGCATGGCGCCCCGACGCACCGGTGTACGGACCTTCACGCCCCGTCGGGGGCCGGGGCGGGACCGGTGAAGAACGGGTCGGGCCCTTCGCCCGCGTCCACGCCGGCCCCGCTACTGGCCCAGCGGGAACACGTTGATGACCAGGAACCAGGTGACCAGGACCGCGACGACCACGAACGGCACGATCGCCGTCCGGGCCCCCTGCGTCCGGGCCACCCGACCGTAGTGCCAGGCGGGCAGCAACGGGATCGCGAACACGAGCACGGCCAGGCCCGTCGCCGACAGCGCCGCCCAGAGCGGGGCGGCGGCGGGCTCGCCGACCGGATAGCCGAGCGCCGAAATGGTGCCCTCGCCGACGAGGAATGCCAGGAAGAGGCAGGGGATCACGAGCAGCAGGGAGAGCCACGCCGCGAGGGTGGCGTGCCCAGCGTTCCCGGCACCGTTGCCCATGCCTCCATTGTCCCACCGGCGGGCTCCCGAACCATGCCCGAGGTGTTGGGCAAATGTTCATCTGGCAGTCGATCCGTGCGACATCGATCGGCGTAGAAACAGCCCCATGAGAACACCCCGACGCGCTGCCGGCATCGCGGCAGCAACTGCGTTCTGCGTGGCCCTGGGCGGCCTCACCGCCGCAGCCCACGCCACCACACTGGCGTCCAGCACCCCGGACGCCACCACCTCCCGCCACGGATCGACCATCACCACCACCGGCCTCAAGTCCGGCCAGATCAAGCACGTGTGGCTGATCATTCTCGAGAACAAGTCCTACGACGCGATCTTCACCGGGCTGAACCAGAACAGCTACCTGTGGAAGACGCTCCCGTCCCAGGGCGTGCTGCTGCGCAACTACTACGGCACCGGCCACTACAGCCAGGACAACTACACCGCGATGGTGTCCGGACAGTCGGCGTCCTACGACCTGCAGGAGGACTGCGACGTCGCGAACACCGACCTCGGCACGAACGCGAACATCATCACCACCCACTCCGGCACGAAGTTCGGTCGCACTGACGACTACGGCCAGGTGCTCTCCCCCGCCGGCGCGAACGCCGCGGACGGGCAGAACGGCTGCACCTACCCGAAGGACGTGCCGACCCTGTTCAACCAGTTCGACGCCGCCGGCGTGACCTGGAAGGGCTACGCCCAGGACCTGTACAACCAGGCCGGGCGCGAGGACGGGCTGGGCGGCGCACCGGGCGCCCGGACGAACGACCCGACCAACAACCCGAAGACCATGAAGCCCTCCGACGAGGACAAGGCCAACGGCATCACGTCCTACACCGGGGCGCAGGCCAACGACCAGTACGTCGCCAAGCACTTCCCGTTCCCGTGGTTCCACTCGATCGTCGGTGACGACAACACCGGTACCGACGCCCTGACCACCCCGGTGGGCGGCGGCACCGACACCGACGCGAACCACATCGCGAACCTCGATGACTCGTCCGCCGGACTGATCGCCGACCTGAAGAAGCCGGCCGACGAGGTCCCCGCCTTCAGCTGGATCACCCCGAACAACTGCTCGGACGCCCATGACGCGACCTGCAAGGGCAACAACATGTCCGGACTCTTCGACGCCAAGGGCAACCCCGACTACACGCTGCCCCTGGACACCGCGCCGAAGAACTACACCGGCGGGCTGTACGCCTCGGACCTGTTCCTGCGCTACTACATCCCGCTGATCGAGAAGTCCGCGGCGTTCAAGGACGGCGGCCTGATCGACATCACCTTCGACGAGGCGAACCCCCCGTTCACGAACATGTCGTTCAACAACGCGACCGACCAGACCGCGGTGGCGAAGGCCGCGAAGCGCAAGGAGATCTACCACTACTCCAGCCCGAGCATCACGAGCACGGCGGCGGACTACCTGACCTACCCGGCGAACCAGTTCCCGGAGGCCGGCGCGATGGCGAAGAACTACGTCAAGGCGGACCTCGCCGGGCAGAACATCAACGGCCACAACGTGAACTGGGAGCCGACCGGCCCGAACTCGACGCTCGAGGTCGACGCGAACGGCAACCAGCTCTACCCGGGGCCGGGCAACAACGGCTACATCACCAGGCCGCCGTCCTGTGAGCAGGACACCGCGCTGGTGAACGCCGACGCGACCAACTGCGTGCCCGGGGCGAAGAACACCGGGGCGGGCTGGGGGTACTCGGGCGCGAAGACAGAGTCGGCCAGCGCGGACGCCGGCACGTCCACGGTGCAGGCGGCCGTCACGGTCACCGACCTCGGCCGGGCCGTCACCGGCACCGGCATCCCGTCCGGCTCCTACGTCGGTGCGGTGGTGAACTCCGGGCCGAACATGGTGGCGTCCGCGAGCGACCCGGTCACCAACGCGTCCTTCACCCTCGTGAACGCACGCGGCAAGAAGGTCCAGACCACCTCCGCGGTGACCAGCATCACGCTGTCGGCCACGGGCGTCCCGGGACACCTCGCGGCCGGCCAGACGCCGCTGTCCACGTTCGACGCACAGGACGCGACCCCCGGCGGCGGCATCACCGGCTCGGTCCTGATCTCGCCGTACATCAAGCCGGGCACGGTGTCGACGACGAACTACAACCACTACTCCTGGCTGCGGACGATGGAGGACATCTTCCAGGTCTCGCAGGGCACCGCGACCACCCCGCTCACGGTGGGCTCCGTGAGCGGTGGCCTGGACGGGCAGGGCCACCTGGGCTTCGCCGCCCAGGACGGGCTGCGGCCGTTCGGCCGGGACGTGTTCAACCGGGCCGGGACGCACTGACCGGACGGACACCGGGTGGCCGGCGGGCTGTCCCCCGCCGGCCCCCCACCCTGGAGAGGACCCATCCATGACGCACCTCGCCCGCTCCGCCGCCGCACTCGCGGCGGGGCTCGTCCTGCTGTCGGGGTGCGCCGCGCCGTCGGCGCCCACCGAGGCCGGCATCGGCGACTGGCCGACCTTCCTGCCCACCCCCTCCGCCGCCGGGCTCGCCCACGG
>JAXGTK010000161.1:0-4061 GCA_040774965.1 Propionicimonas sp. | reverse complement strand
GCTGGAGGCGTCCGGGAGTCCGCGGGTGCTGTTCTGCGACAACGAGACCGACGCGGTGGGGCTGTTCGGCGCCGGCGCGCAGAACGCGTCCGACCACCCGAAGAATGCGGTGAACGAGGCCGTCGTGCACTCCGACGACACACTGGTGAACCCTGCCGGCCGGGGCACGAAGGTGGGCCTGGACTACCGCTTCGCCGCGGTCGGGCCGGGCGAGTCGGTGACGGTCACGCTGCGGCTGCGGGCACCCGCGCACACCGAAGCGCCGTTCGGCGACGGGTACGCGCGGGTGCTGGAGGCTAGGCGGTCCGAGGCGGACGCGTTCTACGCGGGAGTGATCCCGTCCGGCACGTCGGCCGACGACACGCTCACCGCCCGGCGTGCGTTCGCCGGCCTGTTGTGGGGCAAGCAGATCTACCGCTACACGGTCGAGGACTGGCTCGACGGCGACCCGTCCCAGCCGACACCCCCGCCGGAGCGCCTCGCGCCGCAGCCGGGGGGCCGCAACACGGCCTGGCGGCACCTGGAACTCGCGGACGTGATCTCGATGCCGGACGAGTGGGAGTACCCGTGGTTCGCGGCGTGGGACCTGGCGTTCCACGCGGTCACGCTGGCGCACGTCGACCCGACCCTGGCCAAGGAGCAGTTGCTGCTGCTGTGCCGGGAGTGGGCGCAGCACCCGTCCGGCCAGCTGCCCGCCTACGAATGGTCGTTCTCGGACGTGAACCCGCCGGTGCAGGCGTGGGCGAGCTGGCTGGTCTACCTGATCGACGGGGCACGCGACCGGGCGTTCCTGGCACGCGTGGTCAGCAAGTTGCTGCTCAACCTGGGCTGGTGGACGAACGTGAAGGACGACAACGGCTCGGACCTGTTCGGCGGCGGCTTCCTGGGCATGGACAACATCTCGGTGTTCGACCGGTCGCGGGACGTGCCGGCCGGCCACCACCTGGAGCAGTCGGACGCGACGAGCTGGGTGGCGTTCGCGTTCCTGGGCATGCTGCGGATGACCGAGGAGCTGGCCCGGCACGACCCCGGCTGGGGCGAGCTGCCGACGACGTTCCTGGAGCGGTTCCTGTCGATCGCGGAGGCGAGCGAGGCGTTCGGATCGGCCGGGGTGAACCTGTGGGACGAGGGCGACGGCTTCTACTACGACCTGCTGGTGGACGGCGCGGGGCGGGCGGAGCCGGTACGCGTCCGCTCGTTCGTGGGGCTGGTTCCGCTGCTGGCGGTGGCCGTGACGCCGGAGTGGGTGGACGAGCTCGACTGGTACGTGCGGCGCCGCGGCTGGCTGGAGGAGCACCGCAGCGACCTGCTGGAGCGGCGGGTGATCGTGCACCCCGAGCACGGCCGCGAGGGCGCGCTCGGGCTGGTGCCGCCGGAGCGCTACGCGCGGGTCCTGCGGCGGGTGCTGGACGAGGGCGAGTTCCTGTCGCCGCACGGCATCCGCTCGCTCTCGGCGGCCTACCGCGACTCGACGTCGGTGCGGGTGGGCGAGCAGGAGCTCTCGATCCAGTACGCGCCGGGTGAGTCGAACTCGGGGCTGTTCGGCGGCAACTCGAACTGGCGGGGCCCGGTGTGGCTGCCGGTCAACGTGCTGCTGGTGGACGCGATGCGCACCTACGCCGAGGGCGCGGGGAACAACCTGGCGGTGGAGCTCCCGACCGGGTCGGGGCAGAAGGTCAGCCTGGACGCCGCCGCGGGCGACCTGGCCGAACGGCTGATCGGGTTGTTCCGCCCGGGCGCGGAAGGACGGCGCCCGAGCCAGCCGCACGACCACCCGGACGACCCGTTGTGGAACGCCCACCCCACGTTCAGCGAGTACTTCCAAGGCGACACCGGAGAGGGGCTCGGGGCGTCCCACCAGACCGGCTGGTCGGCGCTGGTCGCCCACCTGATCTGCACGCGCTGAGCGCTCCCACGCCCACTTCGCAATAGGTTGGGCGCATGCGCGTACTCGTTGCCGACAAGTTCGAACAATCGGGGATCGACGGCCTGGTCGCAGCCGGGTGCGAGGTGTCCTTCGAGCCGGGACTGAAGGACCAGCCCCTGGCCGACGCGGTCGCCGCGCTGGCGCCGGACGTCCTGGTCGTCCGGAGCACGAAGGTTCCCGCGGAGGTGCTCGCCGCCGGGCCGCTCAAGCTGGTCGTCCGGGCGGGCGCCGGCTACAACACGATCGACGTCGAGGCGGCGTCGCGGCTCGGGATCTACGTCGCCAACTGTCCGGGCAAGAACTCCGTTGCGGTGGCCGAACTGGCGTTCGGGCTGATCTGTGCCCTGGACCGCCGGATCGCCGACAACGTCGCCGACCTGCGCGCCGGCCTGTGGGACAAGGCCGAGTACTCCCGCGCCCGGGGCCTGTTCGGGCGCACGCTCGGGCTGATCGGCGTGGGCGGGATCGGCAGGGAGATGATCCCGAGGGCGAAGGGGTTCGGCATGCCGGTCGTGGCGTGGAGCCGCAGCCTGACCGCCGAGGCCGCCGGGCAGTTGGGCGTCCGGCTGGCCTCCTCGCCGCAGGAGGTCGCGGAGGTGGCGGACGTGGTCAGCGTCCACGTCGCCCTCAACGCCGCGACCCGCGGGATGCTGGACGCGGACTTCTTCGCCGCCATGAAGGACGGTGCGACGTTCATCAACACCTCCCGCGGCGAGGTCGTGGACGAGGCCGCGCTGGCCGCCGCGATCACGGCGAAGGGGCTGCGCGCGGGCCTGGACGTGTACGCCGGCGAGCCGTCCACGGGAACCGGCGAGTTCAGGAACGAACTCACGAGCCTGCCGGGCGTGTACGGCACCCACCACATCGGCGCGTCCACCGACCAGGCCCAGGAGGCGATCGCCGCCGAGGCCGTCCGCATCGTGAAGGTGTTCGCCGAGACGGGCACCGTGCCGAACGTGGTGAACCTGGCCACGCAGACGCCGGCGACCTCCTCGATCGTGGTGCGCCACCTCGACCGGCCGGGAACGCTGGCGCACACGCTGGACGTGATCAGTCGGGCCGGGATCAATGTCCAGGAGATGGAGAACGTCATCTTCGACGGTGCTCTCGCCGCGGTCGCCCGGATCAACGTCGAAGGCGCGGTCGACGGGCCACTCGTCGAGGCGATCAGGGCGCACGCCGCTGTCATCGACGTGACCGTGATCCCCTTGTAAGGCTCGGGCAGTCCTTCCTGCTCCCGGACGCGGCCAGCCCGCTTCGGCGGGTTCGGACGCGGTCAGCCGCAGGTGGGCGGCTGACCCCATGTGGGCGATTTCCACGCGGTGGGTGCGCCTGCGCGAAACAGGACGGGCGCGCTCAACCGCTCGACGTCCCAGCAGTCCAGGTCGTGGTTGAACGACGCGGCGCCGTTGAACATGACGACCATGTTCGTGACCGCGCCGTGCCCCGGGTGCCGATCGGCTGGTCGAACGACGGCGGGCCTCGAGTAGCTCAGCCATCGACGTCGTGCCCGACGCTGATGTCGCCGAACTCGGTGACCATGATCGGCTCGTCGCCGTACGTGGCATCGCCTGGCGAAGATCCTTCGACCCGCAGGCCTGAAGCGCAGGGCGTCTTCCCCCGCGCGAACGCTCGGGTGAGCGGTCAGGACCGGCTGAGCGCCCCGGGCCCGGCTCAGTCCATCAGGACGACAACGATCGTCGCTGCACCAGTGCTGCCCTTGCGGCCGCTGAGCATCACGCCGGACATGGCGGCGCCGTCGCCCACCGTGAACACCCGCACCTCGTCGATCGCCGGGTCGTCGTAGACGGCAGCGAGCGCGCCCTGCGCCTCCTCGGGGTCGGAGATCTCATCCAGCAGGAGTGGGATCGATCGGGCTGCGTCGGCGTCCCCGACGGCACGGAGTTCCGCGACGATACCGGGTGCAGCACCCGCAGCTCGGACATGGACCTGCTTCCATTGCCCGGTCCAGGCGTCTGCGCCGAAGCGTTCCCACAGACCTCCCACGAAACGCCGGTAGATCGTGAACGACAGCGCCGCCAGATCGTCGGACGGGGTGCTCGACTCGTGGAACACGGCACTGCCGAAACCTGCCTGGCTCGGCCCGCCGTAGACCGCCGTCAATCTGGCCACG
>JAXGTK010000160.1:0-4202 GCA_040774965.1 Propionicimonas sp. | reverse complement strand
TTTGGGGCTGTACTTGTTTTGTTTTTTTGTCACGAACCGGGGCGTGTCTAACCCAACTGTTTAACCCGCGCCCGATGTTTCTGCTCAGTTCTTGTTGGCGGCCTCGGCTTCGGCCTTCAACTTCTCCATGTCGAGGGCCTTCACCTGCTCGACCAGGCTCGTGAACTGGCTCTTGTTCAGGGCCCCGGCCTCGCGGTAGACGAGGTAGCCCTCGCGGAACGCCATCAGCGTCGGGATCGAGGAGATGCCCAGCCCGCCCGCGAGCGCCTGCTCGGCGTCGGTGTCGACCTTGGCGAACACCGCGTCCGGGTGCCCCTCGGACACCGACTCGAACACGGGGCCGAACATGCGGCACGGCCCGCACCAGGCGGCCCAGAAGTCGACGAAGACGACGTCGTTGTCCTTGATGGTGTCACCGAAGTTCGCTTCGGTCACGGTCGTGATTGCCATGGATGGGTTTCCTTCGATTTTCAGGGGACTACTGGGAGGACAACACCAGTGCGCCGGTGCACTATTCCCGTGAACTCACTCGTCCGCGACGAAGAGGTGCTCCGCGGCCGTCGCGGGCAGCACCGTCTCCGAGTCACCGTCGCCGAGGACGAGCGAGCGCCCCACGATCACCGCGCGGACGGGCCGTCCGGGTAGCGCCCCGGCCGTCCGGATCGCCTCCAGGAGGCCCGGCTCGTTCTGGATGTGCTCCCCCATCCGTCGCACCTCGACCTGGTGCGGCTCGCCGTCGGCCAGCCGCAGCGAGAGCAGCTCCGTGCCGTCCAGGAAGCCCTCGGGTGCGGGATCGACGCCCAGTTCGGCCAGCGCGGGGATCGGGTTGCCGTAGGGCGACCGCACCGGGTGGTCGAGGATCGCCACCAGCCGGCGCTCGACATCGGTGGAGATCACGTGCTCCCAGCGACAGGCCTCCTCGTGGACGAGCGTCCAGTCCAGCCCGATCACGTCGATGAGCAGCCGCTCGGCGAGCCGGTGGCGCCGCATCACCCGCGCCGCCAGTTCCTGACCCTTCGGACTGAGCACGAGGTGACGATCGGGATGCACGGACACCAGGCCGTCGCGCTCCATCCGGGCGACCGTCTGGGAGACGGTCGGTCCGCTCTGGCCGAGCCGCTCCGCGATCCTGGCCCGCAGCGGAGGAACGCCCTCCTCGCCGAGCTCGTAGATGGTACGCAGGTACATCTCGGTCGTGTCGATGAGGTCGCTCATGCTCTCCTCCCTGCGGGTCGTTGCCAGACTATAGCCATGGGAGCGCTGACGGGGCCGAGAACGGTGCGGGTGGACCCGACCCGCCTCGGGGGGTGGCTGGACGGCTTCGCCGGGCGCCACGGGGGCCCGCGGGTCGAGCGGGACGGGGACACGGTCGTGCTGCACGCACCGGACGGAGCCCTGGCCCGGATCACGCTGCCGTGGGGACCGCCGGAGGGCCCCGACCCGCTCGCCGGGCTGGTCGAGGCGGCGACCCGCGCCCGCGTCGTGGGCGCGCTGATCGTCCGGCGGAAGGCCCACGCGGTGGGCGTGTTCGAAGGAGCGGAGCTGGTCGCGGGTCGTCACGGCAGCCACTACGTGCAGGGACGCACGAAGGCCGGCGGCTGGTCCCAGCAGCGCTACGCGCGGCGCCGGGCCAACCAGGCCGAGCGGTCGTTCGACGCCGCCGCCGCGGACGCGGCCACGGTGCTGCTGCCGCAGGCCGGCCGGCTGGAGGCGCTGGTCACCGGGGGCGACCGCACCGCCGTCGCCACCGTCCTCGCCCATCCGGGCCTGGAGCGGCTGGCCGACCCGGCCCTGCGTCGCGGGTTCGGCACCTTCGCCGTCCCCGACCCGAACGCGCAGGTGCTCGCCGGGTTCGGCGTGGTGTTCCGGCAGGTGCCGATCGAGCTGAACGAGCTCGCCTGATGGACTACGCCCGGCGGGCGAACACCACGAAGGCCGCCACCAGGGCGAGCGCTCCGGCGGCGCCCAGGGCGATCACCTGGTTGGTGTTGTCCGGAGCCACGTCCGGCGAGTCGGCGACGCTGGTGTCGCCGTCCACCTCGGAGATCGGCGACGCGGACGCCGTCGCCTTCACGGAGGATTTGGCGGTTGCACTGGCCGTCGGGGACGGCGAGGCGGCGTAGGCGAAGGTGGTTCCGACACCGAAGCCGACAACCAGACCAAGAGCGAGCCCGGCCAGGGCACGACGGACAGCCACGATCATGGCCCGGAGCCTACCTCCCCAGTCCCAACACGGTCCCCACCACCACGAGGATGAGCAGGAACACGAGCGCGCCGGTCACGATGAGGTGACGGGACCGCGGGTTCACGACCCCAATCTATGCCCGGGCGATTAGCGTGGTGCCCATGGGATCGGTGCGTCTCTACGCCATTGCGATCGACGAGGTCCGGGACATCTTCCGGGCGGGCGAGGACGGCTCCGCGCGACTGCGGGCGGTCGCTGCGGAACACTGCGGCGGCAGCACCCCGAGCGCGCCCGGACGGCTGGGCAAGCTCGGCCCGGTGTTCCGCCGGGCCCCGGACGCGCCGGTGGTCCGGCCGGACGTGCCGAGCGGCTCCGACGTCGAGGCGCTGCTCGCCGGACGCTACGTGGCGCCGCACCGGCTGGTGCCGTGCTGGATGCTGCTGGAGGCCTGGATCGAGTCGATCGCGTGGGGCAGCGTGGGCCGCGAGGTCACCGAGGCCCAGTTGAACGACTTCGACTTCGACCTGGTCCGCGCGGGCGTCCCGGCCCGGTTCGGGCTGCGCAGCCTGCTGAAGACCGGCCTGGGCATCGCACTGCTGCCGCACCCGGGCCTCGCCGCGGGCTGGGCGACCCTCGACCACGCGCAGGCGATGGCGGACGCGTGGCGGCCCGCCGTCCCGAGCCTGGACGAGGCCCAGCAGGAGGCTGCGACGCGCCTGCTGGCCTGGCTCGACAACTTCCCCGGCTGGGTGGAGGCCGCCGGACGGCAGCACCGCCCACCGCCCGACCTGGTGGCCATCCTGCGCGCGTGACCCGTCCGCTCCGCCACCCGGAAGTGGCGAAGCCACGCGTGCATCGGCGGCTCCGCCTCCTTCCCGTGGCGAGGACGGGGCACTCCGCCCGATCGCCGCGATCGCACTCCTGCGCGACCAGCGTGTACTAGACTGACCGACGGTCGGTCATCTGCAAGTCCCCAGGAGGTCCGATGACAGGAACCACCCGCACCCCGGCGCAGGAACGTGCCGCGACGCGACGACGGGTCACCAAGGATCCGGGCGTGCGGCGCGAGGAACTGCTCGACATCGCCCTGGAGCTGTGCCGCACGGACGGCTTCGAGTCGATGAACGTCGAGCAGGTCACGCGCGCCGCCGGGGTCGCGAAGGGCACCTTCTACCACTACTTCGCCTCGAAGGACGTCATGCTGGAGCAGCTCGTCGAGCGCTTCGGGGACGCCATGTTCGACAACCTCAGCGCCGCGGGGAAGGTCGGCACCGGCGCCGAACGGCTGAAGTCGATCATGGACGCCGCGGCCGCCTACAAGCTCGCCCATGCCGACATCACCTACGCCTCATTCCTCTACCGGGAGGGGAACCTGGCCCTACGCCACCGGCTGTTCGGCTCCTGGCGCGAGCACGCCCGCCGGGTGCTGCTCCCCGTGATCCGTGACGGGAACGCGGACGGCTCGTTCTCGGTGACCGACGTCGACGGCACCACCGACCTGGTGCTGCTGCTCTGGTTCGACGCGGGCGACCGCCTCTGGGAGCGCGCCCTGCAGGCACCGGACGCCGACACCTTCGTCCGGGTGGTCCTCGGGGGGGCCGCGTCGATCTACCAGGCCCAGGAACGCATCCTCGGCCTCCCGGAGGGCACCTTCAACATCCCCCTCGACCCACACCTCGTCACCATGACCAAACAGCTCTTCTGGACCATCGACAGGACGCAGTCATGAAGCGCAAGACCCTCATCGCCACCGGCATCACCGCGGCCGCGGTGCTCGCCCTCGGCGGTGGTTACGCCTATTCGGTCGCCAACAACCGCCCGGCGGTCGGGGTGGCCCAGGCCACGGTGTCGCCGATGAGCGTCACCGTGAGCGCGTCCGGGTCGCTGGTGGCCGCCCATTCGGCCGGGGTGTACCCGCCCGCGGCGGGCACCATCGCATCGGTGAAGGTGCACGACGGCGACGCGGTCCGAGCCGGCGACACGCTCGCCGTGATGGCGAAGGGTCCGCTACGGCTGG
>JAXGTK010000159.1:0-4412 GCA_040774965.1 Propionicimonas sp. | reverse complement strand
TGGGCCCCTGCTCGCAGTTCAGCGAGCGGGCCAGGATCCGCGCCGACGACGTCTTGCCGCAGCCGCGCGGCCCGGAGAACAGGTAGGCGTGGTTCACGCGGTTGTTCACCAGCGCCCGCTGCAGCGGCTCGGTGACGTGTTCCTGGCCGATCACCTCCGCGAAGGTGTCGGGACGGTAGCGGCGGTACAGCGCGAGCGGGGTCTCCGGACGGGTGATCCGGGTGGCCGGTTCGCGCAGGGCGTCCACCACCTCCATCAGGGACGCGGTCACCTCTTCCTCGGAGCGCCGGTGCGGGCCCACGCCGGCGTGCGATTCCTCGGCGTCCGCAGGCAGGTCCTCCACTGCGGGGGAGTCATCGGGCTCGCTGCCGAAGAGGTCGGGCCCGTCCTGTTCGAAGAGCTCCAGCGGCTCCTCTTCGAACAGGTCCTCGTCGCGCTCGTCCACGGGGTGAACCTTACGGGTAGCCGGTGACAATTCCGATCCCGGGGCCGGAAATGCAGCGGCCCCCGCGCACCCGGAAGAGCTCACTTACCCTTGCTGTCTTCCGACCCTGGGGGAGTTGGGCGAGGTACCGCCGCGCGGGGAACCGCTGACCAGCCTACCGGGACGTTGGTCGTCCCCGCGAGTCGGTCCCCATTCCCGCCGAACGCCTCCGTTTCCGTCGAACGCCTGCGCCTGGGCACGGGCACTCGACCGGAACAGAGGCGCTCGCCGGGCTCAGGCGCGGGGATCCCCGAAGCGGACGGCGTGCCGCAGCACCGGCAGGCGGTCCCGGACGCCGGCGACCGCGTCCAGGTCGAGGTCGACCAGGGCCACCTCGTCGGCGTCACCGAGTTCGAGCAGCACCGTGCCGGTGGGGTCCACGACGAGGGAGTGGCCGATGCCGGTGGGCGTGCGTCCGTCCGTGGCAGCGGGGGCCACGGACTGGTCGACGGCGACCATGAAGCAGGTGGAGTCCATGGCGCGGGCCGTGACCAGGGTGCGCCACTGGTGCAGCTTCGACTCGCCCGGCGCCCAGGACGCCGGCAGCACGACCAGTTCCGCGCCGAGCCCGGCGAGGTGGGTGAACAGGCCCGGGAAGCGGACGTCGTAGCAGGTGGCCAGCCCGATGGTGTGCCCGCCGAGCGCGATGGTGACGGGCTGTGCTCCGGCCTCGATCTGTCGGGACTCCGCGTAGCCGAGTGCATCGAACAGGTGCAGCTTGTCGTAGCGGGACTCGACTGCGCCGGTGACCAGCAGGGTGTTGTGGACGCGCGGGGAGCCGGTCGTGGTGAACATGCCGACGACGATCGTGACGCCGGATTCGGCCGCGATCGCCCGGACGTCGTTCGCCCACGGTCCGTCGAACGGCTCTGCCGCGTCGGCCCGCGGGCGGGCGAACGAGCACATCGTGGCCTCAGGGAACACCACGAGTTCGGCGCCCAGGGAGGCGGCCTGCGCCGTGCGCGTCCGCACGATCTCGAGGTTGGCGGCCGGGTCGGTGGTGGCCGCGACCTGGGCGAGGGCGATCCGCATGCTCCAAGGCTGCCACCGAACCCGCCCCGACTCCGGGCCGGTTCAGTTCTCCACACGCCGAGGTCCGTCCCCTTTCCGGTTCGCGGGGACGGTTCCATTCCGGTTCAGCCGCTGACAAGGGCTAACCCGCGGTGAACCGGAAAGGGGACGAACCTGGAGAACCAGAAGGGAACCGTCCCCGCGTCTCGTGAACCGGAAAGGGACGGACCTGGCGAACCGGAAAGGAACCGTCCCCGAGCCCCCGGAGTTGCCTCTCCCCGCCGGGAGCTCAGCAATTTTCGTCAAGCGATTGACTTTTCCCGGGCATGGGCGGACGGTGGTCAAGTGCTTGACGAATCAGGGAGGTAGAAATGAACCACACTCGAATCACCCGTCGTGCACTTGCTGTCGCGATCACCACTGCAGCGGCCGCAGCCGTCTGGGGCGTGCAGGCCGCTCTCGGCGTCGGTGTCCGGGAGCCTTCCTACGGGTTGGTCGCACCTCTTTCACTGGTGGCAGTCATCGCCACGGCACTGGTCGGGACGCTCGCCGGTTGGGGGTTCCTCGCCCTGCTGGAACGATTCGCGCCACCGCGCGCGTCGGCCGTCTGGATGGTCTCGGCGGTCGCCGTCTTCCTGCTGTCGCTCGCCGGCCCGCTGATCATGCCGGGCGTCGGTGTCGTCGACCGCGCCTGGCTCGTGGCCCTGCACGTGGTTGTCGCCGGGACCTTCATCTCCCTCGTGTCGCGGACGCTCTCGGCGTCCCGCGTGCCCACCACCGCTCCGGCAGGAGCGCGTGCGTGAGCGACTCTGATCAGATCCCTCCACTCCACGCGCTGCTCGCCCGCAGCCACGCCCGTTTCGTGACCGAGTGTGAGCGGCGCCTCGCCGAGGAGGGATTCGGCGACTTGGCGGTCGCTCACGGTGCGAACGTGCTTCGCTTCCTGGAGCGCGACCACGCCATGCCGGTCACGGAGGTCGTCCGGCGCTCCGGTGTGTCGAAGCAGGCGATCAGCCAGCAGGTGCGCCACCTCGCCGAGCACGGCTACCTCACGGTCGAGCCCAGCGAGACGGACGGCCGGTCGAAGGCGCTGCGCTTCACCGAACACGGGGAGCGGAGCCGGTCGGCGGCGATCCGCATCACGACTGACGTGGAGCGCGAGTGGGCGGCGCGCTTCGGCGAGACGGAGATCGGGGCGCTGCGCAGTACGCTCGAGGCCGTTCTCGGCGGCGACTTCTAGGAGGATGTGTACGACTTCGTCCGGGAAACAGGCAACCAATCCGGACGGACCTGCGTACGCCATGGTGTAGGTCGACCAGAGAGGTTCCATGTTCGGATCCGCCGCCGCTCGCGACGCCGAGTTCACGACGTTCGTGCGCGCGGCGACGCCGACGCTGACCCGCACCGCGTACCTGCTCACCGGCGACCGCGAGACCGCATCGGACCTGGTCCAGGAGGCGTTCGTGCGCACCTACCTGGCCTGGCGCCGGGTGCGGCCGGACGAGGCCACGGCCTACACGCGGCGCATCCTCGTGAACCTGAACATCGACCGCTGGCGACGGCGGACGCCCGTCCCCTCCGAGATCCCGGACCGGGCTGCCTCCGGCGATGACCACCTGCGCGTGGACGACCGGGACGAGGTGGTGCGCCTGCTGGTCACCCTGCCTCCGCAGCAACGACGGGTCATCGTGCTGCGCTACTTCGACGACCTCACCGAAGCCGCGGTCGCCGACCACCTCGGCATCAGCGTCGGCACGGTGAAGTCGGCCTGCTCGCGGGGGCTGGCCACCCTGCGCGGCCAGTACACCCCGATCGGGGAAGGAGGACGATGAACGAGATCGAGGAACGCCTGCGCGACGACCTCTTCACGGCGACCCGTGATCTGGAGGGGGATCTGGAGCCGGACGAAGTGCTCGCCGCTGCCCGCCGCGTCCGGCGCGTCCGGACGGTGCGTCGCGTGGTTGCCGCGTCCGGCGTGGCGGTTGTCGCGACCGTGGCGATGCTCGTCCTGCCCGGGCGCCTGCCCAACACGGTCGGGCCGGTCGCGTCCCCGACGGTCGTGGACCCCGGCGCGAAGGCGTCCAAGGCGCCGATCACCCCGGGGGTCGGCGAGAACGCGGCCAACCAGACGCGTCCCGAGGTGCCCGGCACGACCGGGGCGATGGACCTCGTCGCGTTCGGCGGCGCGGAGTTCTCCAGCCCGAGCGGACGCATCTGGTGCGCGATGGACGCGGACTCCGCGGCGTGCGGGTTCCCCGACGGCATGGACGTGACACTGGTTCCGAGGGCGAGCGAGATCTGCCCCGGCCAGGGTCTGAAGGTGATCATGGTGACCCTGAACGCCAGGGGGCAGGCCAGGTACGCCTGTGGCGCCGAGCCGGCAGCCACCCCTCTGGTCGACACCGCCTCGACCGCCTGGTGGACCGACACGGGCTACCCCTCGGTGGAGACCGAGGACGGGGAGTTCGCGGTGTTGCCGTACGGCAAGAAGCTGGCACTGGGTTCGTTCGTCTGTTTCAGCGAGAACACCGGCGTGACCTGCGGCAACACCGACTCGGGCAAGGGCTTCAAGGTGTCCCGGGCCGGCGTGCTGTTCATCAGGTGAGCGGTGGGACGGGAAGTGTGCGGGCCGGCGCACGAACTGGCCCCGGTTCGTTGAAGTAGTCGCTGACAAGGGCGGACGCCCGGTTGGAGTTCGGCACGGCTCTCCCGGTATCCTTCTCGGCGGAGGATTCGCCTAGAGGCCTATGGCGCTCGCTTGGAAAGCGGGTTGGGTTCACGCCCTCACGAGTTCGAATCTCGTATCCTCCGCCACCTGACTAGGGGAAACGCTCCGTCCGCAAAGTAGGCGGGAGGGGCGTTTCCGCGTTTTGGCCAGGAAATTGTCTCAACTGGAGTCCAGAAGGCCGCGCTCGAG
>JAXGTK010000158.1:0-4435 GCA_040774965.1 Propionicimonas sp. | reverse complement strand
CGCGATCGTCGGCAACATCGGCCACTTCGACAACGAGATCGACATGGCCGGGCTCGAGGTGCTGGACGGCGTGACCAGGACCAACGTCAAGCCGCAGGTGGACCGCTGGAACTTCCCCGACGGCCACTCCGTCATCGTGCTCAGCGAGGGCCGGCTGCTGAACCTCGGCAACGCCACCGGCCACCCGAGCTTCGTGATGAGCACCTCGTTCACCAACCAGGTGCTGGCCCAGATCGAGCTGTTCACGAAGCCGGAGACCTACCCGGTGGGCGTGCACACCCTGCCCAAGCAGCTCGACGAGTACGTCGCCCGGTTGCACCTGGCCGCGCTCGGCGTCCGGCTCACCGAGCTGAGCGCCGAGCAGGCCGACTACCTGGGCGTCGCGGTCGAGGGGCCGTTCAAGAGCGAGCTCTACCGGTACTGAGCCGGCGAACACACCAGCCCAATCGACAGCAAGACTCCCGGGAGGCCGACCGTGCGACAGCAGGACTTCAACCTGATCACCAACACCCGGGACGCGGTCCTGCAGGTCAGCGCACGGGGTCGGCTGATCCTGGTGCACCCGATGGCGAACCGGGGCACGGCGTTCACGATGGCCGAGCGCGAGCAGCTGGGACTGTCGGGGCTGCTGCCGTCCCGGGTGACGACGATCGAGGAACAGCTGCGGCGGACGTACGCGCAGTACTCGCGTTCGCCGTCCCCGCTGGCGAAGTTCATCCTGCTCTCCCAGATGCGGGACCGGAACGAGGTGCTGTTCTACCGGCTGCTCAGTGAGCACCTGGAGGAGATGCTGCCGATCATCTACACCCCGACGATCGGGGAGGCGATCGAGCGGTTCAGCCACGAGTACGTCGGCTCGCGGGGCTGCTTCCTGTCGATCGACCACCCCGAACTGGTCGAGCAGTCGCTGCGGGACTACGAACTGGACGCCGACGACGTCGACCTGGTCGTGGTGACCGATTCCGAGGGCATCCTCGGCATCGGCGACCAGGGCATCGGCGGGATCCAGATCGCGGTCGGCAAGCTCGGTGTGTACACCGCGGCGGCGGGCATCCACCCGCGGCGGGCGATCCCGGTGGTGCTGGACGTGGGTACCGACAACCTCGGCCTGCTGAACTCCGACCTGTACCTGGGTGAGCGGCACGCCCGGATCCGCGGAGAGCAGTACGACGAGTTCATCGACCTGTTCGTGACCACGGTGACGAAGCTGTTCCCGAACGCGATGCTGCACTGGGAGGACTTCGGGGCCGGCAACGCGCACCGGATCCTGAACCGGTACTCCGGCGAGATCTGCACGTTCAACGACGACATCCAGGGCACCGCCGCGGTCGTGCTGGCCAGCGTGCTGGCCGCCGTCCGGCTGACCGGGACGCCGCTGCCGCAGCACCGGGTGGTGGTCTACGGGGCGGGTACGGCCGGGGTCGGGATCGCCGACATCATCCGGGAGGCGATGACCCGCGCCGGGCTGGACGCCGAGGAGGGGTACGCGCAGTTCTACGCGTTCAACAGCCGCGGCCTGATCGTGGAGGACGGCGCCCGGGTGCGCGACTTCCAGCGCCCGTACGCCCGCAGCCGGGCCGAGGTGGACGGCTGGGACGTGGCGAACCCCGACCGGATCACGCTCGCGGATGTGGTGGCCAACGTGCACCCGACGATCCTGATCGGCTCGTCCGCCCAGCACGGCGCCTTCACCGAGGACGTCGTGACCACCATGGCCGAGCACTGCGAGCGTCCGATCATCCTGCCGCTGTCGAACCCGACGAGCCGTTCCGAGGCGCACCCCGCCGACCTGCTCGAGTGGACCGACGGCCGGGCGCTGATCGCCACCGGCAGCCCGTACGGCACGATCAAGCACGGCGAGGTGTACCACTCCATCGCGCAGGCGAACAACGCGCTGATCTTCCCCGGCCTCGGCCTGGGCACCTCGGTCGTCCGCGCCGAGCGGGTCACCGACGAGATGATCTACGCCGCCGCCGACGCCCTCGCCGGCCTGGTCAACGAGTACCGGCCCGGCGCGTCCCTGCTGCCGTCCATGAGCGACCTGCGCCTCGTCGCGTCCACCGTCGCCAAGGCCGTCGCCGAGACCGCCGAGCACCAGGGCCTCGCCCGCCGTCCCATGACCAACCCGATCCACGACATCTACCAGCACATGTGGAAGCCCGAGTACCCCACCCTGGAGGTCCTGCCGCAGACCGGCGTGTAGGCCGCGGCCGCGCCGGCGGCCGGGAAGCGCGGGGTCCCGGGTGTGCGGTGAGGGCGAACCGCGAGGGTCAGGTCTCCTTGAGGTACTGCTCGAGCGTCTTCGTCCTGGTGGCGTTCACGCCCTTGGCGACCTCGACGCCGACGTAGCGGAAGTGCCACGGCTCGTAGGCGATGCCGGTGATCTTCGTCTGGTCGCTGGGGTAGCGCAGGATGTAGCCGTACTTCGGGGCGTTCTTCACCAGCCAGATGCCGATCGGGGAGCGGGCCAGCACCGTGCCGTGGACGAGCGCGCCGTTCGAGAGGCCGGCGAGGTCGACGGCCAGCCCGGACTGGTGCTCGCTGGCTCCGGGCGGCGCGGTCAGCCGCTTGCTCATCGTGGCGTACCAGTGCGCCTGGGTGGCGTACGACCGGTAGGACGAGCGCACCACCAGCGTGTGCCCGGCCCTGGTCGCGGCGGCGAAGAGTTTCTTCAGGGCCTTCCCGGCCTCGGGCTGCAGCAGGACGTTCGGTATGCCGTTCGCCCGCACGTCCACCGTGACCAGCTTCGGCGAGTAGGCGGCGCTGACCCGGTGCTCCTTGTTGATCAGGGCGACCCCGCAGACCGTGAACGGCTTCTTCTTCGCCGCGGAGCGGGTGTCCTTCACGCCCCGGCAGTCGGGCTCGCTGGACGGCGTGGCCTCGCTGGTGGCGGACGCCGCCGCGCTGCTGACCGGCGCGACGGTGGTCGACACCGGTGTCGTGGTCGGCACGATGGCTGCCGTGGCCGCGTCCGCACTTCCGGAGGTGGCGGGGTCGATGCCCAGCAGCGGACCGGCCAGCAGGCCGGCGACGAAGCTGAGCACGATGCCGAGGGCGCCCAGCAGCCGGTGGCCGCGGACGCGTCCGGCACCACCGCGCAGCGCGCGGCGGGGAGCGGGGTGGGTGGTCTCGGGCGCCGCAGCGCGCCGGGGCTCAGCCTCTCGGGATCTCAAGGCGCTTCAGGTTCGCCCTGCCCGCGGCCAGGGTCTTCCAGGCACCGCGGTAGGTGAGGACGGCGAGTCCCGAGGTCGGGAACTTCGTTGCGACGCGATCGGCCAGGGGCGACGGCTTGGCGAGGCTGGTGATCAGATCACCCAGCGTCGGCTGGTGGCCGATCAGCAGCGCGGTGTGCACGGCCTCGTCCAGTTCGTGCAGTTCGGTGAGCAGTTCACCGGGCCAGGCGTGGTAGATCAGTTCGGACACCCGGACGTCCTCGCACCGGGCACCCCCGTCGACCGCTCCCGACCAGGTCTGCTGCACGCGGGTGGCGCTGGACGCGAGTACGACGTCGAGGGTGTACTCGGAGAGCACGGCTCCCGCGGCGACGGCGTCCCGCTCACCACGCTCGGAGAGGGGGCGGCGCAGGTCGGCGTCATCGGTCTGCCACGACGACTTCGCGTGTCTCAGGACGATCAGTGTCTTCGGTGCCACGCGCCCAATCCTAGGGCAGCCGGTGCGGGGGACCGGGGCGCGTCAGCCCTCGCCGTCGCCGGCGCCACCGCCGGGGCGCAGCGACTCCCAGATCTCCTTGCACTCGGGGCAGACCGGGTAGCGGTCGGGGTTGCGGGACGGCACCCACACCTTCCCGCACAGCGCGATCACCGGGGTGCCCATCACCATGGCCTCGGTGAGCTTCGCCTTCGGGACGTAGTGGGAGAAGCGCTCGTGGTCGCCCTCGTCGGGACGCAGGTCCTCGCGGACGTCGGTGCGCTCCTTGGTGATGGTGGTCACCCGCGGGTTCTCGGTGGTCATCAGGCCCCCTTCGCACGGCCGAGTTGGCGGATCAGTCCAAACGTACCCAGCGCGGCGAACAACAGGTACATCAGCGCCTGGGTTGCGTAGTCCTGCCACACCTCCGGCAGGGAGACGTAGTACAGGATGAAGTCGATCCGGTCGGCGAGCGTGGCGGACGGGTACTCCTGCCCGAGGTAGTCCAGGGCGTCGGCCACCACGATGGACCCGAGCGAGACCACGACCCCGGCGACGATCACCGCGATCAAGGCGCCCACGCCCTTGCGGGGCGCGCTGCCCGCACCCCTGGCGTAGAGCCAGACGCACGCGTACGCCATCGCGAAGCTGGTGATCGACGCGATGAAGTTCAGCTTCCAGAGCACGACCGTGAGCACGACGCCGACGACGATGCCGCCGAGTGAGAACAGCAGCCCGCGGCCGACCCTTTCGGCGGGCGCGGTGGGTGCCGCGGGCCAGCCGGTCG
>JAXGTK010000157.1:0-4507 GCA_040774965.1 Propionicimonas sp. | reverse complement strand
GCCTTGAGCACGTGGTTCGCGTTCGCGGGGAAGGCGAAGGTCACCTCGGCCATTCCGGCCGCGGCGTCCTGCAGCGGACCGCCGTCGAGGTCCGCGTCGACCTGCACGTCCCTGCGCCCGATCACCACCAGCGTCGGCACCCGTACGTCCGGCAGCGCCCGGCCCGCACCCTCCGTCCACAGTTCCCGGGCGAAGGGCAGGTTGGCCGGAGTCTCGAAACTCGTCAGCACCATGCGGATGTTCTCGGGCAGCCCCGGATCCGGATCCATCGGGCCACCGTCCGCGTAGCGCGCCGTCGCGGCCCGCACCATCGTGAAGAGCGACTCGCCGTCCGGAAGGGGACGCAGTTGCTGGGACAACTGGGTCAGCAGGACGTCACCGACCGCCCGGCCGGGCGGCGCGGTGAGCACCAGGCCCGCCCACGGGATCGACCGGGGACCCGTGGCGTAGTGCAGCACGTGGAGGCAGCCCTCGCTGTTGCCGAGTCCCGCGATCCTGGCCGCGTCGACCCCGTCCTGGGCGGCCAGGACGCCGGTGGCCGCGACCACCTCCTCCAGGTGCGACTGCATGCTGATGCGTCCGATCATCGCGGGCAGGTTCTCCGCGACGTGAGGGCCCGAGGCCCGCTTGTCGTAGCGCAGGCTGGCCACTCCCGCCTCGGCCAGTACCTCCGCGAGAAGTCGCGCGCTGCCGTTGTCACCGGGCAGGAACGGCGAGTTCCAGTCCCGGTCGGTCGGACCGCTCCCGGCGACCATGACCACCGCGGGCGAGGGGCCCTCGCCGCCGGGGCTCGTGAAGGTCCCGTACATCGTGATGCCGTCGAGCGGCCAACTCAGCTCGGTCGAGCGTGTCATGACTCCAGCATGTCACCGCGGCGGTTCCGGACAGCGCTACGTCGCCAGGTACCCGTCGCCGACGCGCTGCTGGATCTCCAGGGCCTCGAGCAGCAGCGGAGCAGCCTGCCTGGCGAGTCCGGGCCCGAGGAACGGGATGTTCACGGTGAGTTCGCCGTCGTAGGAGAGCACGGCACCGCGCCCGCCAGGAACGAGTGCGACCGTCCCGACGAGCTCGGCGGGCAGGCCCTCGACGGTGATGTGGGCCGCGCCGCGCCGGTCGGGACCGGTTCCGTCCGGCTCCCAGGTGATCTGGTCCACGATCGCCATCGTCGGGCCCGCCAGCCTGCGGACCGCGGACGGGGAGGCCATCACCCGCCGGCTGGCCGTGCGCAGGCCGTCCACGGTGACCTCGTGCTCCAGCGGATCGGACGCCAGGCACACCGCGCGCAGGAAGACCTGGTCGGTGAGCATCGCGAACACGACCGGGACCGACGCGGCGAAGTCATTCGTGGCGTGTATCTCCATGCCGCCCATTGTGGCGTGGATAGGCTGGACGAGGCGTCAAGCTGCGAAGGAGCAGGCGTGTCCAGTCTCGTACCGGGAAGTTCGGAGGGGTTGCGTGAGTCGCTCGGGTCGACCGCTGTCGCGGGTGGGTCCCACGACGCCCTCACCACCCAGTTGACCACCGCGTACCTCAAGCACGTGCCCGATCCCGACCTCGTCGGGATCGACGCCGGAGCCCTCGCCGCGACCGTGGGCGCCCACCTCGAACTCGGACGCACCCGCGCCGTGGGCGAACACCGCCTCCGCGTGGTCCCGCCGGGTGGGCTGCCCGGCATCGGCGCGGACGGCTCGACGCTCGCGCTGTTCGTCACGGACGACCGGCCTTTCCTCGTCGACACCGTGACGATGGAGCTCACCCGGCAGGACTGGAGCCTGCGGCGCCTGTTCCACCCGCAACTGCGCGTCACCCGGGACGCCGGGGGCCACCTGGCCGACCTCGACGCCGGCGGTGCCGGGCTGCCCGAGTCGTGGATCGCCGTCGAGATCTACCCGCCGCTCGGGACCTCGGCCGACTCCCTGGTGGACACGCTCGTCGGCGGGCTGCGGCACGTGCTCGACGTCGTCGCCGTCGTGGTCGACGACTGGCAGCCGATGGTCGCCAGGGCCCGTGCCGCGTGCACCGAACTCCGCGGCGACGAGACCCCCGAGGCCGCCGAGGCCGTGGCGCTGCTGGACTGGTTCGCGTCCGAGGCCTTCGTGTTCTTGGGCTGCGCCGACTACGTCCTCGACGACGGCCGGCTCGTGCCCGTGCCCGGTACCGGACTCGGCCTGCTCACCGACGCGACCGAGCCCGACGCCACCACTGTCCCGGCGCCCGGCGAGCGCGACCCGCTGGTGCTGCTGCGCGACCCGCGGCGCTCGCCCGTGCACCGTCCGGTCTACCTCGAACACGTGGCGGTGCGCCGCTACGACGCGGACGGCGTGCTCGCGGTCGAACACCGCTTCCTCGGCCTGTTGGCCGCCGCGGCCTACACGGAGTCTGTGGCGAACATCCCCGTGCTCGCGGCCAAGGGCGAACGGCTGCTGGCCGGGTCCGGCTTCGAGCCCCACTCGCACGGCTGGAACGCCGTACGCCAGGTGATCGCCACCTATCCGCGTGACGAGCTGTTCGAGGCGACCACCGACGAACTCGCCCCGATCGTCGCGGCGATCGCGGCGCTGCGGGAACGCCGGCAGACCCGGGTGTTCCTGCGTCGCGCCCGCTACGGCAGCTTCGCGACCGCGATGGTGTACCTGCCGAGGGACCGGTTCAACACCGACACCCGGCTGCGGATCCAGCAGATCCTGCTCGACCGGCTCGGCGGCGAGGAGCTCGAGTACAGCACGCTGGTCAGCGAGTCGGTGCTGATCCGGCTGTTCCTGGTCGTCCGGCTGCGGCCCGACGCCCCCGCGGAGCCGGACGCCGAACTGGTCGTCCGCGAGATCGCCGCCGCGAGCCGCAGCTGGGACGACGACTTCGTCGCCCTCGTCGACGCGCTGCCCAGCGAGCAGCGGGGGGTGGAGTTCAGCGAGGCCTACACGGCCGACTACCCGCCGGAGGTGGCCGTCGCCGACCTGGCCCTGGCCAACCAGCTGCGGGGCCCCGACGACCTGCGCCTGGGCCTGTCCGCCCCGCTGGAGGAGGACGACCCCTCCGACCTGCGCCTGAAGGTGATCTCGCACCGCTCCATGTCGCTGACCCAGGCCATGCCGCACCTGAGCGTGCTGGGTGCCGAGGTGATCGACGAGCGCCCCTACAGCTGGGACCTGCGCGGCAGCCGGGTGATGATCTACGACTTCGGGCTGAAACTGCCCCCCGACCTGGCCGGCGACGCCCGCGTGGTCGGGCTGCGGCAGCGGTTCATGGACGTGTTCCGTGCGTCGTGGACGGGCCGCTGCGAGGCCGACGACCTGAACCGGCTGGTCGTCTCCGCCGGGCTGGACTGGCGCCAGGTGAGCTGGCTGAGGGCCATCTCGCGGTACCTGCAGCAGGCCGGCGTCCCGTTCAGCCAGCCCTACCTGGCCACCGCGCTGAACGCGTACCCGGAGATCGCCGCCGGGCTGGTGGACGCGTTCGCCACGAAGTTCGACCCCGACCTGGCCCTCTCCGACCAGGATCGCGCCGCGGCGCTGGATGATCGCCGCCGGTGGCTGGCCGCCGAGCTGGACGCCGTGGTGAGCCTCGACCACGACCGGATCCTGCGCACGTTCCTGGCGGTGGTCGACGCCAGCGTACGGACGAACGCCTTCACCGGCACCGAGACGCTGGCGCTGAAGGTGCTGCCCGAGCAGCTGCCGTTGCTGCCGGAGCCGCGCCCGGCCTTCGAGGTGTTCGTGTACTCGCCGCGCGTCCACGGCGTCCACCTGCGCTTCGGTGCCGTCGCCCGCGGCGGGCTGCGCTGGTCGGACCGCCGCGAGGACTTCCGCACCGAGGTGCTGGGCCTGGTCAAGGCGCAGCTGGTGAAGAACACCGTGATCGTGCCCAGCGGGGCCAAGGGCGGGTTCGTGCCCCAGCAGCTGCCCCCGGCGTCCGACCGGGCCGCGTGGCTGGCCGAGGGCAGAACCTGCTACCGGCTGTTCGTGGACGCGCTGCTCAGCGTCACCGACAACATCGTGGATGGACAGGTGACACCCCCCGAGCGGGTGCGTCGCTACGACGGCGACGACCCCTACCTCGTGGTGGCGGCCGACAAGGGCACGGCGACGTTCTCCGACCTCGCCAACCAGGTGTCGGTGGGCCGCGGCTACTGGCTGGGCGACGCGTTCGCGTCCGGCGGGTCGAGCGGGTACGACCACAAGGCGATGGGCATCACCGCGCGCGGCGTGTGGGAGTCGGTGAAGCGGCACTTCGCCGAGCTCGGCCTGGACCCGGCCACCGACGAGTTCACCTGCGCCGGCATCGGCGACATGGCCGGCGACGTGTTCGGCAACGGCATGCTGCTCTCGGACCGGATGCGGCTCGTGGCGGCGTTCAACCACCAGCACGTGTTCCTCGACCCCGACCCCGACCCGGTGGCGTCCTTCGCCGAGCGGAAGCGGCTGTTCGAGCTGCCCGGTTCGACGTGGGCCGACTACGATCCGGCGCTGATCTCGGCCGGCGGTGGGGTGTACCGGCGGGACGCGAAGTC
>JAXGTK010000156.1:0-4715 GCA_040774965.1 Propionicimonas sp. | reverse complement strand
TGGCCTTGGTGTCGGCCACCGCCTCGTGGATGTTCTCCAGGACGGTCTTCCCCTCGGTCAGCGGGGGTTCCTGGAGCAGGATGCCGACGGAGGCGTCCTTCTTCAGCATCGCATCGCCGTTGTCCGGCCTGAGCATGCCGGCCATCAGCTTGAGCATGGTCGACTTGCCGGCCCCGTTCGGCCCGACGACGCCGATCTTGGCGCCCTCGAAGAAGGAGAGGGTGACGTTGTCCAGCACGAGCTTCTCGCCCAGCTTCTTGCGGACGTTGTGCATCGTGAACACGAATTCGGGCATGCGGATCTTCCTCGAGGAGAGTGGAGCGGCGTCCAGTGTATGACAGCCGCGCCCGCCTGCCGACCCGTCAGAACCTCACGTTGCCGTAGCGACGCCAGAATCCGGCGACCCGGCGTCGGGGGAGGTGAGGAGCTCGGCGAGGGTGAGGGACCGGCGGTCGGTGAGGTCGGCCAGCTGCAGGCGGCAGGAGAAGCCGTCGGCGAGCAGGACGGCGTCGGGGCCGGCGGCCTCCACGGCCGGGAGCAGGTGGGTCTTCGCCACTGCGACGGACACGTCGTAGTGACCCCGCTCGACCCCGAAGTTGCCGGCCAGCCCGCAGCAGCCGGGGACGGTCACCACCCGGGCGCCCGTGCGTTCGAGCAGCCGCTCGTCGGCGGCCCAGCCGAGCACGGCGGAGTGGTGGCAGTGGGGCTGCGCGACCACGGTGGTGCCGCTGAGGTCGGGCGGCGTCCAGTCGGTCTCCGCCAGCAGCTCCGCGAGGGTGTGGACGCCGGCAGCCACCTCGGCGACCCGCGGATCGTCCACCAGTTCGGACGCATCACTGCGCCACACCGCCGTGCATGAGGGTTCCAGCCCCAGCACGGGCGTGCCGGCCGCCACGATCGGGTGCAGCACGTCCAGCGATCCCCGGACCAGCCGGGCCGCGTGGTCGCGCTGGCCGGTGGTGATCCAGGGCAGTCCGCAGCAGGCCGTCCGGCGCAGCACGGTCGGGGCGAATCCGGCCGCGACCAGCACCTGCAGTACCGCGTCCAGCCGGCCGGCATCGAGGGTGTCGGTGAACGAGTCCACCCACACCACGACCGGGCGTCCGGCCGGTCGGGCGGGCCCCGCGACGGCCCGGGACCGCGCCTTCCGGGCGCTGAACCGCGGCAGCGAACGACGTCGGTCCACTCCGGCGAGCCACTTCGCAGCGCTCCCGACGCCGGGCGTTGCAAGCAGGCCGTTCACGACGGCGGCCAGGCCCGGCACCGCCGTGACCAGCCGACCCCAGGTGGGCAGCCAGCCGAGCACGTAGTGGCTGCGCGGCCGCACCCGACCGTGGTACGCCTCGGCCAGCACGCGCGACTTCAGGGCGGCCACGTCGGTGCCCGTCGGGCACTCGCTCGCGCAGGCCTTGCAGGACAGGCACAGGTCGAGCGCCTCCTGCACCTCCGGCGCCCGCCACCCACCGGTGACGAGGGTGCCGTTCACCATCTCCTGCAGCACGTGGGCGCGGCCGCGGGTGGAGTCCTGCTCGCGTCCGGTGGCCTGGTCGGACGGGCACATCACCCCGCCGGTGTCGGCCAGGCACTTGCCCACGCCCGTGCACCGGTGCGTGGCCGCGGCGAAGCCCGGGTCGAGCCGGGGCAGTCGCGACGCGGTCGCCGCGGGCAGCCGCAGGTCGGCGTCCAGCGGACGCGGATCGACCAGCACGCCCGGGTTGAGCAGGTTGTCGGGGTCGAAGATCTGCTTCACGGCCGCGAACAGCGCCAGCGACTTCGACGAGTACATCCGGCCCAGCAGCTCCGAGCGCGCGCGGCCGTCGCCGTGCTCGCCCGAGCACGATCCGCCGAAGCCGGCGGCCAGTTCCGCGGCCTCCTCCACGAACGACCGGTACCGTGACACGCCCTTCGGCGAGGAGAGTTCGAAGTCGATCCGGACGTGGACGCATCCCTCGCCGAAGTGCCCGTACGGCAGCCCGTGCAGGCCGTGCGCGGCGAGCAGGGCGTCGAAGGCGCGCAGGTAGCCGCCCAGTGCCTCGGGCGGGACCGCGGCGTCCTCCCACCCGGCGTGCGCGGGCTTCGCCAGCCCCACCGCGGCCAGCCCTGCGCCGTCCGCCCGGATCCTCCACAGCCGGGACGCCCTGGCCCGGTCGGTGACCACCTCGCCGTCGAGGCCGCCGGCCGCGGCGAGCGTCGCAGCCGCCCGTTCGGCGAGGGCCGCGGGATCGGCGTCGGTCAGTTCGACGAACAGCCAGCCCTCACCCGCCGGCAGTTCGGGCACCGCGGACGCACCGAGCCGGCGCCGCACCACGTCGGTGATCCGGCGGTCGAGACCCTCCACCGCGGTCGGGCGGAGCGGCAGCACCCGGGGCGTCGCGTCGGCGGCGGCCGCCATGTCGGGGAACCCGACCACCACGAGTGCGGCGTGCGGGAGGTCGGTGACGAGCCGCAGGCGGGCGGTCGTGACCACGGCGAGGGTGCCCTCGGAACCGGCCAGGAACCGGGCCACGTCGAACCCGTGCTCCGGCAGCAGGTGCTCGAGGCTGTAGCCGGACACCTGCCGCGGGAACCGGCCGAACTCGGTCCGGATCACGCCCAGGTTCGCCTGCACGAGGTCGTGCAGCGCGGTGAGGGTGGGGGAGCCGGCGTGGTCACGGTTCCCGGAGGTGAGCGTGAGCCGCTCGCCGGTGCCGGTGACGACGTCGAGGCCGAGCACGTTGTCGGCCGTCCGCCCGTAGCCGAGCGCCCGGGCGCCGCAGGCGTTGTTGCCGATCATCCCGCCCACCGTGCACCGGTCCGCCGTGGACGGGTCGGGCCCGAAGCGGAGCCCGTGCGGGGACGCGGCGGCGGTCAGCCGGGCCGGGATCACCCCGGGCTCGACGACGGCCGCGTGGCCCGGCGCATCGATGTGGACGATCCGGTCCAGCCGTGAGCAGTCCACGACGAGCCCGCCGCCGATCGCGTTGCCGGCGATCGAGGTGCCGGCGCCGCGGCTGGTCAGCGGCAGGCGGGCGGCGCGGGCCGCGTCCACGAGGTCGACGAGTTCGGCGACCGAACCCGGCCGGGCCACGGCCGCCGGGGGCACGCGGTACAGCGAGGCGTCGCTGCTGTAGAGCGCGCGCGAGAGGGTGGAGGTGTCGAGGGTGAAGCCGGCAGCGGCCAGCGCAGTCACCTGGTCGGTGAACGCTGCGGCCGTCACGGCCTCAGTCTGTCACGCGGGTGACCGCCTCCATGGCCCGGCCCAGCGCCTCGAAGTCGTCCGGGTCGACCCGGTCCACCAGCGCGCGGCGCACGGATTCGACGTGGCTCGGAGCGGCGTCCACGAGCAACTGGTACCCGGTTGCGGTCATGATCGCGTTCACGCCGCGGCGATCCGACGGGCACGCGACCCGCTTCACGAGGCCTTTCGACTCCATCCGGGAGATCGTGTGGGTGAGCCGGGAGCGGGACTGCCGCACCCGCTCGGCGAGGTCGGACATGCGCAGCAGGTGCCGTTCCGATTCCGACAGGTGCACGAGGATCTCGTACTCGCCGAGGTCGAGGCCGAACGGACGCAGTTCCGTGTCCAGCCGTTCGTTGATCCTCGCCACGCCGTTCAGGAACGACCGCCAGATCCGCTGCTGCTCTGCACTGAGCCAACGGGGCTCCACCTGGGTAGTCACCCCCTGAGGATATCAATTCAGTTCACATTTCAACAACTGGGCCACGCGGGGACGGTTCCGAATCCGGTCCACGAAGCGGTGTCCGCCCCCGTGTGGACGATAGGCTCGGCACCACCCCACTCCACCGTTGGAACTCCGAGGGGAAGACTCCGTGATCGAAGTGATGAGCGCGCGCGGGCTCGCCGCGGCCCGGAAGGCCGGACGGTTCGTGGGCGGCGCTCTCGACGATCTTCGCGGACGGATCGCGGTGGGCACCAACCTGCTCGAGATCGACGAGTGGACCGCCGGGATGATCGCGTCCGCAGGCGCGGTGTCGTGCTACGTCGACTACGCCCCGCCGTTCGGCCGGGGCCCGTTCGGCAAGGTGATCTGCACCTCGGTCAACGACGCGGTGCTGCACGGCCTGCCGCGCGACTACGCGTTGAGGGACGGCGACCTGCTCACCCTCGACTTCGCCGTGTCGATCGACGGCTGCGTCGCGGACGCCGCGACCAGCTTCATCGTCGGCGAGCCGGCCGATCCGGCCGACCAGGAGATGATCGACACCACACGGACCGCCCTCGCCGCGGGCATCGCCGCGGCCGGTCCGGACGCCCGGGTCGGCGACATCTCCGCGGCCATCGGGACGGTCCTCCGCGGCGCCGGCTACCGGGTCAACACCGACTTCGGCGGGCACGGCGTCGGCAGCACCATGCACCAGGACCCGCACATCCCCAACGACGGGCGTCCCGGTCACGACGTGCGCCTGCGGCCCGGGCTGCTGCTCGCGATCGAGCCGTGGGTGATGCGCGACACCGACGAACTGGTCGTCGACGACGACGGCTGGACGCTGCGCAGCGCCACCGGCTGTCGCACCGCGCACTGCGAGCACACCATCGCCATCACCGCGGACGGCACCGAGATCCTGACTCCGCACGACTGACTGTGAGGATGGCGTTCGCAGCCTGATCGTGTTGGGCTGTGGGTCGGTGATCCTGGGTGTGACCCTTCGACTGACTGGCGTGATGCCTTTCGCGGGACTTGTCCGCTCGGGGTTGCCGGCCCCGGCCCGGTCGG
>JAXGTK010000155.1:0-4726 GCA_040774965.1 Propionicimonas sp. | reverse complement strand
CCGAGCGCGAGACCGAGAAGCCGTTCCTGATGCCGATCGAGGACGTGTTCACCATCACCGGTCGTGGCACCGTGGTGACCGGCCGGATCGAGCGCGGCATCGTCAAGACCGGCGAGACCGTCGACATCATCGGCATTCACGAGGCGAAGCAGTCGACGACCATCACGGGCGTCGAGATGTTCCGCAAGATCCTCGACGAGGGTCGCGCGGGCGAGAACGTCGGCCTGCTGCTGCGTGGCACGAAGAAGGACGACGTCGAGCGCGGCATGGTCGTGATCAAGCCGGGTTCGACCACCCCGCACACCGACTTCGAGGGCAACGTCTACGTGCTGACCAAGGAGGAGGGGGGCCGCCACAAGCCGTTCTTCTCCAACTACAGCCCGCAGTTCTACTTCCGCACCACCGACGTGACCGGCGTCGTCCAGCTGCCCGAGGGCACCGACATGGTGATGCCCGGTGACAACACCGACATGACCGTGCACCTGAACAAGCCGATCGCCATGGAGGACGGCCTGAAGTTCGCCATCCGCGAGGGTGGCCGGACCGTGGGCGCGGGCCGCGTGACCAAGATCATCAAGTGATCTGATCCAGCGCTACCAGACGGCGCCGGTTCCCTCGGGGAACCGGCGCCGTCCGGCAATTCCACGGCAGGAGGGACGGTCGATGACCATCCACCACGAGAACCCGTTCGCCGACCCGCCGTCGGCCCGGGACGCCGTCCGCGCGTTCCGGGGACGGCTGGCCACCGGCGTGACGCTGTGGACGGCGGCGGGGGAGCGGCGTCCGGCCGGCCTGACGGTGTCCTCGGTCCTGGTCGCGCACGGGACACCGCCGCGCGTGCTCGCCCTGCTCGATCCGCTCTCGGACCTCGCCGAGGCGCTGGCCGCGTCCGGGACGGCGGCGGTGACGGTGCTCGACCGGGGCGGGCAGCGGCTCGCCGAGGTCTTCGCCGGAGAGGCCCCCGCACCCGGTGGTGCGTTCCGGCAGGCCGGGTTCACCGATACCGCGTGGGGGCCGGTGCCGACCGGCGCCCCGACCTGGGCCGGGGTGCGGCTCGAATCCGTGGCCGAGGTGGGCTGGTCCCGATTGGTCACGTGTGTGCTCGAGCACGTGCAGGCCGAGGGCGAGGCCGAGCCCCTGGTGCACTACCGCGGCCGGTACCCGCGGTTGTCCTGAGCGGTCAGGCGTCGATCTCGAGGTCGGCGCGCGTGGGCGGGTTCGCGCCCGCCCGGGAAACGGTGATCGCCGCGCACGCCAGCGCACGCTCGACGGCCGCCTCGATGACCGGCCACTCCGCGAAGCGGAGCCGCTCGCGACCGTCCTCGCCACCGAGGAGCCCGGCGTCCAGGAGACCGGACACGAGGCCCGCCATGAACGAGTCGCCGGCGCCCACCGTGTCCACCACGTTGGTGGGCAGGGTCGGGTAGCGCTGCACCTCGCCGGCGGCCAGCACGACGACCTCGTCGCCGCCCTGCGTCACCGCGCACACGGTCGGGCCGAGGCTGGCCCAGTGCGCCAGTACCTGCGTCACCGGTGCGGTGCCGTAAAGCCAGCGGACGTCCTCGTCGGAGGCCTTCACGACGTCCGCCAGCGCGATCAGGCGCTCGATCACCTCACGGGCCTCGCCCGGGCTGCCCATCAGGGTGGGGCGCGCGTTGGGGTCGTAGGAGATCGTGGCGTGGTTCCGGGCGGCCCGGACGATCTCGTGCACCGCTTCGCCGCCGGGGGCGAGGGTGGCGCCGATCGAACCCGTGTGGAGGTGCCCACCCGGGGGCACGATCACCTGGGCCGGGTCGAGGCGCCAGTCGAGGTCGAATTCGTAGGTCGCCACGCCGGCGGCATCGAGGCGGGCGGCCGCCGTCGGCGTCCGTTCGGCGGCCGTGCTGCCGGGCGCGAGCTCCACCTGCTCCGCCTCCATCAGGGCTTCGATCCGCGCGCCGCGGGCGTCACGGCCGATGTGGGTGGCGAGCCGGGTCGGATGACCGAGCCGGGCGAGCCCGATCGCGACGTTCGCGGGGCTCCCGCCCACGTGCTCGACGGTCTCCCCGGCCGGGGGGATGACGATGTCGATCAGGGCTTCGCCGACGACGGTGACGGGGACCTCCATGCGCCATACCTTAGGGCGTGCCAACCGGTCCCGGGCGGACTGCGGTCCTAAGGCTCGAACGCCACTCCGGTGAGTTCCGCGGAGAGGTCCCAGAGCCGCTCGCCGGTACCCGGCTCGAGGGCGCCGGCCGGCAGCGTCGCCGGGCCCGGCGGTCCGGACGCCCCACCGCGCCGGGTCGGTCCGTAGTAGGCGCCCGGGCGGGGGTCGGTCGCGGCGAGCAGGACCGGCTGGGCCCCGTCCGCAGGGGACTGGATCGCACCGGTGAGGCGTCCCATCGCCACGACGGCCGCCGGTGGCCCCCCGTTCGTGAAGAGCGAGGTCTGGCACCAGCCCGGGTGCGCCGCGACGGCGCTGATACTCACGCCGGCCCGGGCGCAGCGTCGGCGCAGTTCGCCGGCGATCACGATGGTGGCGAGCTTGGAGTCGCTGTAGGAGTGGTAGGTGGAGCCGCTCGGACGGCCGAAGCCCGGGCCGATCCGCCCGCGGGTCGCCATCAGCGAGCCGAGGGTCACCACCCGGGCCGAGTCCGCGGCGCGGAGGGCGGGCCACAGGCCGGCGGTGACCGCCCACGCGCCCAGGTAGTTCACGCCGACCTGCAGGTCGAAGCCGTCCGCGGTGCGGGCCTCGGGGTCGCTGGCGCTGGTACCGGCGTTGTTCACCAGCAGGTGCACCGGGTGGTCGGCGAGCCGGGCGGTGAAGTCCGCGATGCTGACCAGGGAGCCGAGCTCGACGAGTTCGACCCGGACCTGCGCCCGGGGGTGGACACCGGTGATCCGGGACGCGGCGGCCTCGCCCCGCGCCTGGTCACGGACGGCGAGCACGACCTCCGCACCCGCTCCGGCGAGCGCGGTCGCGGTGGCGAGCCCGATGCCGTTGCTCGCTCCGGTCACGACGGCCCGCCGTCCGGCGAGGTCGGGCAGGGCGAGCGGGGGCAGCCGGTCGGCGACGGGGCCCGTCACGCTCAGCCCTGACGCTTCTGGATGGCCGCCCACTCGTCGCGCAGGCCCACCGTTCGGTGGAAGAGCAGTTCCCGGTCGGGGTCGAGGGCGAAGTAGCCCAGGCGCTCGAACTGCACCACCTCGCCGGGGGCGGTGGTGGCCAGTGCGGCCTCGGCCCGCCCGATGACGATCGTGCGCGAGTCGGGGTTCAGGTCGTCCAGGGCCTCGCCGGTGGCCTCGCCGGGGACGGGCGCGATGAACAGCCGTTCGTAGAGGGCCGCGGTGATGTCCACGGCGTGCGCGGCGGACACCCAGTGCATGGTGGACTTCACCTTGCGCCCGTCCGGGGCGTCGCCGCCGCGGGTGGCCGGGTCGTAGGTGGCGTGCACGGCCACCACGGTGCCGTCCGCGTCCTTCTCCACGGAGGTGGCGGTGACCAGGTAGGCGCCGCGCAGCCGCACCTCGCGTCCGACCGTGAGGCGGAAGAACTTGGGCGGCGGCACCTCGGCGAAGTCGTCGGCCTCGATCCACAGCTCCCCGCTGAACGCGACCCGGCGGGTGCCGTCCGCGGGGTTCTCGGGGTTGTTCGCCACCTCGAAGTGCTCCACCACGGACTCGCCCGACGCGTCGGTCGGCCAGTTGTCCAGGACGAGCCGCAGCGGCCGTAGCACGGCCATCCGGCGCTGGGCGGTGGCGTTCAGTTCGCGCCGCACGAAGGACTCCAGTGCCTCGATGTTCTGCCGGCTGTTCGTGCGGGTGGTGCCGACCTCGGTGCAGAACGCCCGGATCGCGGCGGCCGGGTAGCCGCGGCGGCGCAGCCCGCGCAGCGTGGGCATCCGCGGGTCGTCCCAGCCGTCCACCGTGCCGTCCGCGACGAGCTTCGCGAGCCGCCGCTTGCTGGTGATCGTGTGGGTGAGTTCGAGGCGGGCGAACTCGATCTGCTTGGGCTGGTCGCCGGGCAGAGGGAGGTGCGAGAGGTACCAGTCGTACAGCGGACGGTGGGTGTCGAACTCCAGCGTGCAGATGGAGTGCGTGACCCCCTCGATCGCGTCGCTCTGGCCGTGCGCCCAGTCGTAGGTCGGGTAGATGCACCAGTCCCCGCCGGTGCGGAAGTGGTGGGAGTGCCGGATCCGGTACATCACCGGGTCGCGCAGTGCCATGTTCTCGTGGTTCATGTCGATCCTCGCCCGCAGCACCCGGGCGCCCTCGGCGAATTCCCCGGCCTTCATCCGGCGGAGCAGGTCGAGGTTCTCCGCCACGCCGCGGTCGCGGAACGGGCTGTCGGTGCCCGGCCTGCCGAAGCCGCCGCGCTGCGCGGAGATCGTCTCGGTGTCCTGGTCGTCGACGTAGGCGAGCCCGTTCTCGACGAGGTACTCGGCCCACTCGTAGAGCTGGCCGAAGTAGTCGGACGCATGCAGCAGTTGGGCGGGCTGGAAGCCGAGCCAGACGATGTCGGCGAGGATCGAGTCGACGAACTCGGTCTCCTCGGTGTCGGGGTTCGTGTCGTCCAGCCGCAGGTTGCAGATGCCGCCGAACTCCTCTGCGGCGCCGAAGTCGACGGTGATCGCCTTCGCGTGGCCGATGTGCAGGTAGCCGTTGGGCTCGGGCGGGAACCGGGTCTGGACGCGGCCGCCGTAGGTGCCCTGCTCGTTGTCGCGGCGGATGATGTCGCGGATGAAGT
>JAXGTK010000154.1:0-4736 GCA_040774965.1 Propionicimonas sp. | reverse complement strand
CGCTGCGCGACGTCACCGACTTCGACGCCGCGCTCGCACAGCTCCCCGAGCTGGAGGCCCGCCGGGTGCGCCACGTCGTCACCGAGAACCAGCGGGTGCTCGACTCGATGACCGCCCTCGCCGCGGGCGACCACCCCGCGCTCGGCCGGTTGATGACCGCCTCGCACGCGTCGATGCGCGACGACTACGAGATCACCGAGGACAGCGTCGACCTCGCCGTGGAGACCGCGCTCGGCGCCGGTGCCCTCGGCGCCCGGATGACCGGCGGCGGGTTCGGCGGTTGCGTGCTGGCGCTGGTCGGCGCCGATCAGGTGGACGGGGTCGCCGCGGCCGTGCGCCTGGCGTTCGCGGACGCCGGGCTGGGCGAGCCCGTCACGTTCCCGGCACGTCCGTCCGCGGGGGCGCGTCGACTGGTGTGACGTCCGCCTCCCGGCGGCGCAGGTGCAGGGCCCGACTCGTGGACGGGAGCGCCGCGGCCACCACGGTCACCGCGGACACGGCGACGAACAACCAGACCCAGGCGGCGGCGTCGGCCACGCTGAACCCGGCGGCCACGTTCAGCAGCGACAGGGCCACGACCGGCCCGCGTCCGAACAGGCTCAGTCGCCACAGCCCCCAGGCCGCCGCGACCATGCCCAGCCCGTAACCGACCAGGAACAGCGCCACTCCCCCGCTGAACTGGCCATGGCCCGAGGTGAGCGACGCCGCGCCCAGGACCACGAGTGCGACCCCGACCAGCGCGGCGCCACCGGCCGCCACGAGGACCGCGGCGGGACGAGGAGTCGCGGATTCCGGCACGCCCGCCAGAGTAGTCTGTGACCCCGGCCTGTGTGCAGCCGCCGGGGGCGCCCCACGCCACATGTGCAAAATGACCCCGACACCTTGTGTGGGGCAGCTAGAGTTGCCAGTCTGGACACCGGGCGTGCATACCCCTCGCCACGCCCGGTGACGTATGCCAGGGCCCCGACCCCGGCCCACCTACTCAAGGAGTGTTAGTTCATGGACTGGCGCCACAGGGCTGCCTGCTTGACCGAGGATCCCGAGCTTTTCTTCCCCATCGGCAACACGGGTCCCGCCTTGATGCAGATCGCCGAGGCGAAAAAGGTCTGTCGTCGCTGCGAGGTACGCGAGGCGTGCCTGCAGTGGGCGCTGGACGCCGGTCAGGACCATGGAGTCTGGGGTGGCCTCAGCGAGGACGAGCGTCGCGCCATGAAGCGCCGCGCCGCCCGCATGCGCACCCGGAACGCCTGAGGCCTCGCACCTGCCGCAAACGCCACCCTTCCGACGCGCCGACCGCCACGGTCGCGTCAGCGGGTGGTGACGGCCGTCAGATCAACGGGACCCGGATGGTCGCCGTCGTGGCGCCCTCCGCGTCGGTGGCGAGCGCGAACGTGCCGCCCAGGTCGGCGACCAGGGTGTTGACGATCGAGAGCCCCAGGCTGGTCGAACTCGAGATCGTGAAGCCCTCGGGCAGGGGCTCGCCGTGGTTGGTCACCTCGACCACGAGTTCACCGGCGTCCTGCAGCGGCCGCACCAGCACCTCGCCCGACTGGTCGCGCAGGCCGTGCTCGACAGCGTTCTGGCACACCTCGGTGAGCACCAGCGAAAGGCTCGTGGCGACGTCGGCGGGCACATAGCCGAACGAGCCCTCGCGCACCATCCGGACCTTGCCGCCCGTGGCCGCGACGTCACCCACCATCCGGAGCAGGCGGTCGGCCACGTCGTCGAACTTCACCGCGGAGTCGAACGCCTGGCTGAGGATCTCGTGCACCACCGCGATGGCGGCCACCCGCTTCATCGCGTCGTTCAGGGCGCCCTTCGCCTCCGGGGAGGAGATCCGCCGCGCCTGAAGCCGCAGCAGCGCCGCCACGGTCTGCAGGTTGTTCTTCACCCGGTGGTGGATCTCCCGGATCGTGGCGTCCTTGGTCACCAACTGGCGCTCGCGGCGCCGCAGTTCGGTGGTGTCGCGGCACATCACCAGCAGCCCGTCCGGGCCGTCCGCGCTGGTCAGCGGCAGGACGCGCAGCCGCACGTTCGCCGAATCCGTCTCCAGGTCGAGCTCCGCGGAGCCGCCGCCCAGGGCCTGGGCGAGCGGGCGCTCGACCGGCGTGCGCTCCTTCAGCAGGCCGCGGGTGACGGCGACGAAGTCCTCGCCGTAGAGGTCCGAGGTGAGACCGAGGCGTCGGTACGCGCTGAGCGCGTTCGGGCTGGCGAACGCGATCAGTCCCGACCGGGCCACCCGCATCATGCCGTCCCCGACCCGCGGCGAGACCCACGGGACACGCCGGTCGCCGCCGAGCGGGAACTGGTGCCGGTGCACCATCCCGGCCAGCACCTGGGCGGCTTCGAGGTAGGCGTCCTCGAGCGCGCCGGGGGCACGGACGCCCATCTGGTTGGTGTGCATCTCGACCACGCCCAGGACCAGGCCGTCCTTCAGGATCGGGATCGCCTCGACGTCCACCGGGATGCCCGCGTGCAGCTTGTTCCCGCTGGTACGGCAGATCTCCTGGGACAGGTACGCCTCGGTGACCAGGTGTTCGGGGTCGTAGGCGATCTCCTCGCCGACCACGTCATCCTCCAGCGACGTGGGACCGGTCGTCGGACGCACCTGGGCACAGGCCCAGAACACGTTGTCGTCGGCGTCGGGAACCCACAGGATCAGGTCCGCGAACGCGAGGTCCGCGAGCAGCGACCACTCGTCGGCGAGCTGGGTGAGCCATTCGCAGTCCACGTCCTTGAGGGGGCAGTGGCGCCGGATCACCTGCTCCATCGTCTGCATGTCCGCCACCCTACTGAACAGCCGAAGGCCCTCGTGCCCGGCGACGCCCGGGGAGCGCCGTGCCCGAGTTGGTTCCCCGCCGCGCCCGCTGGCAGAATGGGTCCCCGCGCCGACCGGCGCACGATCGACGTGAGGAGTCCACGATGGGCAAGGGTGGCCGCAAGCGCCGTTCCCGCAGGAAGAGCGCTGCCAACCACGGCAAGCGCCCGAACGCCTGAGGAGCGCCGCAGACAGACCCGAAACCCCCGCCTCGAGCGGGGGTTTCTGCGTGTGCGGCCCGGAAGGCCGAAGGAGTCCGGCGCGTGCGCCCCGGGGTCAGTCGGTCTCGGTGATGATCACGGTGCGGGTCCAGGTGGCACGCACACGCGTGCGCAACTCCTCCGACGCCTTCTCGGCCGAGCAGCAGCGCCGGATCAGGACACGCATCGCCTCCTCCACCTGGAACCGGTCCAGGCAGGGTTCGCAGGCGAGCAGGTGCTCGCGGATCTCGTCGGCCTCGGCGTCGCTGAGCTCGTGGTCGTGGAACGCGTACAGGTGGCGCAGCACGTCGCCGCAGTCGTGCTCATTCATCGCCGCCGCCGCCGATCAGTCCGTGCTCGCGGGCGAAGTCGGCCAGCGCCGTACGCAACTGGTTGCGTCCGCGGTTCAGCCGGGACATCACCGTGCCGATCGGGGTGCCCATGATCTCGGCGATCTCCTTGTAGGAGAAGCCCTCGACATCGGCGAGGTAGACGGCCAGCCGGAAGTCCGGGCTCAGCGCGTTCATCGCGTCGGTGACGGCCGAGTGGGGCATCCGGTCGAGTGCCTCCATCTCGGCCGAACGAAGGCCGGTGGACGAGTGGGCCTCGGCGCGCGCGAGCTGCCAGTCCTCGACGTCCGCACCGGAGGTCTGCGGCTGGCGCTGCTTCCTGCGGTAGTTGTTGATGAAGGTGTTGGTCAGGATGCGGTACAGCCACGCCTTCAGGTTGGTGCCCGGCGTGAACTGGTGGAACGAGGCGAACGCCTTGGCGAACGTCTCCTGCACCAGGTCCTCCGCGTCGGACGGGTTGCGGGTCATCCGCAGCGCCGCGCCGTAGAGCTGGTCGAGGTAGGCCAGGGCCTCGGTCTCGAAGCGCTCCGTGCGCTCGGCATCGGTCTCGGGCACGTCGAGTTCGGCCTGTTCAGGAACTGTCGGCAGGTTCATCACGAACGAGCCTAGCGGGTGCACCCGACGCAACTCGACGACGGCGTCCGCGGGCGTCGTGCGAGGGTCGAGGGTTCCGATCACGCCCTCTCAACGGAGGGTCCGGCCGGGATTATTCCGGGACGGGTCCCTCCAGCGGCACCACCAGCTCCGGACCGTCGTTGGCGACCTTGTTCACCGCCGTGGAGACGGCGTGGTAGGTCAGGGAGGGAGCGGGGACGGTGAGCAGCCCCCGGGCATCCGCATCGAAGCGGGGGTCGAGCCAGGCGTCCCAGTTCGTCCGGGCGACCGCCATCGGCATCCGGTCGTGCAGGTGCCCCACGTCGTCGGTCGCCGCGGTGGTGATCACCGTGGCGGTGGTCAGCCACCCGCCGTCCGGCGCCTTCCAGAACTCGTACAGGCCGGCCATCACGAACGGGTCGCCGCCGGCCGGCCGGATGAACACCGGCTGCCTGGCCGGTTTGCCGTCCGGGCCCGTCACCGCGTACCACTCGTAGTAGCCGTCGGCGGGCAACAGGCAGCGGCGGGACGCGAACGCCTTGCGGAAGGCGGGCTTCTCCCCCACCGTCTCGACCCGCGCGTTGATCAGCCGGGCCGCGCCCGAGGCGTCCTTCGACCAGGACGGCACCAACCCCCACCGCACCGGGGCGAGCAGCCGGCGCAGGCCCTCGGGGCGCTCGCGGGAGAACACCGCCACGATCGGGTCGGTGGGCGCGATGTTGTAGTCCGGGCCGGGCAGCGGCGACGCCACCTCGTCGATCTCGAAGTACTCCT
>JAXGTK010000153.1:0-4897 GCA_040774965.1 Propionicimonas sp. | reverse complement strand
CGCCGGCCACCAACAGGCGGCCGGCGCTTCGGAGTTGTGCGACTCAGGCGGCGACGACACCCAACTGGATGTGCGCGACGACGCCGGAGGTCAGCTTGATGCCGACGGTGTGGTTGCCCACGACCTTGATCGGCTTGGCGATCTCCACCGAGCGCTTGTCGATGGCGGGACCGCCGGCCTTCTTCACCGCGAGGGCGATGTCGGCCGGGGTGATCGCACCGAACAGCTTGCCGGCCTCGCCGGCACGCGCGGGCAGGGACACCTCGAGGGCCTCCAGCTGTTCACGGATCTGCGTCGCGTGCTCGACACCGCGGATCTCGCTGGCGTCGCGGGCGCGCTTGATGCCCTCGATCTGCTTCTCCGCACCGCGGGTCCACTTGATCGCGAAGCTGCGCGGGAGCAGGTAGTTGCGGCCGTAGCCGTCCTTCACCTCGACGATGTCACCGGGCACGCCCAGGTGATCGACGGGGGCGGTCAGAATCAGCTTCATCTGCGTTCCCCCTGCTCAGCGAGCGGTCGAGGCGTAGGGCAGCAGGGCGAGCTCGCGCGCGTTCTTCACGGCGATCGCGACCTTGCGCTGCTCCTGCACCGACAGTCCGGTAACCCGACGAGCGCGGATCTTGCCCCGCTCGGAGATGAACTTCCGCAACGTGGCGGTGTCCTTGTAGTCGATGTGGCCGATGCGAATGCTCTTCGCCGGCGCCACCTTCTTCGATTTCATTGGCTTGCGCGGTGAGGCCATTGTGGTGCTCTCCTTGGTTTCGAAAGCCCGGCTTCCGCCGGAATGACGTGGATGGTGTGCCGCCCTCCGACAGGCTCAGGGCCGGTCAGCGAGCAGCGGGTTGATCAGAACGGGGGTTCCTCGCTCTGGGCGGACGCCCAGGGGTCGGCACCACCGGACTGCTGCGACGGACCGGAGGACTGGCCCCAGGAGGAGCCGCCGCCGGACGAGCCGCCACCGGAGTACGAACCGCCGCCACCACCCGAGGAGCGGGTGACCTTCGCGGTTGCGTACTTCAGTGCGGGACCGATCTCCTCGACGTCCACCTCGAAGACGGTGCGCTTCTCGCCTTCGCGGGTCTCATAGCTGCGCGAACGCAGGCGGCCCTGGACGATGACCCGCATTCCCTTGGTGAGGGACTCGGCAACGTTCTCGGCAGCCTGGCGCCAGACGGCGCAGTTGAGGAACATGGCGTCGCCGTCCTTCCACTCGCTCGTCGCGCGGTCGAACGTGCGCGGCGTGGAGGCGACGGTGAAGTTCGCCACGGGTGCCCCGGACGGGGTGAAGCGCAGTTCCGGGTCGGCGGTCAGGTTGCCGACCAGGGTGATGATGGTTTCGCCAGCCATGTGGATGTCTTTCGGATCGGACGTGTTTCGTGTTGACCGTCCCAGCCTGTCAGTTCGCACTGACACCGGCTAGGGGCCAACAGGCGATCAGTGCAGGTCGGGGCGGATCACCTTGGTCCGCATGATCTGCTCGTTCAGGGTGAACTGGCGGTCCAGCTCCTTCACCACGGCCGGCTCGGCGGTCACGTTGATGACGGCGTAGATCCCCTCGGACTTCTTCCTGATGTCGTAGGCGAGGCGACGACGGCCCCACACATCAATGTTGTCCACGGTGCCGCCGGCCTTGGTCAGTCCGGCCAGGGGCTTGTCCAGCAAGCCGTTCACCTGGCGATCGTCGACGTCGGGATCGATGATCACCACGACTTCGTACTTGCGCATACGCGAACTCCACCTCCTCTGGTCTCGAGCGGCCATGGGCGGGTCCCATGGCAGGAGGGCGTAGCAGTGGCCATCACGGGGACGGCCAAGGCGCAAGACTACCGGCCCGGGCACGTCCGCGGCCAATTCGTGGAGGCGTCCTGCGGCGGGACGCTGGCGACAGCGACGCCACGGCCGCTAGCCTGCCGGCCAGACCGGGGACGAAGGAGTGATCGTGCGCCGAGGCCTGTCCGCCGCCATCGCAGCGCTCACCGCACTGGCACTGCTCTGGTCGGTGCCCGCCCCCGCGGCCGTCGCGAAGACCCCGTCGGGCCCGGAGTCGCTGGCCACCAACACCATCGACGCCCACCTCGGCTACATGCCGCAGACCACCTGCTCGCCCACGGCCAAGCCCGGTACGAAGGCGCTGCTCAAGCTGCTGATCAAGACCTGGGGCGGCAGCTCGTCCGGCATCTCCCGGGCGTGCAGCGTCGGCACCACCTCCGAGCACAAGGAGGGTCGCGCGCTCGACTGGCACATGGACGTCAAGTACGCGAGCCAGCGCAAGCGGGTCGACCAGGCACTGGACTGGCTCACGGCGAACAACGGCGAGGTGGCCTACCGGCTCGGCGTGATGTACATCCTGTGGAACCAGCACATCTGGTCGCTGTACTACCCCGAGCTCGGCTGGCGGAAGATGGCCAGCCGCGGTTCCTACACCGCCAACCACAAGAACCACGTCCACATCTCGCTGTCCTGGGACGGGGCGATGAAGCAGACCTCGTGGTGGACGGGCGTGCCGGTCACCTCGCCGCTGAACGGCCCGTGCGGCGTGGCCGGCGCCCGCGCGTGCCTGCCCACGATCCCGCGGTCGTCGCAGGCGTGGCCCTACCAGCAGACCGAGGTGCCGGCGTCCTTCCTGCCCGCGCCGTGGACCCGTCCCGGCATCGGCGGCAGCCCGCAGGTGGGCCGGACGCTGACCGCGGTGGCCGGCACCTGGGTTCCCGAGGGCGCCGCCCTCGCCTACCAGTGGACGGCGGACTCCCGCGACATTTCCGGCGCGACGGCCGAGACCTTCGTGGTCACGCCCGACCAGCTCGACACCACGGTCCGGGTACGGGTCACCGCGACCACCGACGCGGGCAGCACGACGATGACCTCCGACGGCACGGCCGACGTGGTGCAGGCGTGGTTCGGGACCACCCCGACCCCGACCCTCACCGGGACGGCTGCCACCGACCAGGTGGTCGGCGTGGACGTCGGCGGGTGGACGCCCGAGCCGGACAGCCTCACGGTCACCTGGTTGCGCAACGGCAAGGCGATCAAGGGCGCGTCGGGAGAGGGCCTGACCAGTTACACGGTCACACCGGCGGACGTCGGCGACAAGCTCTCGGTGAAGGTCACCGCGCGCCGAACCGGCTACCGCACGACCTCGCGGACCTCGTCCGCGGTGAAGGTGGCGAGGGCGGAGTTCACGACCGCGCCCGTCCCCGTGGTCTCCGGGGACGCGGTCGTCGGCGGCACCCTCACCGCGGAGGCGGGCACCTGGGCCCCCGAACCCACGGCGATCTCCTACCGGTGGTTCGTGGACGGGAAGAAGCTGAAGCACACCGGCCCGACGTTCACCCTGTCGGGCAGCCGGCTCGGCAAGTCCGTCCAGGTGCGGGTGCGGGCCTCCCGGGCCGGCTACACCACCGTCCACGTCCGCTCCGAGCCCGTCACGGTCACCGCCGCCGGCTGACCGGACCGAATCAGGGACGGTTCCTGTTACGGTCCGCGCACGTGGGTGGACCGTAACAGGAACCGTCCCCAATCTGGTCCGCGCGCCGGGAGGGCAACCCGGCCGGGCTACCCGCCGGTCGCCAGCCAGAGGGCGACGAGCGCGAGCACCACGACCAGGGCGCCGAGGACGCTGGCGAGGAGCTTCCAGCGCGCGAGGTCGCGGCGTCCGGCCTGGTCGGCCTCGCTCACCCCCGCGAAGTACTCGTCGCTGGCGGCCACGAACTCACGCTCGACGTCGGTGAGCAGGCGCTTGCGGCTGCCGCGGTCGAGCCACGACGCGAACGGGCCGAGGCGCCGCACCGGAATCAGGGCGGACGGGTCGCGGTCGGACGACGCCCACACCTCGGCGGCGTTGCGGAGCTTCTCCAGCACCGCGAGGTCGTCGCGGTGCACGGCCAGCCAGTCCTGCAACCGGTGCCAGTCGCTGAGCAGGGCCTGGTGGCTGATCCGGACCTCGTCCTCGACCGTGGTCAGCATCCGGGCGGCCACGAACGCCTCCATCGCGGGCCGCGTCGTGGCGTCCACCTCGGCCAGCGGCAGGACCTCGCGGACCAGCGCGTCGCCCGACACCCGCACCAGGCGCAGGAACATCCGCTCCGCGGCCGCCTTCTGGGCCGGCTCGAGCGAGAGGTAGACCTGTTCCGCGAGGCGCTCCACCGCGCGGGCCACGCCGCCCGCGGTGTGGTAGTCGGCCAGGGTCAGGCGGCGGCCGTTGCTCACCGCCCAGATCAGCAGCAGCGCGTTGGACAGGAGTGGCAACGCGCCGGACGTGATGCGCTCGCCGGGGCCGGCGACCTCCTCCAGCAGCACCCGCAGCAGGTCGTCGTCCACGGCCACCCCGAGGGACTCCGCCGGCCGGACGATCACGTCGCGAAGCTCCTTCAGGCTCATCGCGGGCAGGAGGATGGGGGCGGCCATCGCCGTTTCGAGGACGGGCTCCGCCCCGGCCGCGCCGAACGCGTCGGAGCGGACGCCGAGTACGACGACCGCGCGCCCGGCCAGCTCGGCGAGCGCGTCCAGGAACTGCTGCCGCGGCACCGCGGGCAGGGCCAGGCCCTCCTCGACCTGGTCCACCACGACGAACTGGTGCCCGGGTTCCCCGGGCAGCTTCGGGTGCGGCGTGGCGAGCAGACCACAAGGGCTAGATGCGGGCCCAGGTGCGGTACCCGCCGTCGAGGTTGCGCACGTGGCGACCGTGCTGGGTCAGGGTTCGTGCAGCCAGGTAGCCGCGCAGACCCACCTGGCAGTGCACGATCACATCGTCGGCGATCTCGTCGAGCCGGGCGCGCAGGTCGTCGACCGGGATGTTCACCGCGCCGTCGACCGTGCCCCCCGCGAACTCCGAGGCCGTGCGCACGTCGATCAGCTGGACGCCCTTGGCGACCTCCTCGGCGACCTCGTGCCACTGGAT
>JAXGTK010000152.1:0-4901 GCA_040774965.1 Propionicimonas sp. | reverse complement strand
GACGTGCTGCGTGGTGAACTCGATGAACGTCGGGTACGCCCCGTCCGGGAAGGCGTTGACCATCGCCTCGGCCAGGCCGGCGATCTCGGCGGTGCCCTCGAACGGCAGGGACGCCTCCTGCAGCGCGAACCCGTACACGAACGCGTCGAGCAGGGCGTAGGCGTGCGCGACCAGTTGCCAGTCCAGCCCGCCGCGGCGCAGGCACGCCAGCACGGCCTCGTGGTGGGCGAGGTTGGCCGGCCCGGGGTTCTGCCGCGACTCCATCAGCGGCGGCGCCCACGGGTGGTGGCGCAGGACGGTCCGCGCGGACACACAGCGGTGCCGGATCGCCTCCCGCCCCGGCAGGTCGGCGGGCGGGTCGTCGATCTCGGCGAACACCCGGTCGACCACCCCGTCGAGGATCGCGTCCTTGCCGGCGACGTGGTGGTAGAGGGTCATCGGCTTCGTGTCGAGTTCGGTGGCCAGCGCCCGGATCGTCAGTGCGGCGATGCCGCTGCGGTCCGCCAGCGCCACCGCGGCGTCCAGCACCCGCTCGCGGGTGAGCCGCCTCATCGGCTCCGTGTTCGTGGCCACCGTTCCTCCTCCCGGGCCGGCTGCGTAGGTCTACCACCTCCGGTTGTCCGGATCGTACTAAGTACGATACTGTTCTGACAAGCCAGTCGTACTAAGTACGAAGACAACGTCCGAGGAGGACCCATGACTGCCACCCAACCTTCCGTGAGGGAGACGGCCCCGCAGCGGGTGCCGACCCGCATGCGCGCCGTGGTCCAGGACCGCTACGGCGATGCCGACGCCCTCCGGCTCGAGGACACACCGACGCCCGTGCCCGGTGCGGGCGAGGTGCTGCTCGAGGTGCACGCCGCCGGCGTGAACCGCGGCACCTGGCACCTGATGACCGGCCTGCCCTACCTGATTCGCCTGATGGGCTTCGGCCTGCGGCGTCCCGCCCGGCGCGTGCCCGGCACCGACGTGGCCGGACGTGTGGTCGCCCTCGGCCGGGACGTCACCGACCTGCGGGTCGGCGACGAGGTGCTCGGTATCGGCGTCGGCGCGTTCGCCCCCTACGCCGTGGCGCGCACGGACAAGCTGGTCCGGCGTCCCGCAGGCCTGCCGGTCGAGCAGGCCGCCGTGGTGCCGATCTCCGGCATGACCGCCCATACCGCGGTGCACACCGAGGGACGGGTCCACGCCGGCCAGCGCGTGCTCGTGCTCGGGGCGTCCGGCGGGGTGGGTTCGTACGTCGTGCAGCTCGCCCACGCGGCGGGTGCACACGTCACCGGCGTCGCCAGCGCCGCCAAGGCCGACCACGTCCGGTCCCTCGGTGCCGAGCGCGTGATCGACTACGCGAGTTCCGACCCGACCGCGGGCTCCGAGCGCTACGACGTCGTCATCGACATGGGCGGGCGCCATCCGCTGCGGCGCCTCCGCCGCGTGCTCGCCCCGACCGGCACCCTCGTCATCGTCGGCGGCGAGGGCGGCGGCCGCTTCACTGGCGGCTTCGGCCGGCAACTGCGCGCGGCCGCGCTGGACCGGTTCGTGTCCCAGCGCCTGGTCATGGTCATGGCCGCCGAGCACCGCGACGCGATCGCCCCGGTCGTCGAGGCGATCGCGGCGGGGCACGTCACGCCCGCCGTCGGGGCCACCTATCCGCTGGAGGCCGTCGCGGACGCCGTGACCGACCTCGTCGCGGGCCGCGTGCGCGGCGCCGCCGTGATCCGGGTGCGTGCGGCATGAGCACCGCCACCGTCTCCCGGGCCCGCTTCCGCACCGGGTCGGAGGGCCCGAGTCCCCGGTTCGCCGCCGTGGTCGCCGGAATCGGCTACGTGGCCATCTTCGGCCTCGCGATCTTCGCCAACTTCGGGGTGCGCAACCGCCTCGTCGACCTCGCCGATCCCACCGGCACGCTCGCCAACCTGGCCGCGGAGGAGGGGATCGTCCGCGCCGCGCTGGCCGCGTTCGTGGCCGTCTTCGTGATCGACGTGGTGGTGGCGTGGGCGCTGCACGTCCTCCTGCGCACCGCCGCGCCCTCGTGGTCGTTGCTCGCCGCCTGGTCGAGGCTCAGCTACACCGTGCTGCTCGGCGTGGCCGCCGTGTTCCTGTTCCTCGCGATGCAGCTCGCCGGCGCCGGGGCCTACGTGTCCGGGATCGCCCCGGAACTGCGCGCCGCGCTCGCCGCACTGGGCCTCGACGCCTTCGACTACGCGTGGCTGGTCGGCCTGGTGGCGTTCGGGCTGCACCTGCTGGTGGTCGGCGGCATCCTGGTCGGCACCCGGATCGGGCCCCGCTGGCTCGGTGTCCTGCTCGCCATCGCCGGTGCGGCCTACATCACCGACACCGCCGCCCACACCCTGGTCGCCGACTACGCCGCCTACGCCGACGCGTTCCTCGCGATGGTCGCGGTGCCGTCGATGGTCGGGGAGATGTGGCTGACGGTCTGGCTGCTCGTCCGCGGTGGCCGGACGCGGAAGGCGTCCTAGTCGCGACGGCCGAACAGGCGTCCGACCAGGTGCCAGGTGGACGGGGCGTCCGCGCGGGTGAAGGCCCACTCGGGGTCGGTGAGCATGCGCGCACCGGCCAGCCCCGCCACCATCGCGATGACGGCCAGCACGGTGGCCACGCCGTTCTGCATGGCCGAGACCACGTCGGCCTGGTCGAAGTAGATCAGCGTCCGCAGCGCCGAGGCGCCGGGGATCGAGACCAGCACCGTCGGCACGGTCATGATGATCTTCTCCATGTCGAACAGCCGCCCGGCCAGCGCGCAGAGCAGGCCCATGATGAAACAGCCGATGAACGTCGCGACGTGCACCTTCACCCCGTGGTCCAGCATCAGCAGCCGCGGGGTGTTGCCGATGACCGCGACCACACCGGACGCGAGGGCTGCCCTCCACGGAGAGTTGAACATCATCGCCCAGCCGAACACCGCGAAGAAACTGGCCAGCAGCAGGGCCACCCAGACCGCGACCGGCGAACCCTCCAGCCCCGGCACGACGTCGGGCGAGACCCCGCTGAGCGTGGCGATCGTCCAGACCCCGATCGTGATCGACAGCAGCACCATCGCCGCGTAGGTGAGCCGCGGGACGCCCGCGAGCAGGTCGATCCGGGCCAGGTCGAGGCCCGCGGTGACCAGCGGGAAGCCGGGGATCAGGAAGATCGCCGCGCAGATCAGGCCGGCCGCCATCCGGGTGCTCGGGCCGCCGAGCGCGAGGTCGAGCAGTCGCGTGAACGCCAGGTACAGCCCGGTCGCGGTGGCCGCCGAGATCAGCACGACGGCCAGGTGGTTCAACTCCCAGCGGCTCAGTCCCCGGTTCAGCCAGAACGCCAGGCCGGACGCCGGCAGCACGGCCAGCACCTCGCGCCAGCCGCCGTTGGTGAGCACGGTGACCGAGGCGCACGCCAGCGCCACCAGCAGCACCAGCAGCCAGGTCGGGTAGAGCCGTGGGGTGTGCTCGATCTCGTCGAGCATCGTGTCCACCTCTGCGACCGTGGCGCGTTCGGGCAGGTTCTGGGCGAAGTCCTTCACCATCGCGATCCGGTGGGCGTTCACGCCGGGGGCGCCGATCTCGGCCACCTGGGTGCGGAAGATGCCGCGCCGCTGCACGGTGAGCACGATGTCGGTGTAGGTCACCTGTGCCTTGATCCGCTCGATCCCCACCGTGTCGGCGACGCCCTGCATCACCTCGCGGACGCGCAGGCCGGACGTGCCGGCGCCGAGCATCAGGATCCCGGCCCGCAGCACCACGTCCGAGCGCCGGATCAGGTGCTTCGGTTCCAGTGCGTCCTCGTGCTCGTGCTCGGGGAAGTCCTCGGTCTCCACAGGGCAACGCTAACGCCGGGAGGATCCGCGCGCCCGACGGGCCCAGGTGTCGAGTCCCGGGCCGCGGGGAGCGTCGGGCCTGCGGCTCCACTCACGGCTGCGACTCATCGGGATTGACGATGAATGACTGCGGATCGACCATGAAACCGTGAGCGCAGCCGACGACTTCTGCGAGGCCTTCCCGGCCACGTTCCTGGCGTTCCACCGCAGGGACGGACGTCGCAGCGAGCTGACCAACGCCTCCCGGGCCGTGCTGCAGCACCTGGCCGTCGCCGGGCCGCTGTCGATCGGCGAGGCGGCGCGGCACCTGGACCGCGCGCAGTCGGTGGTGAGCGACATCGTCACCCAACTGGAGGGCCACGGGCTGCTGGAGCGCGAGCCCGACCCGGCCAACCGGCGCCGCACGCTGGTCTGGCTCACCGGGGCCGGCTTCGCCCGGCTGCGCGAGGACGCGGACGTGCTCGACCGCCGGCTGGTGGCCGAGGCCATGGAACACCTGGACGAGGCCACCCGCCGTGGCCTCATCGACGGACTGGACGCCCTGCTCCGGGCGTCGGGAAGGAACCGGAAATGACGGACGCGAACCACTGCGAGAGCTGCGGCATGCCGATCGAGTCGGGCCACTACTGCCAGTACTGCACCGACGCCGACGGCAACCTGCAGGACTTCGAGATCCGCTTCGCGACCATGGTCGACTGGCAGTCGCGCCGCGACCCCCATGCGTCCCGGGAACAGCTCGAGGCGAGGACCCGCGACTACCTGGCCACGATGCCCGCGTGGCGCAACCACCCGAAGCTCGTCGATCAGGCCTGAGCGCCCCGCAGGATCGCCAGCACTCTCCGGTCGATCCAGGAGCCGTCGGCGGCCACCCGCATCTCGTAGTTCTCCGTGCCCACCCATGCGGCGAGGTCGGGGTGCCCGGCGGCCCCGACGAGCCGCTGGACCTCGGCCGCCAGTTCCGGCGTGACGACCACCTTCTCCGCCTCGGTCGAGGCGGTCAGGTAGAGGTCGTTCAGGTCGAGCAGGCGGGCCAGTTCGGTGATCGGCGCGGGGTGGTCGTCCACGCGCAGGTCGACGGCGACGTCGT
>JAXGTK010000151.1:0-5012 GCA_040774965.1 Propionicimonas sp. | reverse complement strand
CAGCACCGGGGGCACGTCGAGACCCCGCCAGGTGGCGGGCTTGGTGTACACCGGATACTCCAGCAGCCCGTCCAGTTCGGAGCCGTGGGACTCCTCGACCAACGACTCCGGGTTCCCGAGGACGCCGGGCAGCAGCCGCACGACCGCCTCGGTGATGGCCAGCGCGGCCACCTCTCCCCCGTTCAGCACGTAGTCGCCGAGGCTCACCTCGAGCACCTCCATCCTGGTGGCGGCGTGCTCGACGACGCGGGCGTCGATGCCCTCGTAGCGCCCGCAGGCGAACAGCAGCCAGCCCCGTTCCGCGAGGTCGTGGGCGATCGGCTGGCTGAACGGGACGCCCGCGGGCGTCGGCACCACCAGCAACGGCGTCGGCCCGCCCTCCGGCACGAGGTCGTCGAGCGCCTCTCCCCACGGCTCGGGCTTCATCACCATGCCCGCCCCCCCGCCGTAGGGGGTGTCGTCGACGGTGCGGTGGCGGTCGTGCGTCCAGTCGCGCAGGTCGTGGACGCCGAGGCTGATGATGCCGGAGTCGGCGGCCTTGCCGACCAGCGAGAGCTGCAGGGGCGCGAAGTAGTCGGGGAAGATGCTGACCAGGTCAATCCGCATCGGGCACCTCGTCGAGCAGGCCGGGGATCGGGTCGATCACGAGGCGTCCGGCGGCCGGGTCGACCTCGGGGACGAGTGCTTCGACGAACGGCACCAGCCGCTCTCCGGACGGAGTGCGCACGACCAGCAGGTCCTGGGCCGGGTGGTGCTGGACGGCGACCACCTCGCCGAGCGTGCCGCCGGAGGGATCGACGGCGGTGAGCCCGATCAGTTCGGTGTCGTGGAACTCGTCGTCCCCGGCCGCCTCGGCCGGGCCGTCCGCCCACAGGTCCTGCCCGCGCAGGGCCTCCGCCGCGGTGCGGTCCCCGACACCCGCGAAGCCGACCACCAGCCGGCCCTGCTGCCAGGAGTGCCCGGTGACGGTGAGCGGCCGTCCGCCCGCCACCAGTTGCGCGCCGGGGGCGAAACGGTCCTCGACGGTGTCGGTGCGCGGTCGCACGGTGACCTGTCCGCGCAACCCGTGGGCGCGGCCCACCGTGCCCACGATCACCTGGTCGGCCACGCATCCTCCTTCGAAAGCGCTTCCGCCCCGCCCGCGGCTGCGGACGGGGCGGAAGAACGGGTGTTGCTCAGCGGCGGCGCGGCCGGCGGTCGACGTCGACGAAGTCGACCCGTACCTGCTCGCGTCCGGCCAGGGCTGCGATCACCGTACGCAGGGCGCTGGCCGTGCGGCCCTGCCGTCCGATGACCTTGCCGATGTCCTCGGGATGGACCCGCACCTCGAGGGTGCGGATCCGGCCGCGATCGGACTCGCGCACCCGGACGTCGTCCGGATTGGGCACCAGGCCACGAACCAGGTGTTCCAGCGCGTCGGCGAGCACGATCAGGCCTCTTCAGCCTCGGCCGGGGCTTCCGCCTCGACCGCGGCCCCGGCGTCGGCCTCCGCCTCGGCCTTCTTCTTCGACGACTTCGAGATCGCGGCGGTGCCCGGCTCGCTGTCGGCCTCGGCCAGGGCGGCGTTGAACAGCGCCACCTTGTCCTTCGGCTCCGGCTGCGGGTCGACGCCCACCGGGGTGGTGTCGCCGGTGAACTTCTGCCAGTCGCCGGTGCGCTTGAGCAGGGCGACGACGGCCTCGGTCGGCTGGGCGCCGACGCCGAGCCAGTACTGCGCGCGTTCGGAGTCGACCTTGATCACCGACGGGTCGTTCTTCGGGTGGTAGAGGCCGATCTCCTCGATGGCCCGGCCATCCCGCTTGGTGCGGGCGTCCATGACGACGATGCGGTAGAGCGGGGAGCGGATCTTGCCGAGCCGCTTGAGACGAATCTTGACAGCCACGTGTGTGGATTCTCCTGTGGAACTAGGGACGGTGACGTCACCGGCCCGGACGGGTGAACGCCGGCGGCTCGCTGTGGGGCAACGCCCACCGGGTTCGGGTGGATCCGCAGCCACCGGCGATGAGAGGGCGCCGACGGGCACAGATGCGCCGCTCATTGTGCCAGAGCAGGCCGTGACAGCGCCAATGGGCACGTGGACCTGGTCCGTCAGAGCCAGCCTCTAGCCTGAACTCATGGGTCTTCTGGGTCGCTGGGACGAACTGCCGCTGCTGTCCGGGACGGTCGCCGAACTCGAACGCATCAATGGCGGCCCGATCGAGCCGGCAGGGCCCCGGACACGCATCCTGCTGGTCTCGACGGGCACGCCGTTGCAGGGCGCGGATCTCGCCGGCCTGCCCGGCCTGGCCCATGTGGCGCTGTGCGGCACCTCCTTCGGACGGATCGACACCGTGGCGCTGGCCCGAAGAGGCATCACCACTTCACACGTGACCGACTACGGCGACCATCCGACCGCGGAGGTCGTGTTCATGCAGTTGGTGGCGCTGGCCCGCGGTTTCGGCCCCCATCAGTGGCGCGCCGAACCCCACGAACTGGCGGGCAGGTCACTCGTGATCATCGGGCTGGGCGCGCTGGGCGGCGCAATGGCCCACCTCGGCCTCGCCTACCGCATGCGGGTCTCCTACGTCTCCCGCAGCCCCAAACCCGAATGGGAGGCTCGGGGGCTGATCCGGCGCACCGGCGGCCCGGGCCTCACCGGTGCGGACATGGTCGTGCTGACCGGCCCGACCGACGTCCAGGTGCTCGGTCCCGACGACTTCTCCCACCTCGACGGCGCGATCGTCGTGCAGGCCTCCAGCGGGCGCGTCATCGACGTGGCGTCGTTCCTCCGCTGGATCGCGTGCGAGGGGAACTTCGCCGTCTTCGACGACGCGGCCGGTGCCGATGCACGCGCCAGCTTCGCCCACCTCCCGCGGGTGGTCTTCCCACGGGTCACTGCGGGAATGTCGCACGAGACGTACCAGCGACTTGGCGAGCGGGTCGTCGAGAACGTCCGGACGGCGGTCGAACAGCTCGGCTGACGCCGCCTCAGCGGCCCAGCACGACCCGGCCGCGCAGGATGACCAGCAACGGGTGCCGGGTGGCGCCGACATCGAGCCTCGGGTCGACGTCGTAGACCACGAGGTCGGCCGAGGCACCGTCCACCGGCGGCGGGGCACCCAGCCAGTCCCGGGCCCGCCAGGACGCCGCGCCGAGCGCGAAATCCGCACCGCCGAGCCGGGCGAGCATGCCGATCTCGGTGCCGATCAGTCCGTGGTCGACGGAGCCGCCCGCATCGGTGCCCGCGAACACCTCGACGCCTGCCTCGATCGCGGCCGTGATCGTCGCGAACCGGCGACTGTGCAGTGCACGCATGTGGGCCGCGTAGCCGGGGAACTTCGCCTCCCCCGCGTCGGCGAACGACGGAAAGTTCTCCAGGTTGACCAGGGTGGGCACCAGCGCCACCCGGCGCTCGGCCATCAGTGCGATGGTGCTGCCGTCGAGCCCCGTGCCGTGCTCGATGCCGTCGATGCCGGCCCGGACCAGTTCGTACACCGACTCCTCGCCGAAGCAGTGCGCGGTCACCCGGGCACCGAGCTCGTGGGCGCGGGCGATCGCCGCGGCTGCCACGTCGGCAGGCCACAGCGGGGCCAGATCACCACGGTCGCGGTCGATCCAGTCGCCGACGAGCTTCACCCAGCCGTCGCCGCGGACGGCCTGTCGGGCCACCTCCTCGACCAGGGCCTCCGGCTCGACCTCCTCGGCGTAGTTGCGGAGGTAGCGCTTCGGCCGGGCGATGTGGCGGCCGGCCCGGATGATCCGGGGCAGGTCGGCGCGCTCGTCGATCCAGTGCGTGTCGACCGGGCTGCCGGCGTCGCGGATCAGCAGCGTGCCCGCGTCCCGGTCCGAGAGGGCCTGCGCCTCGGCGACGTCCACGGAGACCGCGCCCTGGGCGCCGAGCCCGACGTGGCAGTGGGCGTCCACGAGCCCGGGCATGATCCAGGCGTCCGTGCACACCGTGACCGCGTCGGGGACCGGCTCGGTGCGGACCAGCCCGTCCACCACCCAGAGGTCGGTGTGCTCCCCGTCCGGCAGCAGGACGCCGGACAGGTGCAGCCGCTGCGCCTCGGGCGGACCCGCCGACCCGCCGGAACCATGGCTGTGGGCGAAGAACTCGGGCTCCCCCAGCCCCGGCGGTGCGTGGTGGTGGTGGCCCATGATCGAGACCTTAGCGGGGCCCGGTGTTCTTCGGGTTGAACAGCTGCTGCAGTTCCGGCGGCAGCTGGAAGTCGCCCACGGCCCTGGCGAGCTCGGCCTCCGAGGGCATCGTCTGGCCGAAGGCCGCCGCGGGCGCTGCGGCCACCTCGGGAGCGGCGCCGGCACCACCCGCGCGCTTGGCCGGGTTGCCGGACACCTTGTGGTTGCCCTTCTTCTTCTTCGCCTGCTGCCTGGCCGCCGGACGCCGCGCGCCGGGCATCCCGGGCATGCCGCCGGCGAGGCTCTGCATCATCTTGCGGGCCTCGAAGAAGCGGTTCACCAGCGAGTTCACGTCCGACACCTTGGTGCCGGAGCCGGCCGCGATGCGGGCGCGGCGGGAGCCGTCCAGGATCTTGGGGTTGGTGCGCTCGGCCGGGGTCATCGAGTAGATGATCGCCTCGATCCGGTCGATCTCGCGCTCGTCGATGTTGTTGATCTGGTCCTTCATCTGGCCCATCCCGGGCATCATGCCCAGGATCTTCGACAGCGGGCCCATCCGGCGCACCGCCTGCATCTGCTGCAGGAAGTCGTCCAGGCCGAACTCGCCCTTGCCTGCGATCAGCTTCTGCGCGGCCTTCGCCGACTGCTCGGCGTCGAAGGTCTTCTCGGCCTGCTCGATCAGGGTGAGGATGTCGCCCATGCCCAGGATCCGGCTGGCCATCCGGTCGGGGTGGAAGGCGTCGAAGTCGCCCAGCCCTTCGCCGTTGGAGGCGAACATGATCGGCTTGCCGGTGACCCGGGCGATCGACAGGGCCGCGCCGCCGCGGGCGTCTCCGTCCTGCTTGGAAAGCACCACTCCGTCGAAGCCGTCTCGCTCGGCGAATGCCTTCGCGGTG
>JAXGTK010000150.1:0-5192 GCA_040774965.1 Propionicimonas sp. | reverse complement strand
GCCCAGCGGGCGGCGAAGTCGGGCCCGATCCTGCGCGGGCTGAAGTCGCTCGGCAGGGGCATCCCGCGACCGGAGATGAAGGTCCAGGTGGACGGCGCGGACGTCGGCGAGGTCACCTCGGGCACGTTCTCGCCCACCCTCGGCGTCGGCATCGCGCTCGCGTTCCTCGGCCGTGCGGTGAAGCTCGGGGACACCGTGGACGTGATCGTGCGCAACCGTGCCGAGCCGTTCGAGGTGGTCCGTCCGCCGTTCGTCGAGCCGGGCGTGCGGGAGAGTTAGTCAGAGCACCCGCTGCACCAGCGGGACGCCCGGCCGGTAAGCCAGGTGGAGGTGGCTGGGCGCGTCCAGGACGACCACGTCCGCGCGAGCCCCGGGACGCAGGTGGCCCACGTCCTCGCGGCGCAGCGACGCGGCCCCACCCGCGGTGGCGGCGTGCAGCGCCTCGGTGGGGGTGAGGCCCATCTCCCGGACGGCGAGCGCGATGCAGAACGGCATCGACGAGGTGTACGACGTGCCCGGGTTGCAGTCGGTGGCGATCGCGATCCGCACCCCCGCGTCCAGCAGCCGGCGCGCGTCGGGATAGGGGTGCCGGGTGGAGAACTCGACGCCCGGCAGCAGCCCGGCGACCACCCCGGAGTCGGCCAGGGCGGACACGTCGGCATCGCTGAGGTAGGTGCAGTGGTCGGCCGAGGCCGCGCCGAGTTCGCAGGCCAGCTGCACGCCCGGCCCGTGGCCCAGCTGGTTGGCGTGGATGCGGGGTGCCAGGCCCGCCGCCATCCCCGCGGAGAGGACCGTCCGCGCCTGGTCGGCGTCGAAGGCCCCGGCCTCGCAGAACACGTCCACCCACCTCGCGTACGGCGCGCAGCGGGTGAGCATCTCGCCGGTGACCAGCTCGACGTACGCCTCGGCGGACCACCCCTGCGGCACCACGTGGGCGCCGAGGAACGTGGTCTCGGGGGTGAGCGTGGACGCCACCTGCAGCAGCCGCTCCTCGGTGTCGACGTCGAGGCCGTAGCCGCTCTTGATCTCCACCGTCGTGGTGCCCTGGGCGCGCAACTCCGCGAGGCGGAGGGCCGCCAGCCACTCCAGCTCGGCCCGCCCGGCGGCCCGGGTGGCGGCGACCGTCGTACGGATCCCGCCCGCCTCGTAGCGCTGCCCGGCCATCCGCGCGGCGAACTCCTCGGCCCGGTCGCCGGCGAAGACCAGGTGGGTGTGGGCGTCCACGAAGCCGGGGACGACCGCGCGGCCGTCGGCGTCGACCACCTCGTCGGCGGCGGGGACGGCGGCGGCATCGCCCACCCACGCCACCCGGCCGTCCTCGATCACCAGGGCCGCGTCGTGCCGGACCGGCCGGTCAGGCTCCCAGGTGACCAGCTCGCCGATTCCGGTGACGGCGATGGCTGCGGAGGGCTCGACCATCGGTACCCCGGTCACACCCGGCTCCAGACCTCGTCGACCACGGACGCCAGCTCGGCGGCCACGGCGTCCGGGTCGAGGCCGGGCGGCGGCACGACGTCGGACGCGGTCGCGGCCCACAGCGGTTCGGTCATGCCCGCAGTCTGCACCGAGGGGCGCAGGTCGAGGGTGTCCTCGACGGCGAAACCGAGCGAGGCGTGGCCGTCGGCCGTGGTCCGCCGGAGCTGTCCGGCCGTCCAGCCGTCCCGGCGACCGGAGGCCAGGCGCTCGTGCATGGCCAGGCTGCGGGCCTCGACGAAGGGGTCGATGACGGTGTTGGAGTCCGAGCCGAGCGTGATCCGGGCACCGGCCTCGCGCAGGGCAACGGACGGGCCGATGCCGTCGGCGAGCTCGGCCTCGGTGGTGGGGCAGAAGCAGGCGTAGCTGCCCGACGCGCCCAGCGTGGCGATGTCGTCGGCCTCCAGGTGGGTGGCGTGGACGGCGGTGGTCCGCGGCCCCCACACCCCGGCGTCGGCGAGCAGCTGGACGGGCGTCCGTCCGGTGGCGGCCAGGCAGGCGTCGTTCTCGGCGGGCTGCTCGGAGACGTGCACGTGCAGCGGTGCGTCGGGCAGGGTCGCGGCGGCCGCGGCCAGGTGCTCGGCCGGCACGGCCCGGACGGAGTGGATCGCGGTGCCGATCACGACGCCCGGATCGCCCGCCCAGCGGGACGCGAGCCCGGCCACCCGCTGCTGCCAGGCGTCCAGCGGCAGCACGAACCGCTCCTGCACGGGGTGCAGCGGTTCGCCGGCGAACCCGGCGCGCTCGTACAGGGTGCTGAGCAGGCAGATCCGCAGGCCCACCGCGCGGGCCGCCTCGACCACCGCCTCGGACAGGTCGGGGGAGTGCAGGTAGTGGAACTCGCCCACGCTCGCGTACCCGGCCAGTCGCATCTCGGCGAACGTGGCCCGCGCCAGCCGGTGGTAGAGGTCGGGGTCGAGCACGCCCGCGACCGCGTACATGCCGTCCCGCCAGCCCCAGAAGTCCGTGCCGCCGACCGCGCGTCCCCGCAGCGCCCGGTGGAAGGCGTGCGAGTGGCAGTTCGCGAACGCGGGCAACCTCGCCGGCGCGTCCGGCCCGCCGGCCGCCGGGCTCACCCCAGTTCCCGGATCACCTGGGCCAGCGCATCCACGCCGGCGTCGATGTCCTGCGGTGTCGCGGACTCACCCGGCGCGTGCGACACCCCGGTCGGGTTGCGCACGAAGAGCATGGCGGTGGGCAGCTTCGCGGCCAGGATGCCCGCGTCGTGGCCGGCTCCGGTGGGCAGGACCGGCACGTCGAGCAGGGCGGCCAGGCGTCCGCCCAGTGCGGGATCGAACTCCACCGCGGCGGTCGTCGACTCGGCGCGGAACCCCACCGTGGTGCCGTCCGCCGCCGCGGCGGCCTCGGCGCGCTCCCGGATGCCGCCCACCAGCGCCTCCAGTACTGCGTCCGACTCGGCGCGGGCGTCGAGCCAGGCGGTGACGCAGGACGGGATCGAGTTCGTGCTGCCCGGTTCGACCTGGAGCCGTCCGAACGTCGCCCTGGCGCCCGCCTGCTGGGCGAGTTCGCGGGCGGCCAGTGCGGTCGCGGCGTAGGCGAGCATGGGGTCGTGCCGGTCGGTCATCGCCGTGGCGCCGGCGTGGTTGCCCACGCCGTGGAACTCGAACCGGTAACGCCCGTGCGGCCAGATCGCGGTGGCGACCCCGACCGCAGCGTCGTGCGGGGCCAGCCAGCGCCCCTGCTCGACGTGTAGCTCAACGTAGTACTTGACGTTCGGGAGCCACTCGGCCGGGCCGGCGTTGCGGGGATCGCGGTCCCGGGAGGCCATCACCTCGGCCAGGCTGTGCCCGTCCGCGTCGGTCAGGGCGAGGGCCGCCTGCGGGGTGATCGCGCCGGACGCCAGTCGCGAGCCCATACAGGCCACGCCGAACCGGCCGCCCTCCTCGTCGGTGAAGTTCACCACGCCGAGCGGACGCGACGGCGCCCACCCGGACTCCTTCAGCTGCGCCACCGCCGCCAGCGCCGAGGTGACCCCCAGGGGGCCGTCCAGCGGACCGCCCTCGGGCACGGAGTCGAGGTGCGAGCCGACCAGCAGCGCGTCGGGGCCGCGGCCCCACCAGCCGAACTGGTTGCCGTTGCCGTCCTCGGCGTACTCCAGGCCGAGGGCGGCGACCTGCGCGGCGAACCAGTCCCGCAGCTGCATGGTGGCGTCGTCCCAGGCCAGCCGGGTGTAGCCGCCGCCGGCGGTGCGTCCGATCGCCTCGATCTCGGCGAGAAGTTCGTTGGCCCCCATGTCAGTTCTCCAGCATCGGGATCCGGACGCCCCGCTCGCGGGCCACCTCGATCGCACGCTCGTAGCCGGCGTCGGCGTGCCGCATCACCCCGGTGCCCGGGTCGTTCAGCAGCACCCGGGACAGCTTCTGGGCAGCGAGTTCGGTGCCGTCGGCGACGGTCACCTGGCCGGCGTGGATGGAACGGCCGATGCCGACCCCGCCGCCGTGGTGCAGGGACACCCAGGTGGCGCCGGAGGCGGTGTTCAGCAGCGCGTTGAGCAGCGGCCAGTCGGCGACCGCGTCGGTGCCGTCCGCCATCGCCTCGGTCTCCCGGTACGGGGAGGCCACCGAGCCGGCGTCCAGGTGGTCGCGGCCGATCACGATCGGCGCCGAGATCTCCCCGGAGGCGACCATCTCGTTGAACCTCAGCCCGGCCAGGTGCCGTTCGCCGTAGCCGAGCCAGCAGATGCGGGCGGGCAGGCCCTCGAAGTGCACCTTCTCGCCGGCCGCGGTGATCCAGCGGCGCAGGTGCTCGTCGTGCGGGAAGAGCTCCAGGATCGCCTTGTCGGTCGCGGCGATGTCGGCGGGGTCGCCGGACAGCGCGGCCCAGCGGAACGGGCCCTTGCCCTCGCAGAACAGCGGACGGATGTAGGCCGGCACGAACCCGGGGAACGCGAACGCCCGGTCGTACCCGCCGAGCTGGGCCTCGGCGCGCAGCGAATTGCCGTAGTCGAACACCTCGGCGCCGGCGTCGAGGAAGCCGACCATGGCCTCCACGTGCTTCGCCATCGACGCCCGGGCCCGCTGCGTGAACCCGTCCGGGTCCGCCTTGGCAAGGTCGTGCCACTCCTCGACCGACACCCCGATCGGCAGGTAGGAGTGCGGGTCGTGGGCGGAGGTCTGGTCGGTGACCACGTCGACGGGCACGCCCTCGGCCAGCAGCCGACCGAACACCTCGGCGGCGTTGCCGACCAGGCCCACCGACAGCGGCCGGCGCTCGGCCTTCGCGGCCAGTACCCGCGCCACGGCGTCGGCGTAGTCGGTGGTGTACTCGTCGAGGTAGCCGTGGTCGACCCGGCGGGCGAGTCGCGCCTCGTCCACCTCGACGATCAGCACCACGCCCTCGTTCAGGGTCACGGCCAGCGGCTGCGCGCCGCCCATGCCCCCGCAGCCCGCGGTGAGTGTGAGGGTGCCGGCCAGGGTGTCGCCGAAGCGCTTGGCGGCCACTGCGGCGAAGGTCTCGAAGGTGCCCTGCAGGATGCCCTGGGTGCCGATGTAGATCCACGAGCCGGCCGTCATCTGGCCGTACATCATCAGGCCCTCGGCCTCGAGGGCCCGGAAGTGCTCCCAGTTCGCCCAGTCGCCGACCAGGTTGGAGTTCGCGATCAGCACCCGCGGCGCCCACTCGTGGGTGCGGAACACGCCCACAGGCTTGCCCGACTGCACCAGCAGGGTCTCGTCCGAACGCAGGTCGCGCAGGGTCTC
>JAXGTK010000149.1:0-5204 GCA_040774965.1 Propionicimonas sp. | reverse complement strand
GCAGGTGACCGACTCCGCCACCAGCAGCGCGGGGTCGACGACCGGCCAGGACGCGTTCGCCACCGACGGCGCGTGGCCCAGCAGCTCCCACATCTCCTCCGCGACGTACGGCGCCACCGTGCTCAGGGCGATCGCGACCGCTTCCACGGCCTCGCGGACGGCCGGATCGGCCGGGCCGGCGCCGCTGTCGATCACCTTGCGGGCCGCGTTCACCAGTTCCATGATCCGGGCGACGGCCACGTTGAAGCGGTGCGACTCCAGCGAATCGGTGATCTCCTGCACCGCCTTGTGCGTGGCCCGGCGCAGGCCGAGGTCGCCGGACGCCGCGTCGACACCGACGGCGCTGGTCACGTCCTGCGCCAGCCGGTAGGCGCGCTGCAGGAACTTCAGCGACGAGCCCGGCGACATGTCCGCCCAGTCGATGTCGTCCTCCGGCGGGCCGGCGAACACCACCGTGGTGCGGATCGCGTCCACGCCATAGGTGTCGATCTGCAGGCCCAGGTCGACCCCGTTGCCGAGCGACTTGCTCATCGCCTTGCCCTGGTTGATCACCTGGCCCTGGTTCATCAGCCGCAGGAACGGCTCCGGGAAGTCGACCAGGCCCATGTCCTGCAGCACCTTGGTGAAGAACCGCGAGTACAGCAGGTGCAGGATCGCGTGCTCGACGCCGCCCACGTACTGCGCGATCGGCATCCACTTCGCCACCTCCGCGGTGTCGAACACGACGTCGTCGCGGTTCGGCGAGCAGTAGCGGAAGTAGTACCACGACGAGTCCACGAAGGTGTCCATCGTGTCGGTGTCCCGCTGCGCGGGTCCGCCGCACGAGGGGCACGCCACGTTCACCCAGTCGGTCGCCGAGGCCAGCGGGCTGGTGCCCTTCGGCGCGAGTTCGGCGCCACGCAGGTCGGGCAGCCGGACAGGCAGCTGGTCGTCCGGCACCGGTACCTCGCCACAGGCCGGGCAGTGCACGATCGGGATCGGGCAGCCCCAGAACCGCTGGCGGCTCAGCAGCCAGTCGCGCAGCCGGAAGGTGACCGCCGCCTCGCCGCGTCCCTGCCCGGCCAACTGGGCGGTGATCGCCGCGATGCCGGCCTTCTTGTCGGCGAGCCCGTCCAGCGACGGGGAGTTCACGTAGGTTCCGTCGCCCGGCGTGGCCACCCAGGTCTGGCCGGGGTCGGGTTCACCGGTCTCGACCACCACGCGGACGGGCAGGTCGAACGCCTTCGCGAAGTCCAGGTCGCGCTGGTCGTGGGCGGGCACGGCCATCACCGCGCCGGTGCCGTACTCGGCCAGCACGTAGTCGGCCGCGTACACCGGCAACTGCTCGCCGTTCACCGGGTTGGTGACGTGCACGCCGAGGAACACACCCGTCTTGGGACGCTCGGAACTCTGCCGCTCGATCTCGCTGACCCGCTTGGTGGCCTCGAGGTACTCCTCGAACGCCGGACGCTGCGCGTCGGTGACGATCTCCGCAGCCAGCGCCGCCTCGGGCGCGACCACGAAGAACGTGGCGCCGAACAGGGTGTCGGGACGGGTGGTGAACACCCGCACCGGCTCCTCGCGTCCCTCGATCGTGAAGTCGACCCAGGCGCCCTCGGAACGGCCGATCCAGTTGCGCTGCATCGCCAGCACTCGGTCGGGCCAGTTGCCCTCGATCAGCTCCATGTCGTCCAGCAGCCGTTGGGCGTAGTCGGTGATCTTGAAGTACCACTGGGTCAGCTTGCGCTTGGTCACGACCGCGCCGCAGCGCTCGCACAGCCCCTGCACCACCTGCTCGTTGGCCAGCACGGTCTGGTCGTTCGGGCACCAGTTGACGTAGCTGTCCTTGCGGTAGGCCAGACCGCGCTCGTAGAAGCTCAGGAACAGCCACTGCGTCCACTTGTAGTACTCGGGGTCGGACGTGTGCAGCCGCCGCGACCAGTCAAGGCTCAGGCCGTACCGCTTGAACGAGCGGGCCTGGGTCTCGATGTTGGCGTACGTCCAGTCCGCCGGGTGCGCGTCACGGGCGATCGCCGCGTTCTCCGCGGGCAGGCCGAAGGAGTCCCAGCCGATCGGGTGCATCACGTCGAAGCCGCGCAGCCTCCAGTAACGCGCGACCACGTCGCCCATCACGAACGCCTCGGCGTGGCCCATGTGCAGGTCGCCGGACGGGTAGGGGAACATGTCGAGCATGTAGCGGCGTTCCTTCGACCCGTCATCGAGCGGGGCGAAGGTGCCGTCCTCCTCCCAGAAACGCTGCCAGCGCTCCTGCGCGGCGGCGGCGTCATAGCTGGCGCGAACTGCTTCGGCGGTCACTTCCGTTGTCTCCTTCGTCTGCGCACTCCCCTGCTCCGGCATGAAAAAGCCCCCGCGGGCCGTCAGGCTCGCCAGGGGCCGCCGCGACTGCTCGTGCAGCCGCGGCTATCGAAGCAGCAGTGATGCGTTGCGCACCGGGCCATGGTATCGGATCACCCGCACGCCCAGCGCACCGGCCCGGCAGCGGCGCGACGGCGGAGCCCCGGGGCTACCAACAATTCAGTATCGGAGGCCTTCGACCAACCTCACCGAACCGGGTAAGGCAAGCCTTTCCTTGCTTGCGACTAGGGGTTTTACCCAGAACGATGGAGTCATGGCCATCGCTCAGGGCTTCACTGCACCGGTTCCCACCCAGTCGCTGTCGCAACGACTCAACTGGCTTCGCGCCGGAGTGCTCGGCGCGAACGACGGCATCGTCTCCACCGCCGGCCTCGTGTTCGGCGTTGCCGGCGCCACCACCGACACCGTCGCCCTGCTGATCGCCGGTCTCGCCGGCATGGTCGCCGGCGCGCTGTCGATGGCCGGTGGCGAGTACGTCTCGGTGAGCAGCCAGAAGGACAGCGAGCTCGCAGCCCTCCGCCAGCAGGAGCACGAGCTGGCCACCGACCCGCACGGCAAGCTCCGCCAGCTCGCCGACCACTACGCCGAGCGCGGGCTCTCCCACGAACTCGCCGAGCAGGTCGCCACCGAGCTCAGCCAGCACGCGGCCCTCGACGCCCATGCGCAGGTGTTCCTCAACCTCGACGCCGACGAGCAGGTCTCGCCGTGGGCTGCTGCCAGGGCGTCGCTGGTCGCCTTCCTCGCCGGCTCGGTGATCCCGCTGGTCGCGATCATCACCACCCCGCTCGACGTGCGGCTACCGCTCACCGTGACCGCCGTTCTCGGCGCGCTGCTGGTCACCGGCTTCGTCAGCGCGCGCCTGGGCGGTGCCCGGGCGGGTCGCGCGATGATCCGCAACGTTGTGGTGGGCAGCCTGGCCATGGGCCTCACCTATCTCGTGGGCTTCCTGGTCGGCCAGCAGCTCTGAGCTCGGTCGCGAGCACGCCGAGCAGCGCCTCGCGGAGCTCGTCCCACTCCCCCGGCGGCACCACGTTGAGGTTCAGCCACTCCAGCAGCGCCGCGAGCGGCGACTCCGGGGCGATCCGGTCGAGTTCCTCCAGGCACACCACCTGGAGCGCACCGTCGCCGGTCTGCCAGGCCGCCATGCCGATCACCCCGAGCACGACCGGACGCTGGCCGGACAGGCAACGACGCACCACCGCGGTCCACAGCGCCAATTGCTGGTGCGCGCCCGCCCGGCCCAGGCCGCGCAGCACCGCCAGCTGACCCTCGGGCCGCCCGGCGAGCAGTGCCAGCCGGACGCAGTCGTCGACCCCGACGTGCCCCGGGGCGCGCAGCAGCCTCCGCAACAGGCGCCGGCGCCCCCGCACGCCGAGTTCCTCCAGTTCGGCCCCGGCGGTCTCGTACCGTGCGACGAGCCCCTCCACCTCGGCATCGGGCGGACCGGCCAGGCCGGCCGCCAGTTCACGTCGCGACGCCCGCGCGGGCAGCCCCAGCACGGTGGCCTCCGCGGCCGCCGGGGCGACCACCCCGGCCGTCGTGCCCACCGGGCCGTCGGGGCAGTCGGCCCGCCACTGCTCGCTGCCCACCTGGAGCACCCTGCCGAGCCGCACGACCCCGACCAGTTCCACGCAGTCGGCCAGCACGTCCCACGCCAGCGCGTGATCGTCGGTGTAGGCGAGGAACCAGCCCTCGGCGCGCGGGAAGCGTTCGAAGAGCCGGCCGAGCAGGCTGTCCAGCGCGCCGGCCTGGCTGACGGCGGCAAGGTCGACACGTGCGGTCACCTCCACCCGTCCGTCCTGGAGCAGTACAGCCACCAGGGACTCCTCGGGATGGAAGCCCATCAGATACGGCACCAGGCCGACCAGGTCGTCGACGGTGCGTACGGCCAGGCGGACGGGTTGTTCGGAGACGCTCATGCCCGGGGATTGTCGGCAGCACGGGTTCGCCGCGGTCACCCGTCCACAGGCGGCCGCCCGGGGACGGAAGTTGTCCACAGCGGACGCCGACACGGCCGGGGTACCCTTGGCCGCGATGACCCAGGAACAGCCCCCCGCCGGAGCAGCCGGCGGCCAGCCGCCGACCGGACCGACACCGCCGCCGAGCGGTTGGGCACCCGCGCCGCTGTCCGGAGGCGGACGCCCGTCGGTCGGAGAGACCCCGCCCCCGCCGCCCTCGCAGGGGTCTGCCCTCGGCGGCCCGTCGCTGCCGTCGGTCAACATCGACGAGTTCGCCCCGCCCCGGTCCCGTCTGCCGCTCCTGGTCATCCTGGTCGCCGTCGTCGTCGCGGGCCTGATCTGGGCCGGCACCACGCTCGCCGCCCCGAGTTCGGACCCGTCCGCCTCGGCCAGCCCGAGCGCCCACCCCACCGCCACGACCGCCGGCGAGGGCCTCCCGTTCGTGACTCCCGACGAGCTCCACACCGGACGGTGGGAGATCCTCCACCAGCAGTGGACCGACTCGGGCCTCGAGGTCGAGATCCGCGTGATGGCGGACAACGGCCCGATCAGCTACTCGTTCATGGCGTTCGGCAACGACGACGTGCAGGCCACCGCTTCCCAGCCGGGCTCGCAGTCGCCGCAGTTCACCGGCATGCCCATCGAGAGCGGCAGCCAGGAGACCGGGTGGCTGTTCTTCCCGCTGCAACGCGGAGCGAGCACGATCATCCTGCTCACCGGCGCCGGACGCCAGATGTCCGCGCTGCCGGTCTCCGGATAGCCACCGGGCCGAGGCGGGGACGGACCAGGGGTGCGGACCGAAGTGGGGACGGTTCCTGTTTCGGTCCGCCTGCAGGAGGTGGACGGTAACAGGAACCGTCCCCAATTCGGACCAGGGGTGCGAGCCCGCCG
>JAXGTK010000148.1:0-5222 GCA_040774965.1 Propionicimonas sp. | reverse complement strand
TCATCATGAAGGACTCATACTCCTTCGACGTTGACGACGCCGGGCTGCAGCGCGCCTACGACGCGCACCGGGAGGCCTACCAGAAGATCTTCGACCGGCTGGGCCTGCGCTACGTGATCGTCTCCGCGGTGTCCGGCGCCATGGGCGGCAGCGCATCCGAGGAATTCCTGGCCGAGAGCGAGGTCGGCGAGGACACCTTCGTGCGCTCGCCGGCCGGGTACGCGGCCAACGTCGAGGCCGTCGAGATCGCCGCGCCGCCCGCGCGGGACGCGTCCGGCGTCGGCCCGGCACGGACCGTGGACACCCCGGACACGGGCACGATCGTCGAGCTCGTCGACGTCGCGAACGCGCGGTTCCCGCGTCCCGACCGGCCCTGGACGGCCGCGGACACCCTGAAGAACGTGGTCTTCAAGCTCGTCCGGCCCGACGGGACCGCCGAGCTGCTGGTCGTCGGCCTGCCCGGCGACCGCGAGGTCGACACCAAGCGGCTCGAGGCCGCGGTCGCTCCCGCCGAGGCGACGCCGGTCACCGACGAGGACTTCGCCGCCCATCCCGGCCTGGTCAAGGGCTACATCGGTCCTGCGTCGATCGGGTCCGCCGCGTCCTACCTCGGGGTCGAGGGGCCGCTGAAGGTGCGTTACCTCACCGACCCGCGGGTCGTCGACGGGACGGCCTGGATCACCGGCGCGAACATCGTCGACACCCACGCCGTCGACGTGGTCTGCGGCCGCGACTTCACCAGCGACGGCGTCCTCGACGTGGCCGAGGTCCGCGAGGGCGACCCGGCCCCCGACGGTTCCGGACCGCTCAGCCTGGCCCGCGGGATCGAGATGGGCCACATCTTCCAGCTCGGACGCAAGTACGCCGAAGCTCTCGGCCTGAAGGTGCTGGACGAGAACGGCAAGCTGGTCACGGTGACCATGGGCTCCTACGGGGTCGGCGTCTCCCGGGCGGTGGCGGCGGTCGCCGAGGCGACCTGCGACGACCGCGGCCTGGTCTGGCCGAGGGCCCTGGCGCCGTTCGACGTGCAGGTGCTCGCCACCGGCAAGGGCGAGGAGATCCTCGAGGCGGCGACGAAGCTGGCCGGAGAGCTGGACGCCCGCGGCGTCCGCGTCCTGCTGGACGACCGCAAGGCCAGCCCCGGCGTGAAGTTCACCGATGCGGAGATCCTGGGCATGCCCACCTCCGTGGTGGTCGGGCGCGGTCTCGCCGACGGGCTCGTCGAGGTGCGCGACCGGGCGAGCGGCGAGCGCACCGAGGTGCCGCTGGCCGACGCCGTCGACCACCTCGTCGCCGTGATCTCCGGGTAGACTCGGGCAGACGTCCGACACCCCGCACAACCGCATTCACACAACCGGATCGAGGACTGGCCAATGAACACCACTGACCTGGAGGCGCTGGTCGCTCCGGTGGCTGCGGCCCACCACCTCGAGGTCGACCGGCTCGAGGTGATGGCGGCGGGGAAGCGGTCGGTGGTGCGGGTCTTCCTCGACGGCGACGGCCCCGACGGCCGCGGGCCGTCCCTCGACCAGATCGCGGAGGCCACCCGTGACGTCTCCCAGGCGCTGGACGCGGCGGACGTGACCAACGGGCGGCCGTACACCCTCGAGGTGTCCTCCCGTGGCGTGAGCCGCCCGCTCACCGAGCCGAAGCACTTCCGGCGCAACACCGGGCGGCTCGTCGAGCTGACGCTCGCGGACGAGGTGGTCACCGGCCGGGTGCTCGGGGCCGGCGCCGCCGCGGTCGAGCTGGATGTGGACGGAGCGACGCGGCAGGTCCGGTTCGCCGACGTGAGGCGGGCGCTGGTGCAGGTGGAACTGAACCGCCCGGTCGGCGGCGAGGCTGACGAGGAAGCGGAGGAGTGACGTGGACGTCGACATGAGCGCGCTCAAGCAGCTGGAGCGCGACAAGGAAATCAGCATGGACGTGCTGCTCGAGGCGTTGTCCGAGGCGCTGCTCAACGCGTACGAGAAGACCCCCGGCGCGGTGCCCGGGGCCCGGGTCGAGGTGGACCGGCGCACCGGCAAGGTGAGCGTTTACGCTCCCGAACTCGACGAGGACGGCGAGAAGGTCGGCGAGTACGACCACACCCCCGAGGGGTTCGGCCGCGTCGCGGCCGCCACGGCCCGCCAGGTGATCTTCCAGCGCCTCCGCGAGGCCGAGGACGAACAGAAGTACGGCCACTTCGCCGGCGTCGAGGGCGACATCGTGCTCGGCGTCGTGCAGCAGGACCGCGACTCCCGCACGGTCCGGGTCGACCTGGGCAGCATCGAGGCGATCATGCCGCAGGCCGAGCAGGTGCCCGGGGAGGACTACAGCCACGGCAAGCGGCTGCGCGTCTACGTCGTCAGCGTGCGGCGCGAACTGCACGGCCCGCAGGTGGTGGTCTCGCGCACGCACCCGAACCTGGTCACGAAGCTGTTCCGGATGGAGGTGCCGGAGATCGAGCACGGCATCGTCGAGATCAAGGCGATCGCCCGCGAGGCCGGCCACCGCTCGAAGATCGCGGTGGTCAGCCACAACCCGGACGTGTCGGCCAAGGGCGCCTGCATCGGCCCGATGGGCCAGAGGGTGCGCGCGGTGATGCACGAGCTGAACGAGGAGAAGATCGACATCATCGACTACTCCGACGACCCGAAGGTGTTCGTGGCGCAGGCGCTCAGCCCGGCGAAGGTGACCTCGGTGACGGTCACCGACGCCTCCGCGCGAGCCGCCCGGGTGGTCGTGCCCGACTACCAGCTCTCGCTGGCGATCGGCCGCGAGGGCCAGAACGCCCGGCTCGCCGCCCGGCTCACCGGCTGGCGGATCGACATCCGCTCGGACACCGCCGAGCAGTGACTCCTTCTGGGTGGGCTGGCCGGACGGCTGCCCGCCACCGGGACCGCCCTGGGTCTGCCAGACCTCCTGCAGTGCGGTCAGGACGGTCGACTCGTCGAGGTTGAGCTTCTCGGCGAGGCCTTTCGCGATGGTCTCGAGGAACTGCCCGCCGTTCCCGTTCTGGCCGCGGCCGTTCTGGTTCCCGTTCGGCTGCGCGGTCGGCTGTCCGGACGGCTCGCCCGAGGCCCCGGCCGAGGGCTGGTCGGCCGACATGACCTCCTGCAGCGCGGTCTCGACCTTCGCCTCGTCCACTCCCAGCTTCTCGGCCAGTGCGGTCGCGAGCTGGGTGGTGTCCATCCCGCCCCTGCCCTGGTGCTCGCCGTTCTGGCCGTCACCGCCGGGGCCACCACCCTGGTCGTAGCCGGTCTGGGGGGCGGTGTCCTGCCCACCTGCGAGGTTCGCCGCGAGGGCGCCCACGCCGACCGCTGCGCCGATCGCGAGGACGGCCGCGCCGACACCGATGGCGATGGTGGTCCTGGTGCTCATTCCGCTCCTGTCCGTAGTCATGCGGACCCTACGGAAGCGGAGCAGACTGTGCTGGCCCCCGGGCGAACCTTTCGGTTTGCTGTGAATCTAGCTGGTGGCGGCGGCTGTCGGCTGGGTACTGGCGGCGGCCTGCATGGCCTCCTGCAGCGCGGCCAGCACGGTGGACTCCTTCAGGTCGAGCTTCTCGGCCAGGCCCTTGGCGAGGGTCTGCACCATGCTGTTGTCGTTCCCGTTCCCGTTCGGTGTGCCGGTGGGCTGCCCGGACGGCTGGCCACCCGGATCACCGGTGGGCTGCCCGGACGGCTGACCGCTCGGCTGGCTGGACGCCATCACCTCCTTCAGCGCGGTCGCCACCGTGTTCTCGTCGAGGCCGAGCTTCGTGGCCAGGGTCGCGGCGAGCTGGCTGGTGTCGAACTGCTGGCCACCCGGGGCTGCGCCGCCGCTGGGCTGGCCGCCGGCCGGTGCGGCCGCGGAGGAGGTGTCGGTGGACGTCGCGCACCCGGCGAGGCCGACCACCCCTCCGATCGCGAGGGCCGCCGCCGCGATGCCGGTGCCGATTCGTGCCGAGGTCTTCATGGAACTCCTTGTTCGCTTGTCGTGTGACGTCAGGCAACCCTCGGTGGATGTGCGGGCGGCCATGAGCGGCTCTGTGTTCGCTGTGGATCGCTAGACTCCTGCGCCGTGAACCCCGTGCGCACGTGTGTCGGCTGCCGGCAGGGCGCGGCCAAACCGGACCTCGTCCGGCTGGTCTGGGACGCGGCGTCGGGCACGGTCGTCGTCGATCGTAGCCAGGTGCTCCCGGGCCGGGGGTGCTACCTGCATCCGGGCTGCGGCGGGGCGGCGCTGAGGCGGAGGGTGATCGGCCGGGCGCTGCGGCAGGTGGTGGACGGAGAGCAGGTCGCCGCGCTCCTCGCCGCGGAGAGTCTCGCTTAGGCGATTCGAGCGCCGCACGATAAACTGGTGCCCGCGCGTCCGCCGCTGTGGCGAACCAACCAGAAAGTGGGCTAACGCTCATGACCACTCGATGAGTACCTCGAAATGAGCACTGAACAGAACTAGCTGGTCCACGCGCCCGCGCGGACCTGAAGGAGAGTAGTGGCCAAGGTCCGCGTCTACGAGCTCGCGAAGGAGCTCGGACTCGAAAGCAAGGAACTTCTGCAGACCCTCAACGACATGGGGGAATTCGTCCGGTCCGCCTCGTCGACGATCGAGGCGCCGGTGGTGCGTCGCCTGAAGGAGAAGGCGGCTGCCTCATCGCCGGCTCCGGCGCAGTCCGCGCAGGCGAAGCCCGCCGCGCCCGCACCGGCACGTCCGGCACCGGTGGCGAAGCCCGCGGCCCCGTCCGCGCCGGCGGCCAGGCCCGCGCCCGAACCGGTCGCACCTGCAGCGCCGGTCGCACCGGCAGCGCCGGTCGCGCCGCCCGTGCAGGCCGCACCCGCGGCATCCGCCGCGTCGGCAGCACCGGAAGCACCGGCAGCGCCGGCGGCACGCGGCACGCAGCCGTCGGCGACTCCTGCTGCCCCGACCCCGAGGCCCGCGGCCCCGACGCCGCGCGCCCGTCCGCAGGGAACTCCCGCGGACGCCGCGCGCCCGCGCCCGGTGCCGCGTCCCGGTGGCACCGGTGGCCTGCCCGGCCAGGGTGTCCGCAAGCCCGGCGCCCCGCGCCCGGGCAACAACCCGTTCGCCTCCCGCCAGGGCATGGGCGTCCAGCGGCCGCGTCCCGAGGGCGCCGGCCAGGGCCGTCCCGGCGATCGCGGCTTCTCCGACCGCCAGGGCGGTCCCCGGCCCGGTGGTGACCGGATGCCCCGCCCCGGTGGCGGCGTTCCCGGCATGCCGCGGCCGAATCCCGCGATGATGCC
>JAXGTK010000147.1:0-5261 GCA_040774965.1 Propionicimonas sp. | reverse complement strand
GAACTCAAGCGGCAGCGCGAACGGCCGGCCGCGCTGTAGCTACAGCTTCTCCATCGGTGCGTGCTTGAGCGAGAGCCGCTTCAGGCCCACCGAGACGAAGTCGACGTACGCCTTCGCCGCGTCCCCCGCGCCGGAGGTCGCGACCACGGTGCCCATGCCGAACGTGGTGTGCAGGACCCGGTCCCCCACGTCCACCGACGCCACCGTCCGGGTCGCGGGCCGCGCCCCGAAGCCGACGGTCGCGCGCCACGACTGCTGGGTGCGGGACGCCGCGGACGAGGCGAAGCTGCTGCGCACCTGGCCGAGCCGGCGCCAGTCGATCAGGTGGGCGGGGATCTCCTCGGTGAACCGGCTCGCCGGGTTGTACTGCGGCGACCCCCACTGCGAGCGGACGGTGGCCCTGGTCAGGTAGAGCCGCTGCCGGGCGCGGGTGATGCCCACGTAGGCCAGGCGGCGTTCCTCCTCCAGTTCCGCCTTGTCACTGGTGGCGCGCTGGTGCGGGAAGATGCCGTCCTCGAAACCGGTCAGGAAGACCGTGTTGAACTCGAGGCCCTTCGCCGTGTGCAGGGTCATCAGGGTGACCACCCCGGCGGCGTCGGGGTCGTTGTCGGGGATCTGGTCGGAGTCGGCCACCAGCGCGATCCGCTCCAGGAACGCGGGCAGCGAGTCGTCGGGTTCCGGTGCGCCCGCCGCGAGTTCGCCCTCGTCGGCGGGCAGGTCGACGGCGTGGGCCGCGGCCACGAACTCCCCGGCCACGCTGACCAGTTCGATCAGGTTCTCCAGTCGGCTCTCGTCCTGGGGGTCGCTCGACCTGCCGAGCTCGTCGAGGTAGCCGGAGTCCTTCAGGATCCCGGCGAGGATCTCGTCCGCGGGCACCCCGTCGGCCACCTTCTGCCGGTAGCCGGCGAGCAGGTCGGCGAACGACTCGACCTGGTTCAGCGACCGGGTGGCCAGGCCCGGCGCCTCCTTCGCCCGGCCCAGCGCCACCCCGAAGGAGATCTGCTCGGACGCGGCGAACGCCTCGACCATCGCCTCCGCGCGGTCGCCGATGCCACGCCGGGGCACGTTCAGGACGCGGCGCACCGACACGTCGTCGTCGATGTTGGCGATGGCTCGCAGGTAGGCGATCGCGTCGCGCACCTCGCGGCGCTCGTAGAACCGGACCCCGCCGACCACCCGGTACGGCAGCCCGACCCGGATGAACACCTCCTCGAAGGCCCTCGACTGGGCGTTGGTGCGGTAGAACACCGCCACCTCGCCCGGTTTCGCCGCGCCCGCGTCGCCGAGCCGGTCGATCTCCTCCGCGACGAACTGGGCCTCGTCGTGCTCGGTGTCGGCGACGTAGCCCACCAGCAACTCGCCGTCGCCCGCGTCCGACCAGAGCCGCTTCTCGGGGCGTCCGGCGTTGCGGGTGATCACCGCGTTCGCCGCGCTCAGGATGTTCTGTGTGGAGCGGTAGTTCTGCTCGAGCACGATCGTCCGCGCGCCCGGGAAGTCGGACCCGAAGTCGAGGATGTTGCGGATCGTGGCCCCGCGGAACGCGTAGATCGACTGGTCGGAGTCACCGACCACCATCAGCTCGGGAGGGTCGACCTCCGGCGCGTCCCCGGCGCCCGGCGCACCGGACGCACGGGTGCCGCACAGTTCGCGGACCAGGGCGTACTGGGCGTGGTTGGTGTCCTGGTACTCGTCCACCAGCACGTGCCGGAACCGGCGCCGGTACTGCTCGCGCAGGTCGGGGAACGCCTGCAGGAGGTGGACGGTGGTCATGATCAGGTCGTCGAAGTCGAGCGCGTTCGCCGCCTTCAGCCGGCGCTGGTACTCCGCGTAGGCGTCGGCGTAGGTCTCCTCGGCCGTGCCCTCGACGGCCCGGCTGCGCGCCGACTCGTGGTCGAGGAGTTCGTTCTTGCAGTTCGACACCCAGTTCATCACGGCCCGGACGGGGAACCGCTTGGGGTCGAGGTTGAGGTCGCGCAGCACCAGTTGCATCAGCCGCTTGGAGTCGGTGTCGTCGTAGATCGAGAACGTGCGGTTGAGTCCGAACCGGGACACGTCGCTGCGCAGGATCCGCACGCACGCCGAGTGGAAGGTGGAGACCCACATCAGCTTCGCCCGGTTCCCGACCAGTTCCACCACGCGGTGCCGCATCTCCGCAGCGGCCTTGTTGGTGAACGTGATCGCCAGGATCGATCCCGGGTGCACCTTCCGCTGGCTGACCAGGTGGGCGATCCGCCGGGTGAGCACCCGGGTCTTGCCCGACCCGGCGCCCGCGACGACGAGGACGGGGCTGCCCTCGTGCACCACCGCCTCGCGCTGCAGCGGGTTCAGGTCGGCGAGCAGTTCCTCCTCGGTGATCCGGTGCCGCCTCCCGGGCTCGGCCGGGCCACCGGCTCCCTCCGGGGCGGTCGGCGCGGGAGTGGCGAACAGGTCTCCGAACAGGGTGTCACTCATGGCTGAACAAGACTAGGCGCTCCCGCCCCCACCGGTTGCCACCGCGGGCGGTGCGGCCCCGATCCTTGGACGCGGCGGCTACCGTGGGGCGCATGGGGTTCGTCGCGTGGGTCATCATGGGCCTGATCGCCGCGGCCATCGCCAAGTCCGTCCTGGACTTCGAGGGTGGCTGGCCCGTCACCGTGGTCCTCGCCGTCGCCGGCTCCACCGTCGCGGGCTGGATGGCCGCCCTGCTCACGGGCAACAGCGACCTCCCGTTCTTCTCGCTGCCGTCCTGGATCCTCGCCATCCTCGGCTGCATGCTCGTGCTCTGGGTCTTCAAGAAGGTCACGGACGCCCGCCACTGAGCCGTCGGGTCAGGTCATCCCGGACCCGGTTCGGGAGTTCCTCCGGGGGACGGTCAGGGTCGCTCCCGATGGGGAGGACCCGGCGCCCCGCCTAGCGTGGGGGCCATGGGTTTCATTGCATGGATTCTGATGGGCCTGATCGCGGGCGCCATCGCGAAGGCGATCCTCAAGGGGCGCGGCGGCTGGCTGACCAGCCTGGTCACCGGCCTCGTCGGCGGTGTGGTCGGCGGCTGGATCGGCAACGCACTGTTCGACCACGGCGTGACCAGTTTCTTCTCGCTGTGGTCGTGGGCGCTGGCGATCGGCGGCTCGGTGCTCGTCCTGTGGCTCTACGGCCTGGTCGTCGGACGCCGCAGGTAGCCCTCCCCCACCGATCAGACGAGCTTGCGGTCGGTCGCCCAGCGGGTCAGCTGGTGGCGGTTCGACAGCTGGAGCTTGCGCAGCACGCTGCTGACGTGGGTCTCCACGGTCTTGATCGAGATGAACAGCTCCCGCGCGATCTCCTTGTAGGCGTAGCCGCGGGCGATCAGCCGCAGCACCTCGCGCTCGCGCTGGCTGAGCCGGTCGAGGTCCTCGTCGATGCTGGCCACGTCGATGGCCCCGCTGAAGGCGTCCAGGACGAACCCGGCCAGCCTCGGGCTGAACACCGCGTCGCCGGTGGCCACGCGTCCGATCGCCTCCACGAGCTCGTCGGCGGAGATCGACTTCGTGACGTAGCCACGGGCACCGGCCCGGATCACGCCGATCACGTCCTCGGCGGCGTCGGAGACCGACAGCGCCAGGAACTTCACGTCGGGCTCCTTCGCGGTGACCTGCTTGATCACCTCGATGCCGCCCCCGCCCGGCAGGTGCACGTCGAGCAGGACCACGTCGGGCAGGGCGGCCAGGATCGCCGCCACCGCGGTCGGCACGTCCTCGCCCTCGCCGACCAGCTGCACCCGGGTGCCGATGTCGTGCTTGACACCGCTGCGGAACATGGCGTGGTCGTCAACCACCACCACGCGCCATGCCGCAGGGGTCGGACGCTCTTCGCTCTCGCTCATCGTGGCAACTCCAGTCTCACCTCTGTGCCCTCGCCGGGCGCTGTCCTGATTATCGCCCTGCCGCCGGCACGCTTCACCCGCTCGATGATCGACCCTCGCACGCCCATCCGGTCGTCGTCCATCCGGGTCAGGTCGAATCCCTGGCCGCGGTCGCGGACGTACACCGACACCAGCTCGGCATCGACCTCGGCGTAGACGTCGATCCGGTCCGCGCCGGAGTGCTTCGCGGCGTTCACCATCGCCTCGCGGGCCGCCCGCACCACCGAGACCACTTCGGGGGTCAGGTCGCAGTCGCCGACCGTGACGAGTTCGACGTCCACGCCGTGCCGGTCCTCCACGTCGATGATCTCCCCCGACAGCGCCTCGGAGAGGGTCGCCGACCCGAGGCTCTCCCCGTACAGCCACTGCCGCAGTTCGCGCTCCTGCCGCCGGGCCAGCGCGGTCACGGCCTTCGGGTCACCCGCCTGCCGCTGGATCAGCGCGAGGGTCTGCAGGACGGAGTCGTGCAGGTGCGCGGCCATGTCGGCGCGTGCGTCCGCGACCAGGGCGTCGTCGCGCGCCTGGGCCAGGGCCTGGCGCACCCGGAGCAACCAGGGCAGGGCCGCCAGCAGCAGGCCGCCGACGGACAGGCCGAGCAGGGCGAGCGTGCGGGGGACCTCCCCGAGCCCGGACAGCACGAACGTGACCGTCACGGCGACGGACGCGGCGAGCGCGAGCAGCCCGGCGATCACGGCGACCACGGTCGTCCAGTGGGCCAGCAGCGGCGCGAACACGCGTCCCCAGCCGGAGCCCGTCCGCAGCTCCCGGGTGGACGCGTGGTCGGCCTGCCACCAGATCAACCCCAGGCCGCCGCCGGCGAGCAGGCCGGCCAGCAGCGCGGACAGCGGCAGCCCCCAGCCGGACGCCTGCACCAGCCACAGCCCGCCCACGCCGAGCAGGGCGAGCGCACCGGCCACCCCGAGGTCCACGGGGGTGAGCGCCGAGGGGCCCCCCGGACGCAGGCCCTTGCGCGCCCCCGCCTCCAGGCCGGGCGCGGACCGCTGGCCCACCTGCCGGGGCATCACGAGCCACAGGGCCAGATAGAGGGCCAGGCCGACCAGGCCGATCGCCGCGAGCACCACGAACAGCACCCGCAGCACCAGCGTCGACCAGCCGAGGTGGTCGGCGAGGCCGGCACACACCCCGCCCACCCACGCATCACTGATCGGACGCGTCGAACGCGGCTGCGCCCCGGTGGCCGGGACCGGGGCGACCTCGCCCGGGGTGTCCGCGGACGCTGAGGAGACCGGCTCACCAGCCACCCGTCCGCCATCATCGGAAGGGTCCCGCCGGTCGTCACGAAGGGCCCGCCCTGAGGAGACCGGCTCACCAACCACCCGTCCGTCATCATCGGAAGGGTCCGGCCGGTCGTCACGAAGGG
>JAXGTK010000146.1:0-5294 GCA_040774965.1 Propionicimonas sp. | reverse complement strand
CCTGATCCCGCTCTCCCGCCGACCGCCTCCGTTTCGGTCGACCGCCTCCACCTGGGTGGGGGCGTGCGAGGGAAACGGAGGCGTTCGGCGGTTGGGTGGGTCGACACGGGACGCGTGACGTGATCGGCTAGCCGTCATGAAGGTCGTGCTGGCGCCGGACTCGTTCAAGGAGTCGATGAGCGCCGCGGAAGCAGCAGCGGCGATGGCTCGCGGGGTGCGCGCGGTGCTGCCGGACGCGGAGTGCGTCGAGGTGCCGATGGCCGACGGTGGCGAGGGCACCGCGGCGGCGCTGGTGGCGGCCCTGGGCGGGGAATGGCGGACGGTCGCCGCCACCGATGCGCTCGGGCGCCCGATCGAGGCGTCCTACGGGCTCGGCGCCGACCTCGCCGTGATCGAGGTGGCGGCCGCGGTCGGGATCGGGCTGGTCGCTCCTGCGGACCGGGACGTGCTCGCGTCCAGTTCGTCGGGCGTCGCCGACCTCGTCCGGGACGCGCTGGACGCCGGCGCGACCCGCCTGATCGTGGGGCTGGGCGGTTCGGCCACCACGGACGGCGGCGCCGGCCTGCTCGCGGGCCTCGGCGCCCGCTGGCTGGACGCGGACGGACGCGAGCTGCCGCCCACCCCCGTCGGCCTCGCCGACCTCGACCGGGTGGACCTCTCCGGGCTCGACCCGCGAGTGGCCGAGGTGTCGATGGACCTGGCGTGCGACGTCACCAACCCGCTGCTCGGCCCGCAGGGTTCGGCGGCGGTGTTCGGCCCGCAGAAGGGCGCGACCCCGGAGCAGGTGCCGGTGCTCGACGCGACCCTCGTCCGGGTAGCCGACGCCCTCGTCGCGGCCGGGTTGCCGGACGTGCGCGACCTGCCCGGCTCGGGGGCCGCGGGCGGGCTGGGCGCGGCGTTCCTCGCGCTCGGGGCCCGGATGCGCCGGGGGGTCGAGGTGGTGGCCGAGGCCGCCCACCTGGACGACGCGGTCGCCGGCGCCGACCTGGTGCTCACCGGGGAGGGGTCGCTCGATCGGCAGACGCTGTCAGGGAAGACGCCTGCCGGGGTCGCGGAGGTGGCCGCGCGAGCCGGCGTCCCCGTGGTCGCGTTCGCCGGCCGGCTGGGTGAGGGCTCCGACGAACTCGTCGGACGCGGTTTCGCCGCCGTCGTCCCGATCACCACCGGCCCGTGCGACCTGGCCACCGCGCTCGCCGACGGCCCGGCCAACCTCGAACGGGCCGTCGCCACGGCGCTGCGGCTGGTTCAGGTGAACGCGCGCACGCCCTGATCGGTCAGCGCCCGCCGGAACCCGGTGAGGTCCTCCGCGTGCAGGGCCGGCACGCCTTCCATCGGGTAGTCCCAGTCGAGCAGCTCGTACTTGCGCTCGCCGAACTGGTGGAACGGCAGCAGTTGCACCTCGCGCACGCCGAGCGGGCCGAGCAGCCTCGCGAACGCGACCGCGTCGTCGGTGGAGTCGTTCACGCCCGGGATGACCGGGATGCGCACCAGCACCGGCCCACCGGCGGCGACCGCCGTGGCCAGGTTGCGCAGCGGCAGCACGTTGTCGACGCCGGTCCAGTGCCGGTGCTGCGCGGCATCGTGGTGCTTCACGTCGATGATCAGCAGGTCGGACGCGGCGAGCACCCGTCCGAACACTTCCGGGGAGGCGTACCCGGTGGTCTCCACGGCGGTGTGCACGCCCTCGGCGGCCAGTGCGTCCAGCAGCCGGGTGGAGAAGCGGTGCTGGACCAGCGCCTCGCCGCCGGAGAGGGTGACGCCGCCACCGGACTCCTCGTAGAACGGCAGGTCCTGCAGGCAGATCCGGACGACCTCCTCGACGGAGTAGTCGCGGCTGTCCGGCAGCAGGACCCCGGGATGGTCGGCATCCCGCATCTGCAGGACGCGCAGCTCGCGCGAGTTCGGGTTCGAGCACCACGCGCAGTCCATCGGGCAGCCCTTGAGGAACACCACGGTGCGGATGCCCGGCCCGTCGTGCAGCGAGAACTTCTGGATGTCGAAGATCCGGCCGGTGTCCGCGCTCATCCCCGCCCTCGCTGGGTTTCGATATCAATACCTTGAGCTTTCGTACGTAACTCTACTACCATTCGACTCGACGTCCAGCGTGGGAGAGGGGTGGTCAGCGGTGGTCGGTGACCGGCGGTCCCGGATCCTCGAGCAGGTGATCGAGGCCGAGCGCATCGACGTCAACGACCTGGCCGCGGAGTTCGGCGTCTCGCAGGTGACCATCCGCAAGGACCTCGACCACCTGGAGCAGAAGGGGCTGATCCAGCGCCAGCACGGCTATGCCGTCGCGATCGCGCCGGACAACCTGCTCAGCCGGCTCGCCGTCCACCACGAGACCAAGCGGCGGATCGCCGTGGCTGCGGCAGCGCTCGTGCCCAGTGGCAGCACCGTGATGATCGAGTCGGGCTCGTGCTGCGCGCTGCTGGCCGAGGAATTGGCCCGCGGTGCGCGCGGCATCACGATCATCACCAACTCCGCGTTCATCGCCGACTACGTGCGCAGCGCGCCGGGGGCGTCCGTCGTGCTGCTGGGCGGCGACTACCAGGCCGAGTCGCAGGTGACCGTCGGGCCGCTGGTTGAGCAGTGCCTGCAGGACTTCCACGTCGAGGCGCTGTTCATCGGCGTGGACGGCTACACCGCCGACTCGGGGTTCACCGGACGCAACCACCTGCGCGCGGCCGCCGTACAGGCGATGGCCCGGCGCGCGGAGAGCGTGACCGTGCTGACCGAATCGGCCAAGTTCGACCGGCAGGGAGCGGTCGCGCTGCTCCCGCTGCACGCCGTCGGACGTGTCGTCACCGACACCCGCCTCAGCCGCTCCACCGCCGACCACCTCACCGGGGCCGGCCTCACCCTGACCACCGTGGCGGTGGACTGATCCACCCGGAAGGATTCCGCATGGCAACGACGCCTGCCGTCGACGGCTCCCTGGCCCTCGGCATCGACATCGGCGGAACCGGCATCAAGGGAGCGCCGGTCGACCTGCGCACAGGCGAACTGGCCGCGCCGCGGCACTACATCGCGACGCCGCAGCCCGCCACCCCGGACGCGGTCGCTGCGGCCGTCCGCGAGATGCGCGACCACTTCGCGGACGTGTCGGACGGGGCACCTGTGGGCGTCGCGGTGCCGGCGGTGGTTCGGCGGGGCGTCGTTCGGACCGCGGCCAACATCGACCCGGTCTGGATCGGCACCCACGGGGTGAACCTGTTCACGGATGCGCTGGGCGTCCCCGTGACCCTGCTGAACGACGCGGACGCGGCCGGCCTCGCGGAGGTCGCGCTGGGTGCCGGGCAGGACGTCGGGGGCGTGGTGTTCGTGGTGACGCTGGGCACCGGCATCGGTTCGGCACTCTTCGTGGACGGCCACCTCGTGCCCAACACCGAGCTCGGCCACCTCACGATCGACGGTGTCGACTGCTGCCCCTGGGCGTCCGCGGCGGCGATGGTGCAGGAGAACCTGTCCTGGGCGCAGTGGGTGTCCCGGCTGCAGGACTACCTCTCCTACGCGGAGAGCCTGCTGTGGCCCGACCTGGTCATCATCGGCGGCGGGATCAGCGCAGACGCCGACCAGTTCCTGCCCCTGCTGCAGATCGAGGCGCCGGTCGTGCGGGCCCGGATGGGCAATGACAGCGGCATCATCGGGGCTGCCTTCGAGGCGCACGCGGCACGGATGGGAACAGGAATCCGCTTGTAAAGCGCAGTATTGGAACCTGTTTTCAAAGACAGGTTGTACCAACCCGTGGGGATGGGGCGCCCCCGGCTGAGTCCTGCCGGCGTGCTCGGTTGGGTGGCTGCGCTGCGCACTCTGGACGCTGACGTGCCGGTCTCTGAGCGGGTCGTGCCCGTCGTGCCTAGAGGATCCCGTGCCTGAAGAGCTGGACCACGACGACGATCACCACGACGACGGCCGCGGTGATCAGCCAGCCCTGCCAGGTCTGCGGCCTGAAGCCGATGCCGATCCGCTTGGGCCCGAACCAGGGCTTCCTGTCGCTCACTCGCCCGGCCCCTGCGGGATCGATCGCCGACCCCCACCCACCACTCGCACGTCCGTTTCCTTCGTCGAGCCTGCCCTGCTGCTACGTCATCGAGGGTAGTCCGCCACTCCTGCGCGCATCGCCCCGGACGTTTCGCCGCCGGTGGGAACCGAGTTCGGAGGGCTGTCCGGCGGGTCCCGGAGTCCTTGTGGTGAAGGAACCGGTATGTCAAAGGGCGGAAGGACGGCTACCGACTCCGCGTGAAGCAGCGCTGTCCTCGGCAGGTTCGAAGGCACTCTGCGCGACAGAGCTTGAATCCCGTTTCGGGATTCAAGCGGGTATTATCGATGCATGAGCACTCAGATCGCAGTCCGATTGCCCGACGGCATGGTGGCTTTCCTCGACCAGGCGGTGGCTCAGGGCAAAGCCGCAAGCCGGGCCGCGCTGGTCGCCTCCGCGCTTGAGCGCGAGATGCGTCGGCAAGCCGCCGAAGCCGACGCCGCCATCCTTCGTGAGCAGGGCGCCGCCGACGAGCTGGACGCTCTCGTCGACTGGACCATGCGCAACGTAGAGGTCGCCGACTAGCGTGCGCGAAATCTGCCTGGCGCGACTGGACAAGACCCGACCGGTCGTCGTGCTCACCCGCGAGGCCGCTCGTGCGGCCATGACCAAGGTCACCGTCGCGCCCATCACCTCGACCATCAAGGGGCTCAGCAGCGAAGTCCGGGTCGGGCCCAGGAACGGACTCGAACAGGACAGCGTGATCTCGGTCGACAACGTTGTCACCATCCCGGCGACAGTCCTCGGGCGAACCGTCGGCTACCTGACCACCGAGCAGGACTCACTCCTCGCCCGAGCCATCGTCCTCGCCTACGACCTCGACATCCCCTTCGCCGACAACTCCTAACAACGCGAACCCGGCAGCAATCGCGGGTATGACGCGGTGCGTTATAGTGGGTGAGTGATCAGATCGTTTCGGGACGCTACCGAGCGACTCTGGTCACGACAACGAGTCAAGACGATCGACCCGCGGATTGAACGAGTCGCCCTGCGCAAGCTGGTGGTGCTGGACGCCGCCGAGACCCTGGACGACCTCCGGGTGCCGCCGGGCAACCGGCTCGAAGCCCTCCGTGGGGATCGGATCGGCCAGCACAGCATCCGGATCAACCAGCAGTGGCGGATCTGCTTCATCTGGACCGACGCGGGACCGACCGACGTCGAGATCGTCGAGTACCACTGAGGAGGTGTCAGTCATGACGACCATTACCCCGATCCATCCCGGCGAAGTCCTGATGGAGGATTTCCTTGAGCCGCT
>JAXGTK010000145.1:0-5569 GCA_040774965.1 Propionicimonas sp. | reverse complement strand
TCGGGACGGAACTCGTTCAACTCGGCCAGGGTGAGGTCGGACAGTGGCATGGTGCGGGCTCCTAGAGGCGCGATCGTGCTCCCACCGGGCGGACTCGGCTCTTCGCGGAGTCCAGCGCAGGCAACATCGAGCAACCGTTCGGTGGCAGCGGGTCACACCGGACAGTACTCGAACGGTCCGACCTCGACCACGGTGCCGGTCGGGCCGCCGTGCGTCGTGCCGTAGGCCCCCAGCCACAGGCCGAGGAAACCCCCGGTGGCGACGCTGTCGAGCGTCCGTCCGTCCGCGGTGGCGAGGAGGGCGGTTCCGACCGTGAGCCCGTAGTCGAAGCCGCGGATCCGCAGGCCCAGTTCGAGCGGACCGTCGCCGAGGGCCACTTCTCCGAGTACCGACTCGACGCCGGCCCTCCGGTGGATCGCGCGGGCCACCCGTCCGCCGTCCGGGGTGCCCAGGACGGCCAGCCGCACGTGGTCCTGCTCGGACTGGCGCACGACGAGTCCGGCCTCCTCGCCCGGGCGCAGCGGCGCGCGCAGCGTGGCGCGCACGTCGAGGTCGCGGTGTTGCTGCCGCACGCCCAGGAAGGCGGGCGTGCCCGCCCCGGTGAGCGAGTCCGCCGTGAGTCGCAGCCGCCAGCCGGTGCCGGTGGACGTCGCGAACGCGGACGCCGGCCCGCGCAGTGAGGTCCAGCGGGGGTCTGCGGGCAGGATGGGCCCCTCAGACCCACCCTGCCCGGGTCCACGTTCGCGAGGGGAGGCGAACGGGACCTCCACCTGGCCAGCCACACGGCCCACCCCGGGCTCAAATACTGGCCAGGAGTCCTCCCAGACCACTGGCACGAGAAATGTCTCACGTCCGAGCGGGTAGTGGTAGTCGCCGTACGGTCTCATGGCCAACAGGACGGCCCACCAGCTGCCGTCCGCCGCCTGCACGAGGTCGGCGTGCCCGGCGCCCACGACGTCCGCCCCGTGGCCCAGGTGCCGGTGGGTGAGCACGGGATTGCACCGGTTCGACTCGTACGGGCCGGTCACGGACGCGGACCGCGCCACGCACACGCTGTGGTGGAACTCGGTGCCTCCCTCCGCCGCGAGCAGGTAGTACGTGCCGTTCACGGTGTACAGGTGCGGCGCCTCGGCCCAGACCACGCCGAGCATCGCCCCGTTCCAGATCACGGTCTCGGGCCCGACCAGCGTGAGCGAGGCCAGGTCGAGCTCGCGCACCCAGACCTCGGTCTGGTCGTGCCACTGTGGCTCGCGGGCGAGCCGGGTGCCGTGCAGCCACGCGCGACCGTCGTCGTCGAAGAACAGCGACGGGTCGATGCCGTCCGCGTCCAGCCAGACCGGGTCGGACCACGGCCCGGCGGGGTCGGTGGCGGTGACGAGGAAGTTGCCGCCGCGGCTCGCGTCCGCCTGGTCGACCAGCGTGCAGACCACCCAGAAAAGGCCGTCGTGGTGCCGGATCGTGGGCGCGTACAGGCCTCCCGAGGAGGCGATACCCGAGTAGTCGAGCTGTCCGGCGCGGGTGATCACGTGTCCGATCGGCTCCCAGTGCGCGAGGTCGGTGCTGTGGAAGACCGGCAGCCCCGGGAAGTACTCGAACGTCGAGGTGACCAGGTAGTAGTCGCCGTCCACCCGGCACAGGGACGGGTCCGGGTGGCAGCCCGGCAGGATCGGGTTGCGGACCAGGCTCACTCGTGCACGACCTGCACCGTGACCAGCCGCGGATCAGCCGTGCCGACCTCGTGGACGGCGCCCGTGACCTGGAGCGCGGCCCGGGGGGTGGCGGTGCCGGGCACGGTGGCCGGCACGAGGTCCCGCGCGGGGATCGCGCCGCCGGTGTCGACGTTCGGCACGCCGCTCGCCGACGCCGCGCTGTGCGCACCCACCCAGACCTCCACCCGGCCCGGTTCGACGATCCGGACGCCACCGCGACCGGTGAAGGCGAGCCGCGAGGTGGGCACGTCGAAGCGCACCCGGCGGGACTCGCCCGCGGCCAGCTCGACGCGCGTGTAGCCGAGCAGCTGCACCACCGGGCGCACCACGGACGCGAGCAGGTCGTGCCCGTACAGCTGCACGACCTCGGTGCCGGCCACGTTCCCGGTGTTCGTCACCGTGACCGCCGCGGCGAAGCTGCCGGCGGCGTCGACCTCGGCGTCCACCACCAGGCCGGAGTAGGCGAAGGAGGTGTAGGAGAGCCCGAAGCCGAAGGGCCGCACCGGGGTGGGGTCGGTCGAGGTGACCTCCGACGGACCGCCGAGGATCGGCTGGCTGTAGTTGTGCGGCTGCGCCCCGGCCGCGCGGGGGAGCGACACCGGCAGCCGTCCGGACGGGTTCACGGCGCCGGTGACCACGTCGGCGATCGCCGGGCCACCGCCCTCGCCGGGGAAGAACGCCTGCAGCACGGCCGCGGGGCGGGGCCCGGGCCCGTCCAGCGCCCAGCCGATCGCGTAGGGGCGGCCGGTGACGAGCACGAGCACCACCGGCGTCCCGGTCGCGACGACCGCCTCCACCAGCTCGCGCTGCACCCCGGGCAGGACGAGGCTCGCGGAGTCGTTGCCCTCGCCCACGGTGCCGCGGCCGAACAGTCCGGCCTGGTCGCCGACGACGACGATCGCCACGTCGGCGCCGGTGGCGGCCTTCACGGCCTCACCGAAGCCGCTGGTGTCATCGCCGTCCACGGCGCAGCCGGCGGCGGCGACGAACTCGGGACGTGGCGACCCGGGGTTCCAGGTGGCGGCCTCGAGGGCCTCGGCCACGGTCGGGATCGCGATCGCCACCGGATGGTCCGGGAAGCCGGGCAGCACATGGTTGGCGAACGAGTAGCAGCCCTGCAGCGCCTCGGTCCGGCCGGCGTTGGGGCCGATCACCGCCACCCGGCGCGGGGGAGTGCCCCGGCCGAGCGGCAGCACGCCGTCGTTGGCCAGCAGCACCACCGAGCGCTCGGCGAGCCGACGGGCGATGGCCTGGTGCGCGGGCGGGTCGAGGTCGACGGACGCGGGGGGCCCGGCGGCGTAGGCGTCGGCGTCCAGCAGTCCGAGCTCCTCCTTCTGGGCGAGTACCCGGAGCAGGGCGCGGTCCACGTACGCCTCGTCGAACGACCCGTCCGCGATCCGCTCCGCGAGCGGGGCGAGGTAGGCGTCCCCGTTGGGCAGTTCCACGTCGATGCCGGCGGTGAGCGCCAGCGCCGCGGCCTCGCCGCGGTCCGCGGCGACGGCGTGCATCACCTGCAGGAAGCCCACCGCGAAGTAGTCCGACACCACGACGCCGGTGAAGCCGAGCCGTTCCCGCAGCACCCCGGTGAGCAGGTCGGCGTTCGCGGCGACCGGGATCCCGTCGATGTCGGTGTAGGAGTTCATGACCGACCGGGCGCCGCCGTCGAGGATGGCCATCTCGAACGGGGGCAGGAACACGTCGGCGACCTCGCGGGGCCCCGCGTGGACGGGGGCGTGGTTGCGCCCCGCGGCCGAGCCCGAGTAGCCGAGGAAGTGCTTCAGGGTGGCGTGCACGCCGCGGGACTGCAGGCCTCGCACGAAGGCGGTGCCGACGGTGCCGACGAGGTAGGGGTCCTCGCCGATGCACTCGTCCACCCGGCCCCAGCGGGGGTCGCGGACCACGTCCAGCACCGGCGCGAGGCCCTGGTGCACGCCGAGGGTGCTCATCGACTCACCGATCGCCTCCCCGACCTGTTCGACCAGGTCCGGGTCGAAGGACGCGCCCCAGGCGAGGGGGGTGGGGAACGTGGTCGCCCCCCAGGCCGCCAGGCCGGTCAGGCACTCCTCGTGCACGAGCGCGGGGATGCCGAGCCGGGTCTCACGCTGCAGCCGGCGCTGTTCGGCCCACAGCCAGGCCGCGCGCGCGGCGGCGTCCACCGGCCGGGTGCCGTACACCCGGGTGTAGTGGCCGATGCCGTCGCGGGTGGTCTCGGTGAGCTCGCCCGGGGCGGCGGCCATCTCGCCCTGCATGGGTGCGACGACGTTGCCGCCCTGGTCGAGCCAGTACCCGACGAGCTGGGCGAGTTTCTCCTGCAGCGTCATCCGGGCGGCCAGGTCCCGGACGCGCGCGGAGACCACCGGCAGGGCAGGGATTTCATGGGATGAGGACACCTGGTCCAGCTCCTTCGCGTGCACTTGCGGAAACGTACCGGGCGCCGACGCGTGTGGTCGGACGTCGTCCCGGGGGAGTGGGCTCATCCCTTCACCGCACCGGTGAGGCCGCCGACGATCCGCCGTTCGAAGATGCTGAAGAACAGCAGCGCCGGGATCATCGACAGGGACGTGAAGGCCAGGACGGCGGCGGTGTCGACGGAGTGCTCCGAGGAGAACGCCTGGACGCCGAGCGGCAGGGTGTACTCCTGGGCGTTGTTCAGGATGAACAGCGGCAGCATGTAACTGTTCCAGGCTCCGATGAACGCCAGGATGCCCGTGGTGATCACCCCGGGCAACGACAGCGGCAGCACCATCCGGAAGAAGAAGCCGAGCCGGCTGGCGCCGTCGATGGATGCGGCCTCCTCGAGCTCCTTCGGGATCGCCGAGAGGAACGGCACCAGGATGATCACGGTCACCGGCAGCGCGAACGCGATCTGCGGCAGGATCACACCGAGCAGGTTGTCGGTCAGGCCGAGGTTGCGGATCAGCAGGTAGAGCGGCGTGATCGCCACGGTCATCGGGAACATCAGCCCGGCCGCGAACAGTGCGTACATGACCTGGCGGCCCCGGAAGTCGTAGCGCGCGATCACGAAGCTGGCCATCAGCGCCAGGGCCACCGTCCCGATCGTGGTGGCGACGGCCGAGATCACGGAGTTGGTGAACTGGCGCCAGAACAGCTCGCTGGTCAGCACGTCGGTGTAGTTGGTGACCACCCACGGGTCGGGCCACCCCGACGGGTCGACGGTGATCTGGGAGTTCGTCCGGAAGCCGCCGATGATGATGTAGAGCACGGGGGCGACGCAGATCGCGATCAGGACGGTCGCGATCAGGCAGGTCGTGGGGCTGCCCCAGGTGGCGCCGGAGCTGCTGGAACGGCGGACGCGGCCGCCGGTGGGTCGCGCGGTGAGGGCGGTCTGGGACATCAGGCGTCCGCCTTTCCCTGCTTCTCGGTGAGGGCTCCCTCGGTGTCACGCCGCAGCACGAACCGCTGGTAGGCCAGCGCGATCACCAGCGAGATCAGGAAGATCACGACCGCGACCGCGTTGCCGTAGCCGTAGTTGCCGGCCAGCCGGCCCTCGCGGACCATGTAGGTGGCCATCGTGGACGTGCCGGCGGTCGCGGACACGTACTGCCCCCAGATGATGTAGACGAGGTCGAACAGCTGCAGCGAGCCGATGATCGAGAGGAACGCCCAGACCCGGATGGTGGGGCCGAGCAGGGGCAGGGTGATCCAGCGCTGGATCTGCCAGTAGGACGCGCCGTCGATGGCCGCGGCCTCGTACAACTCGTCCGGGATGCCCTGCATGCCGGCGAGCATCAGGATCACGGCGAAGCCGATGTACTTCCAGGAGATGATCACCATCAGGGTCCAGATGGCGATGTTCGGGTCGGCGATCCAGTCGGTGGCCATCCAGCCGAGGCCCAGGT
>JAXGTK010000144.1:0-5741 GCA_040774965.1 Propionicimonas sp. | reverse complement strand
GTGGTCGGTCCCTGAGGAGCGAGAGCCAGCGAGCGTCGCGAGGGGCCGCGGGCTGTTCGGGAGGTGGTGGGGGAGTTGTGGTTGCCTGTTCGGTCCCTGAGGAGCGAGCGTCACGAAGGGCCGCGGGCTGTTCGGGAGGTGGTGGGGGAGTTGTGGTCGTCCGTTCGGTCCCTGAAAAGCGGACGTCAGTGGGCGTCACGAAGGGCCGCGGGCTGTTCGGGAGTTGGTGGGGAGTTGTGGTCGTCCGTTCGGTCCCTGAGGAGCGAGCGCCAGCGAGCGTCGCGAGGGGCCGCGGGCTGTTCGGGAGGTGGTGGGGGAGTTGTGGTTGCCTGTTCGGTCCCTGAGGAGCGAGCGTCGCGAAGGGCCGCCGGGTGGGTCGTCTCGTTCCCGCGGGCCGATGGCTCCTCAGGAAGCGGCGGACTGCCCTTCCACGGCCCGGACGCGGGCCTGGACGTCCTTGCGGGCGGAGTACTCGGCCCAGAACGACAGGAACGGCACGGTCCCGGCCAGGGCGATCACGATCAGGCGTCCCCAGGGCCAGTGCACGCGCCGGCCCAGGTCGTAGGCGGTGGCGATCAGCACCATGTAGAGGTAGCCGTGCGGGATGCCCGTCCAGGTCACCACCGCGCCGTTGCCGGCCAGGTACTTCAGCGGCATGCCCACCAGTACCAGCACCACCAGCAGCGTTCCGACCAGGTAGGCCATCACCCGGTACCGGATCAGGGCACCGCGAATGCCGGGCACTGCCTCCAGGGCGATCGGGGCGGCCTGTGGGGCCGAGGTCTCACTCATTCGTCCTCCTCGTCGGCCAGCGTACCGAGCGAGCCGCGCCGTCCCAGCGCCCGGACGAAGCGGACGGTCATGAACGCCCCGAACGCCGCGAACACCCACCACTGCAGCGCGTAGCCGATGTTCTGCAGCGAGCCCTCCCCGGTCGGCAGCGCGACTGTCGCAGCGCCCAGGCCCTGCGCCGCCGAATCGCTCGCCGACAGGGTGATGAAGCCGGGAAGGAGTTGCTGGGGCCAGAGTTGGGCCAGCGCGCCCAGCCGGACGGACGCGAGGGTCCCCTCGGGCACGGAACGGTCGTCCGATGCCTCGGAGGGAAGGAAGACCCCGGCCTGGGTGACCACCCCGGTGGGCGGCGCGGGAATGGTGGCGGACGGCGAGCCGACTGTCCCGCGCACGACCGCCAGCACCCGTCCATCGGCCACCTGGAGGGCGCTGAGCACGCGCACCGAGCCGTCGGCGTCCACCACGAGCACCTGCTGGTCGGGCAGGTACGTGCCCGAGACGGTCACGGGCTTGCCGTAGATGTCTCCCACCGTGCCGTCGTCCGCCACGTTCTCCAGCAGCGGGACGGCAGGCTGCTGCGCGCGCAGCGCGGCGTTCTCGTTCTCCTTGTCCTCGAACACGCGCATCTGCCACAGGCCGAGGCCCAGCATCGTGAGGCAGATCGCCGTGCCGAGGATCCCGACCAGCCACTGCAACAGGCGCGAGCGTCCCTGCAGGTGCGGAGGGGCCGGGGGAGGGAGGCCCGCCGGCGGGGCGGGCGCGTCGGTGCCGCCCACGCTAGGCGGACGCGACGTGCCGCGCCCAGGCGTTGTCGACGAGTTGCGCGCAGAGCAGCCCGAAGTCGTAGCCGGCGGCCTCGACGGCCTGCGGCATCAGGGACGTCTCGGTCATGCCCGGCGCCACGTTGGTCTCGATGAACACCGGCGTGCCGTCCGGACGCACGATGATGTCCGCGCGGGAGAGGTCACGCAGCCCGAACACCCGGTGCGCGGCGACGGCCATGTCGGCACACGCCCGGGCCGCCTCGTCGCCGAGCTGGGCAGGGACGATGAATCGGGTCTCGCCGGCGGTGTAGCGCGCGGTGTAGTCGTAGATCCCGGAGTTCGGCCGGATCTCCACCGCCGGCAGCGCGATCTGCTCGCCGTCCAGTTCCACGACCGTCACCGCGACCTCGGTGCCCTCGACGAACTCCTCGATCACGGCCAGGTCGCCGTAGGAGTAGGCCTGCACCATCGCCGCGGGCAGTCCGGCCGGGTCGTCCACCTTCGAGCAGCCCAGGGCGGAGCCGCCGCGGGCGGGCTTCACGATCAGCGGGTAGCCGATCCGCTCGCCGACGGCGGCCATGATCGCCGCCGCGCCGAGCTCGCGGAACATGTCATGGGGCAGCGCCGCCATCCGTGGACGGGCCAGCCCCGCCTGCTCGACCAGCGGCCCCCCGACCGCCTTGTTGAAGGACCGCCGGCACGCGCTCGGCTCGGAGCCGACGTAGGGGACGTCCAGCAGGCTCAGCACCTGTTGCAGGCCGCCGTCCTCGCCCACGCCGCCGTGCAGCAGCGGAAAGGCCACCGGGTGCTCCAGGCTGCGCAGCAGGTCGATCAGGTCACTGCCGATGTCCGACTCGACCACCTCCCGGCCCTGGTCGCGCAGTGCCTGGGCGACCCGGCGCCCTGAGCGCAGCGAGACGTCCCGCTCGTGCGAGAGACCGCCGGAGAGCACGACGATGGGGCCGTGGTTGGGGGTTTCGTTCATGGTAGGTGCCTAACTGATGTCTGGTGCCGGGCCGGTGGAGAGGTCGAGGTGTCGGGTGGGTTCGTCGCCGAGGCCGAAGGTGCGGTGCATCTCCAGCTCCTGCTCGAGCACCTCGCCGAGCCGGCGGGTGCCCTCGTAGATGCGCTCGGGGGTGGGGAAGCAGAATGACAGCCGCATGTTCCGTGAGCCGAGGCCGTCGGCGTAGAACGCGGTGCCGGGGGTGTAGGCCACGCGGGCGGTCACCGCGCGGGGCAGCATCGCCTGGGAGTCGAGGCCCTCCGGCAGGGTGACCCAGACGAAGAAGCCGCCGTCCGGGTGGGTCCAGGTGGTGCCGGGGAGCATGTGCTCGGTGAGTCCCTTCAGCATCGCGTCCCGACGCTCTCTATACATATCGCGATACGTCGTGATCTGACCACGCCAGTCGAACTCGTCCAGGTAGGTCGCGATCGCGAACTGGCTGAACACCGGCGGGCACAGCGTCGCCGCCTCCTGCGTGAGCACCAGCTTCTCCCGGACGGCATGGGGCGCGAGCGCCCAGCCGACCCGATAGCCCGGCGCGAAGATCTTGGAGAACGAGCCCAGGTAGATCACGTTGTCGGCGTCCATCGAGCGCAGCGCGGGCAGCGGCTCGGCGTCCAGGGTGAGCAGGCCGTAGGGGTTGTCCTCGATGATCAGCAGGTCGTGCTCCTTGGCGACCGCGATGACCTCCTGGCGCCGCTCCACGGTCTGGGTGACCCCGGTGGGGTTCTGGAAGTTCGGGATCGTGTAGAGGAACTTCACCCGCCTGCCCGCGGCCTTCAGCGAGACCAGCGCCGCCCGCAGCGCGACCGGGTCGATGCCGGCGTCGTCCATCGCGACGTGCACGACCTGGCACTGGTAGGCGCGGAACGTCCCCAGCGCGCCCACGTAGCTGGGGCCCTCGGCGAGCACCACGTCGCCCGGGTCGCAGAACACGCGGGTGACCAGGTCGAGCGCCTGCTGGGAGCCGCAGGAGACCACGATGTCGTCGGCGTGGGCGTGGATCTGCTCCTCGGCCATCACCTCGACGATCTTCTCCCGCATGAACGGCTCGCCCTGCCCGGAGCCGTACTGCATGGCCTGGGTGCCGCGTTCGGTGATCAGGCGGTCCACCGCCCGGCCGAGGGCCTCGCGGGGCAGGTCGGCGATGTTCGGCATGCCCCCGGCCAGTGAGACCACCTCGGGACGGTTGGCCACGGCGAACAGGGCACGGACGGCGGAGACCGTCAGGCCGTGGGTTCGCTCGGCGTACGCGTCGATGTAGGGGTCCAGCCGGGTGTCGCGACGGGACGGTTCAGGCAGGCTCACCGCACCAGACTGCCGCACGGCGGGCCTAGGATGAAACCGACCCACGTGTCGGTGGGATCCGAATCCCGGGAGAGGTATGTCGCGACTGTCCACGGTGACCCTGGCGGAACTGCCGGGTCTCGGCTGCCCCTACTGCGGACGCACGGTCGCGATCGACGAGCCGTGGGCGGTCTCCGCGGCCACCCTGTGGGGCTGGTGCGGGTGGAAGCTCGCCAACGGCGACGGACGCGCGGACGGACTGCTGCTGCTCGGGCCCACGGACGAACCGGGCCAGGCCATGCTGAACGGCCTGTGGGTACGTCCGGGCCTGACCGGGGCGGGGTACGGCCGCCAACTCGTCCACGCCGCCGCGGCCGGGCTCGTGCAGCAGAAGGTGCGCGAGATCGTGGCGGTCGGCAGCAGGCAGCACCAGCGCTGCGAGGCACCGCCCGGAGCCTTCCTGCGGGCGGTCGGGTTCACGCGCAGCATGGACGACCGGTTCTGGCACCTCGACCTGGACCGGGCCGTGGCGGCGGAGCGGAACGGCGTGCGCAGCGCCTTCGAGCGCCTGGTGCGGTCGCTGCGTCCGGTCACCCCGCCGAACCCTGCCGGCGGGGCGATCTCGGGACGCGTGAACCGGGGCTGACTCCCGGATCGTCCCTCCGACCGGTCGAGGTCGGGACCACGGCCGGGTTCCGACGGGCCCAACCAGCCGATGGCCGGTTCAGAGGTAGTCCTGGAGAGCCTTCAGCAGCACCGACTTCGGCTTGGCGCCGGTGAAGGACTTGACCACCTCGCCGCCGACGAACACCTGGATCGTCGGCAACCCGAGAACGCCCTGCTGGGTGGGCACCTGGGTGCTGACGTTGGTGTCCATCTTCAGGAAGGTGATTTTGTCGCCGTAGTCACGAGCCAGTTCGTCGATGATCGGGGACAGCTGCTTGCAGGGCGCGCACCAGTCGGCCCAGTAGTCGATCACCACCGGCTTGGGCGACTTCACGACCAGGTCGTTGAAGGTGGCGTCGGTGACATCGGCGACGTTCGACATGTGGCTGCTCCTCAGGCGTTCGCGGTGACAGGAGCGAGGTTAGCGGCCTCGTCCGACAGGGCGGCCAGGTACCGTTCCGCGTCCAGCGCGGCCGAGCAACCGGTGCCGGCGGCGGTGATGGCCTGCCTGTAGGTGTGGTCGACCAGGTCGCCCGCGGCGAACACGCCCGGAATGTTGGTGTGGGTGCTGGGGGAGTCGACGACGACGTAGCCGGCGGCGTCCACCTCGACCTGGCCGCGGACGATCTGCGAGCGCGGGTCGTGGCCGATCGCGACGAACAGGCCCTGGATCGGGAGTTCGCGGGTCTCGCCGGTGACCGTGTCGGTGAGGGTCGCGCCGGCCAGCCCGCCCTCGCCGTGCAGGTCCGTGACGACCGAGTTCCAGGCGAAGGAGATCTTCGGGTCGGCCTTCGCGCGGTCGACCATGATCTTCGAGCCACGCAGCTCGTCGCGGCGGTGGATCATCGTGACGGACTTCGCGAACCGGGTCAGGAAGGTGGCCTCCTCGAGGGCCGAGTCGCCGCCACCGACGACCGCGATGTCCTTGTCGCGGAAGAAGAAGCCGTCGCAGGTGGCGCACCAGGAGACGCCGCGTCCGCTGTAGACCTCCTCGGCCGCGATGCCGAGCTTGCGGTAGCCCGAGCCCATCGCGAGGATCACGGCGCGCGCGGAGTAGGTGTTGCCCTCGGAGTCGGTGACGGTCTTCACGTCGCCGGTCAGGTCGACGGACGCGACGTCGTCGGTGATGATCTCGGCGCCGAACCGCTCGGCCTGGCCGCGCATGGCGATCATCAGGTCGGGGCCCATGATGCCGTCGGTGAAGCCGGGGTAGTTCTCCACCTCGGTGG
>JAXGTK010000143.1:0-5884 GCA_040774965.1 Propionicimonas sp. | reverse complement strand
GTCCTGCCTTGATGCTACTGACCCGGCCCAGTCGAGGGGGCCGGGCCAGTGCTGAGGTCGTATGGGATCGCTCAGTGCGTGGAGGCCGCGGGCTCCACGATCTCGAGGAGGATGCCGCCCGTGCTCTTCGGGTGTGCGAAGTTGATCCGTGAGCCGCCGGTGCCGATCTTCGGCGTGTCGTAGAGCAGGGTGGCGCCCCGCTCACGCAGCTTGGCGGAGGCGACATCGATGTCGGCGACGCGGTAGCAGACCTGCTGGATGCCGCCACGGCCACCGTTGCGTTCGAGCCACTTGGCGATGGTGCTGTTCTCGTTCAGCGGGGCGAGCAGCTGGACCTGGGCGTTCTCGGCGAGCTGGTCGCCGGTGCCGAGCATGGCCTCCTCGACGCCCTGCTCCTCGTTGGTCTCCCGGTGGAGCAGCCGCCAGCCGAACACCTCGGTGTGCAGCTTGATCGCGTCATCGAGGTTGGGGACGGCGTAGCCGACGTGGTCGATGCAGATGAAGATGTCGTCGTTGGTCATGGATCCACCCTATTCCTCATTGGTCAGGCCAGAACGCCGTCGACCACCTGCTTGGCCTCGGCCTGAACCTGTGCCAGGTGCCCGGGGCCCTTCAGTGATTCGGCGTAGATCTTGTACACGTTCTCGGTGCCGGAGGGCCGCGCGGCGAACCACGCGGACGCCGTGGTCACCTTGAGGCCCCCGATGGCGGCACCGTTGCCGGGGGCGTGGGTGAGCGTCGCGGTGATCGGTTCGCCGGCGAGTTCGGTCGCCGTGACGTCGGACGCGCTGAGCCGGGCCAGCTTCGCCTTCTGCTCACGACTGGCCGGTGCGTCGACGCGGGCGTAGCTGGACGCACCGAACCGGGACTCCAGTTCCGCGTACAGCTCGGACGGCGAGGAGCCGGTGACCGCCCGGATCTCGCTGGCGAGCAGGGCGAGCAGGATGCCGTCCTTGTCGGTGGTCCAGGTGGAGCCGTCCTTCGCCAGGAAGGACGCCCCCGCGGACTCCTCGCCGCCGAAGCCGAGGTCGCCGCTCATCAGGCCGGGCACGAACCACTTGAAGCCCACCGGCACCTCGACGAGCGTGCGGCCCAGGTCTGCGGCCACCTTGTCGATCAGCGAGGACGAGACCAGGGTCTTGCCGACGCCGGCGTCCGCGCGCCAGTTCGGCCGGTGGCTGAAGAGGTACTGGATCGCAACCGCCAGGTAGGCGTTCGGGTTCATCAGCCCGGCGTCCGGGGTGACGATGCCGTGCCGGTCGGAGTCGGCGTCGTTGCCGGTGGAGATCGCGAAGCGCTCCCGGTTGGCGATCAGGCTGGCCATCGCGTACGGCGAGGAGCAGTCCATCCGGATCTTGCCGTCCCAGTCCAGGGTCATGAACCGCCAGGTGGGGTCGACGGTGGGGTTCACCACGGTGAGGTCGATGCCGAGCCGCTCGGCGATGTACTGCCAGTACTGGACCGAGGCGCCGCCCAGCGGGTCCGCGCCGATGTGCACCCCGGCGGCGGCGATCGCGTCCAGGTCGAGGGCGTTGCGCAGGTCCTCGCAGTAGGCACCGAGGTAGTCGACGCGGGCCACGTCGGGAGCGGCCTGCTCGTACGGCGTGCGCCTGATCGCGCCGGGGTTGCGCAGCAACTCGTTGGCACGGCCGGCGATCCAGCCGGTGGCGTCGGTGTCCGCCGGGCCGCCGTGCGGCGGGTTGTACTTGAAGCCGCCGTCGCGCGGCGGGTTGTGCGACGGGGTGACCACGATGCCGTCCGCCCGCGGGCCGGAGTGGGTCTTGTTGTGGACGATGATCGCCCGCGACACCGACGGCGTGGGGGTGAAGTCCTCGTCGCGCTCGGCACGGATCGAGACGCCCTGGGCGTGCAGCACCTCGATCGCCGTGCGCCACGCGGGCCCGGAGAGGGCGTGGGTGTCCTTGCCGATGTAGAGCGGCCCGGTGATGCCCTGGCCCGCCCGGTACTCGACGATCGCCTGGGTGGTGGCCGCGATGTGGGCGTCGTTGAACGCCGCGTCCAGGCTGGACCCGCGGTGGCCGGACGTTCCGAACACCACCTGCTGGTCGGGGTTGTCGGGGTCGGGGACGAGGTCGTAGTAGGCGCCGATCAGGGCATCGACGTCGATGAGGTCCTCGGGCAGTGCGACCTGCCCGGCGCGTTCGTGAGCCATAGGGCCATCTTGCCCAATGCCCACCCCGGGCGGGGCGAGGGTGGCAACATTCGCCCCCGATGTGGACGGCTGGCAGAATGCACTCTCGTGACACCAGCAGGCTTCAACCCGTCCCGCGCCCTCGACCTCTCCGGCCTCGTCGCCTCGGCGAAGTCCTCGCCGCCGCCGCCCGGCGCCAGCTACGTGATCGACGTCGACGAGGCGACGTTCGAGGCGGTGCTGTCCCAGTCGGCGAAGTACCCGATCGTGCTGGAGCTGAACTCGCCGCGTGCGAACGCCCAGGCGTTGTCCGACGCGCTCGTCGAACTGGCCAACGAGGCCGGCGGCGCATACCTGCTCGGACGGGTGGACGTGGACGTCAGCCCCCAGATCGCCGGGGCGTTCGGCGTCCAGGCCGTGCCCACGGTGATCGGTGTGGTCGGCGGCCAGCTGGCCCCGCTGTGGCAGGGCACCAAGAGCAAGGAGGAGGCCCGCGCCTACATCGCGCAGCTGCTGCAGGCGGCGTCGGCCAACGGCGTTGTGGGCCGCGCCGACCCGGTGAGCATCGACGCCGACGCCGGGCCCGACCCCCGGTTCGCAGAGGCCGACGCGGCGCTCGACGAGGGCGACTTCGCCCGCGCCGTCGCGGAGTTCGACAAGATCCTGGCGGCGACTCCCAACGACGCGGAGGCGAAGGCCGGACGCGCCCAGGCCTCCCTGTTCGCCCGCGTGACCACGGTCGAGCCGGCGACGGTGATGGCGAAGGCCGAGGCGAACCCCACCGACGTCGACGCGCAACTGGCCGCCGCTGATGCGGAACTGGTCGCCGGGTCGCCGACGGAGGCCTTCGACCGGCTGATCGCGTTGGTCCGCAACACCAGCGGTGCCCAGCGCGAGTCGGCGCGGGTGCGGCTGCTGGAGCTGTTCGAGACGGTGGGGCCCGCCGATCCGGCGGTGCTGAAGGCCCGCCGTGACCTCATGAGCGCCCTGTTCTGACGCCCGTGCAACTCTCCGACATCCTCCTGCACGGGGGCCTGGCGCTCGACCTGGTCGGGGTCGCCGTCCGGATCCTCGCGCTGTTCTGGGTGCCGGTGAACCGGCGTCCGTCCTCGGCGATGGCCTGGCTGCTGGCGATCTTCCTGATCCCCTACGTGGGCGTGCTCGCGTTCCTGCTGATCGGGAACCCGAAGCTGCCGACGTCGCGCCGGGTCAAGCAGCGGGAGCTGAACGCCAGGATCGCCGAGATCACGCGGGGCGTGCCCGAGGTCGAACTGGATCCGGGGACGGACTGGGTGCAGCAGGTGGCGCAGCTGAACCGAAACCTCGGTGCGCTTCCGCTCCTGGCGGGCAATTCGGCCACGCTGGTCGAGGACTACGCCGAGTCGCTGCGCCAGATGACCGCCGAGATCGACACGGCGCAGGACTACGTGCTGTGCGAGTTCTACATCCTCGCCGTGGACGCGACCACGACCCCGTTCTTCGACGCGCTGGCGGCTGCCGTGCAGCGCGGCGTGAAGGTGTTCGTGCTCTTCGACCACATCGGCTCCAAGGGCATCCCGCACTATCGGCGCACCACCGCCCGGCTGGACGAGATCGGGGTGGAGTGGCGGCCGATGCTTCCGGTGATGCCGCTGAAGGGCCGGTACCAGCGTCCGGACCTGCGCAACCACCGCAAGCTGCTCGTGGTCGACGGCAGGGCCGGGTTCATGGGTTCCCAGAACCTGATCGACCGCTCCTACAACAAGCCGAAGAACCTCCGTCGGGGCCTGCAGTGGCAGGAGCTGATGACGCGGGTCGAGGGCCCGGCGGTGCAGGCGCTCAGCGCGGTGTTCATCACCGACTGGTACAGCGAGACCGACGAACTGCTCGGCGAACGGGTGCCCGCGCTGGGGGCGCGGGTCCCGGAGGCCGGGACGGGCGACCTGGCCTGCCAGGTGGTGCCGAGCGGGCCGGGCTTCGACAACGACAACAACCTGAAGCTGTTCGCCTCCCTCCTCTACGGGGCGCGTCAGCGGGTGAGCCTGACCAGTCCGTACTTCGTGCCGGACGAGTCGCTGATCGCCGCCGTGACGACCGCCGCCGAGCGCGGGGTCGCGGTCGAGCTGTTCGTCAGCGAGCTGGGCGACCAGCCGATGGTCTACCACGCGCAGCGCTCCTACTACGAGGTGATGCTGCGCGCCGGAGTGCGGATCTACCTCTACCCGGCGCCCTACATCCTGCACGCCAAGCACTTCACGATCGACGACGAGCTGGCCGTGATCGGCTCGAGCAACATGGACATGCGCTCGTTCGGCCTGAACCTCGAGGTCGTGATGATGGTCGCCGGACGCTCTTTCACCGACGCGATGCGCGAGGTCGAGGACCACTACCGCTCGCTGAGCCGCGAACTCACGCTGACCGAGCACCTGCGCCAGTCGCTGCCCACGCGCCTGCTCGACAACCTCGCCCGGCTGACGTCCGCGCTGCAGTGAAACGCCGGGTGTCCCGGCTTCCGCGACCCGGCACGGCACCGCGTGGAGCGGGCCTCACCCGTTCAGGCGCGCTGCCTCGCGAACCAGGGCGGTCAGGGCGTCCTGCGGCAGTTCCTCGCCCTCGGCGAAGTCGACCGCGCGGACGGTGGCGCTGGTGAGGCGCGTGTTGAAGACGCCCGCCGGGTCGGCGAGTTGCGCGCCTTTCGGGAAGGTCAGGCGCACGGCGTTCTTGAGCATCTCGCCGATGCAGACGTTGCCGTGGCACGTCCACACGGGCACGCCCTCGGGCCGGGAGGGCTTCTTCCACTTCACGTCCTCGCCGATGGCCGGGTCGGCGGCCAGGACGATCCCGCGCAGGCGCGAGAGCATCGCGCCCCGCCAGTCGTCCGCCTCGGCGATGATCGCGTCGATCTCCCCGGTTGCGCTTGCCACCACAGGCCTCCGTCCCGTCAACTGATCCGCTCGCCGGCCTCGAGGTAGAGCGTCCGGCCCTCCTCCCGGGCGGCGAGTGCGGCCAGCAGGCGTCCACGGGCGAACGGCGCCATCGTCTCGGCGGCCTCGGCGGGTGGCAGCCAGTGCACGGCGCGGATCTCTCGCAGGTCGGGCTGCAGCAGCGGGACGGCGTGGGCCGACAGCTCGCGACCGTCGAAGATGAGCTCGACGGCGTCCTCCCAGCCCAGGTACGGCGCGAGCCAGTCCACGACCAGCAGCCGTCCCACGCTCACCGTGTGGCTGAGTTCCTCCTCGACCTCGCGGACCAGCCCGGCACGCGGGCTCTCGCCCACCTCGAGGATGCCGCCCGGCAACTCGAAGTCGGGCTTGAAGGTGGTCTCGAGGATGCACACCCGGCCGGCCTCGTCGGTGAGCAGCAGGTGGCTGATCACCCGTTTGCGCGCGGTGACGGTGTTCATCACCGCGGTGAACGCCTCCCGCCCCTCGGCGGGGTCCTCCCTGAGCCGCGCGTACCACGCCTGGTCGCAACGCCCGTCCGTGGTGATCCAGCGGTCCCGGGCGATCCCCTCCAGCCGGAAGCCGGCGCGGTGCAGGGCGCGGCGACGCTCGTGGTCGGGCAGCGCCACGCTCGTCTCGACGCGGAGCACCGCCTCGTCGGCGAACGCCAGCCGGCACGTGTTCACCAGCAGCAGGTGCAGCCGTTCGGACGGGTCGTCCCCGCCGAAATCCACCATGGCGTTGCCGTCGCTGACCACGAACGGCAGGTCCTCCCGGATCACTCCTGCCCGGCGTACTCGAAGAAGACCGC
>JAXGTK010000142.1:0-5909 GCA_040774965.1 Propionicimonas sp. | reverse complement strand
ACCTGCCGGCGTATGCGGCGACGGGCTCATGACGGCGTCCCGGCCGCCTCCTGCTCGGCCAGTTCAGCCCGGACGGCATCCATGTCGGCCGCACGGACGGCCGCGATCAGCTCCTCGAGGGGCTGCGCGGGCATCGCACCGGGCTGGGCGTACACGAGAATGCCCTCACGGAAGACCATCAGGGTGGGGATCGACATGACCCGGGCGGCGCCGGCGAGCTCGCGCTCGGCCTCGGTGTCGACCTTGCCGAACACGATGTCGGTGTGCTTCTCGGACGCCGCCTCGAAGACCGGGGCGAACATCCGGCAGGGCCCGCACCAGGCGGCCCAGAAGTCGACGAGGACGATGTCGTTCTCGGTCACGGTCTGCTCAAACGTGGCGGCAGTCAGGTTCTGCGTGGCCATTCGGAACTCCTTCTCCAGATACCCCCTAGGGTATCACGCACCGGTCGGAACTGTCGCCCCGGAGGCCGCCAGCTCCACCCAGAAGGTCGAACCCCGACCCGGGACGGAGTCGACGCCGTAGCGTCCGCCGTGCGCCGAGACTATCGCGGCCACGATCGCCAGCCCGAGCCCCGAACCCTTCGGAGCGGGGCGTCCGTCACCCCCCGCCGGCGCGGTGGCCCGCACCCGGTAGAACCGGTCGAACACCCTGGGCAGCTGGTCGGCCGGGATGCCGCGGCCACGATCGCTCACCCGCGCCCGCACGGACGGGCCGCGCTGCTCGGCGCCGAGCACGATCGGCGACGCGTCCGGGGAGTACTTCACGGCGTTCGTGACCAGCGCTGTCAGGGCCTGCCGGATCCGGTCGGGATCGGCCAGGACCACGGTCGCACCGCTCCGCTCGACCACGACCTCCCGCTCGGGATTGCGGACGCGCAGGTCGGCGGCCAGCTCCTCGACCACCGTGCCCAGATCGAGCGGACGCAGCTCCAGCGCGGCGCTGTCGGTGAGCGCGGTCAGGTCGAGCAGGTCATCGACGATCCGGCCCATCCGGGTGGCCTCGGCGTTGATCCGTCCCATGGCATCGGCCACCTGTTCCTCGGACGCGAGCCCTCCGGCGGCGTACAGCGAGGAGTAGCCGCGCAGGGTGGTCAGCGGCGTGCGCAACTCGTGGCTGGCGTCCGCGACGAAGCGGCGCAGTTCCTCCTGCCCGGCCGCGGTGGTCGCGACCATGGCGTTGAAGGCCTGCCCCAGCCGGCCGGCCTCGGTCTCGGGGTGCGCGGTCTCCACCTGCACCGGGGCACGCCCGCCCGTGGCGGTGACGTGCTCCGCGGCGGCGGTCAGGCGGCCGATCGGACGCAACCCGAGCCGGTCCACCCAGTACGCGACCAGGCCGGCGACCGCGGCGACGCCGAGCCAGGCCAGCCCGAGGGCGAGCAGCAACCGGCGGAAGGCCGCCTCGACCCCTGTCATCGGCAGGGCCACCACGGCGTAGCGGCCGGCGGCGAGTGGCACCTCGACCAGCCGGACACGCTCGCCGCCGCCCGCGACCGCCCGGGTCACCGGCCCGGCGTCCCGCTCGTTGCCGAGCAGCACCGGCACCAGTCCCGGATCGAGTTCGGGCGCGAGCACCGTGACCAGAGCCCCGTCCGCGCGCTCCACGCCGATGTAGACATCGGTGAGCAGGCCCGTGGCGGCGGCGTTGCCCGTGTCCGCGCGGTTGGCGACGGCGAGCAGCGCGCGACCGTCCCCGGTCAGCGCGGTGAGCCGCTCGTCCAGCTGGGCGATCAGGAAGGAACGCTGGGAGAGCGCGACGCCGGCGAACGCCAGCGCGGTGACGACGAGCAGCGCGGTGATGGCCGTGGCCAGGCGGCGGCGCAGGGTCATCACGGCTCCCGGACGGAGTAGCCGACGCCGCGGACGGTGTGGATCAGCCGCGGCTCGCCCGCGTCCACCTTCTTGCGCAGGCTGGAGATGAACGACTCGATGATCGCCGACTCGCCGCCGAAGTCGTACTGCCAGACCTCGTCGAGGATCCGGTCGCGGGTGACGACGCGTCCGGCACTGGCCATCAGGCAGGCGAGCAGCTTGAACTCGGTGGCCGACAGCGTCACCTCGGTCTCGCCCCGCCAGACCCGGTGGGCGTCGGCGTCCAGCACGAGGTCGGCCACCTGCCAGCGGTGCACGGGGTCGGGAGCCTCACCGCGCCGTCGCAGGGCGACCTGGACGCGTGCGACCAGCTCCTCGAGGGCGAACGGCTTCACGACGTAGTCGTCGCCACCGGAGGTGAGCCCGCGGACCCGGTCGCCGGTGGTGCCGCGGGCGGTGAGGAAGATCACCGCGGCCCGGCTGCCGGCGGCGCGCAGGCGCCGCAGCACCTCGTAGCCGTCGTGGTCGGGCAGCTGGATGTCGAGGACGACGACCTGGGGGTCGAAGGACGCTGCGGACTCGAGCGCCGCGGCCCCGGTGCCGGCCGTCTCGACCCGGTAGCCCTGCAGGCGCAGCGCCGAGCCGACGAGGAAGGAGATGTTCTCCTCGTCGTCGACCACGAGCACGCGCGGAGCTTCGTCCACGCGTGCAGGATGCCAGCTACCCCGGCCCCGGAGCGAGGCCCCGATCCGGCTTCCAGCAGATCTCCAGCTTTCGTTGACGTCGCCTCCAGCCGTACGCACGAGCATCGTGACCAGCAACCAGCAGGAGGAGACCATGAAACTGACCACGTCGATCGTCGCGGGCACGGCCGTGCTCGCACTCGCCGGCGGCCTGTTCGCCGCCCAGGCGTCCGCGAACCCGACCACGCCGACCCCGACAGCCACGACCGGCCCGGACGCGACCCGCGGCGCCGGAATCGCCTGGTTCTACGGGGCGCTCACCGACGTCCAGCGGCAATGCCTCGCGGACGCGGACCTGCAGCGCCCGGAGGGCCGGCTCACCGCCACACAGGTGACCCAGCTGCAGCAGCAGGTGCAGGCGGCGCTGGCGTCCTGCGACATCCCGGTGCCCGCCCGGGCCGCCGACCGGGACCGGCTGGGCTTCGGCTGGGCGGCGCTGAGCAGCGTCCAGCAGCACTGCCTGGCGGACGCGGAACTCACCCGTCCGCTCGGTCGGCTGACCGACGCGCAGCAGGCTGCCGTGCGGCAGTCGGTCGTGGACACGGTGAAGGGCTGCGTCGGCTGAGCGCTCCTGACGGGCCCGGGAAATGACCTGGTCCGGACGGCCCACCCCTGAACCGTCCGGACCGCAGGTCAACCGGCAATCGTGGGCGCGAGCCCACAGTCAGGGACGCCGGTCTCCTTCGTGGGCCCGGACGCGGACCGGCGCAAGCGCGGCACTCCCGCCTGTCCGCCGCCGCCCACCCCAGTAAGCGATGGCGTACGCGACGACGCCCAGGACCACGAGGAACAACCATTCCCAGGTCACCAGGTCTGTCATCACATCGCTCCGTCTCCGGCCCCGCGTACCGGGCCACGTGAGGATCGTTGCCCGCCGACCTGTGCTGAACCTGTGGGCCAGCACTGAGTCTGCGTAGCGGCCGCCGGCCTACGATCGAGGTGTGGGCGAGCTTGCCAACCACCCGCTGATCGCGGCGCGGTACTTCTATCCCGGTGGACGCGCTCCCACGTCCCGGGTGGATGTGGACGTGCCCGGCGCGGTGCTCGCGTGCGCCGCGCATCGTGTGGACCCCGACGGTTTCACGCTCGTGCACTTCCACGGCAACGGCGAGGTCGTCGCCGACTGGCAGGGCGTCCTCGACCGGGCCGTGAACGGCCTGGGCTGGAACCTGTTCCTGGCCGAGTACCGCGGCTACGGCGGCTCCACCGGCGAGCCGCTGCTCGGTCGCATGCTCGACGACGTGGACGCGGTCGTCGCGGCGTCCGGGGCCCCGGAGAAGCTGGTGGTGATGGGGCGCTCGGTGGGCTCGATCTTCGCCCTGGAGGCCGTGCGGCGGGTCCCGTCCATCGCCGGGCTGGTGCTGGAGAGCGCGATCGCGGATCCGCTGGACCGCGTCCTGCTGCGCGTCAGCCCGACCGAACTCGGCGCGTCCCGGCTGGAGTTCGAGGACCTCGAGGAGCTCCTCGACCACCGGGCGAAGATCGCCGGCTACACCGGCCCGACGCTGGTCCTGCACACCCTCCTCGACGGCCTCGTGGACGTCGACAACGCTCGCCGGCTCGCCCGGTGGGCCGGCGGCCCGGTCACCCTGCGCGTCTTCCCGGAGGGCGACCACAACTCGATCCTGGCCGAGAACGGCCCGGAGTACTTCACCGCCCTCGGCGACTTCCTGCGCGCGGTGTCGGGTGGTTGAGCCTGTCGAGACCACCGGCGTCACGCAGGGCCCTTCGTGACGCTGCCGGGTCCGTGCCTGACCCGGCAGCTCCTCGGGGAGCGTCGGCCCCCTACAGGTCCACGTCCCCGATCAGCGGGCGCAGGGTGCCGTAGGCGATCCGCAGTCCCTCCACGACCTTCTCGGGGGTGCCGCCCCACAGCGGGTCCTCGTGCTCGACTGACAGGGTTCCGGTGAAGCCCACCTCGTAGAGGCGGTCGACCACCTTCGGCCAGTCAACGGTGCCGCGTCCGGGCACCCGGAACCGCCACCAGCCCATCTCCCACGGGTTGCCGCCCTTGTCGACGACGCCGAAGAAGCCGTACTGGTTGCGCTTGTCGGGGAACAGCTCGAGGTCCTTGGCCTGGGCGTGGGCGATGTACTTCGCGAACGGCCGGATGGTCTCCACCGGGTCGATCCCGATCCAGGTCAGGTGGGACGGGTCCCAGTTCAGGTACAGCCCGAGCTTCGTGGTCAGCCACTCCCACAGCTCCGGGGAGTAGGCGAGGTTGGCCGGGTAGCCGTCCGGGTGCCAGCCCTCCATCACGCAGTTCTCGATGATGATCTTCACGCCGCGCTCACCGGCGTAGTCGACCAGTTCGGGGAAGACCCGCTCGGCCTCGGCCATGTTGTCCACGACCGACCTGGTCACGTCGCGCCCGATGAAGGTGCCGACCGTCTCCACTCCCAGCGACTGGGCGGCGTCGATGCACGCCTTCACGTGGGTGCGGATCTCCTCACGGCGGCCGAGGTCGCCGATCAGGTTGTTCTCGTAGTAGGCGAGCGAGGAGATCTCCAGCCCGGTGCGCTCCAGCAGGGCCCGGGTCTTCTCGACCTCCTCGCCGTTCCAGCGGGCCACCGGCAGGTGGGACGCCTCGAACGGCCGGCCCGGGCCGCCCGGCCAGCAGGCCACCTCCAGGCACTGGTAGCCCTGCCCGGAGGCGTACTCGGCGATCTGCTCCAGCGACCAGGACGGCAGGCAGGCGGTGAGCATTCCCAGCTTCATTGGTGTTCCTCTCTTGGTGGTTCCCGGATGGCTTGGTGGGTTTCTCGGACGGCGGGTCTCGACGGGCTCGACCGGCCGTGGCTGGTGGATCAGGACGGGACCAGGGGGCTCCAGCCCTCCGGCAGCGGTTCGACGACGGGTGGGACGGACGCGACGGCGACCGGGTCGCCGGACTCGATCGACTCGGTGATCGCGAGCATGGTGTCGAGCACGTGGTAGGCGAGTTCGCCGCTGGCGCGCGGCGACGCACCCGTCGCCAGCGACCGGACCATCTCGACCACCCCGATCCCCCGACCCGAACCTGCGTCGGACACCTCGACCTCGCCGGCCACCGCGCCGCCGGCATGCGTGGCCACCGTACCGCCGAAGCGGTCCGGATCGGGCGCGACGATCGTGCCCGTGACCCCCTGGAACTCCAGCACGCCGGCACGCGCGAGCCCGGAGTCGAACGAGAACAGGGCCACCGACGACGCCCCCGCCGAGTGCCGCAGCAGCACGTTCGCCGTCGTCGACACGGTGACCGGGAACTCGGCGCCGGACCGCGGACCCGCCAGGACGGCGCGGGTGGCCCGGGCCCGTCCGCCCGCCGCGACCACCGAGGTGACCGGGCCGAGGGCGAGCACGAGGGCCGTGAGGT
>JAXGTK010000141.1:0-5920 GCA_040774965.1 Propionicimonas sp. | reverse complement strand
TTCATGCCGTGCTCCATGGCGCGGCGGCCCGCGGCCTCAGCGGCCATCTGGGCGGCGAACGGGGTGGACTTGCGGGAGCCCTTGAAGCCGACGGTGCCGGCAGAGGCCCATGAGATCACCGCACCGGTGGGATCGGTGATCGTGATGATCGTGTTGTTGAACGTGCTCTTGATGTGCGCCTGACCGGCGACGACGTTCTTCTTCTCCTTGCGACGCACCTTGGTCTTGGCGCTCGCGCTGCGGCCTGCAGTAGCCATTCAGTAAACTCCTGGATCCTTGTCCTGGGCCGCGGTCAGCGGGCCTTCTTCTTCCCGGCGACAGCCTTCTTCTTGCCCTTGCGGGTGCGGGCGTTGGTCCGGGTGCGCTGACCGCGGACCGGCAGGCCCATGCGATGACGACGGCCCTGGTAGGAGCCGATCTCGATCTTGCGACGGATGTCTGCGGCCACCGAGCGACGGAGGTCACCCTCGGTCTCGTAGTTGGCCTCGAGGTGGTCGCGCAGGGCGACCAGCTGGTCGTCGGTGAGTTGGTGGACCCGGATGTCGCCACTGACCCCAGTGGCCGCCAGGGTTTCCTTGGCGCGGGTACGGCCGATGCCGTAGATGTAGGTGAGGGCGATCTCGAGACGCTTCTCGCGCGGGAGGTCGACCCCGATGAGGCGTGCCATCAGGCGGTTACCTTTCAATAATCCGAGCCGGTTCCCCGACTCGCGAAGGTGTCTGGCGTGATGCGTCCCCTTGCCGCCTGGCATGGGCCCCGGCCTTCGTCCGGGGGTGGTCACCGGTGGTAGTGCGTCCCGGTGTTGCGATCACGTTCGTGGGTTATTCAGTTGTGTTCAGTTGTACTGGCCAGAAGGCCGGTGTCCGCGTTCAGCCCTGACGCTGCTTGTGGCGCGGGTTGTCGCAGATCACCATCACGCGACCGTGCCGGCGGATCACCTTGCACTTGTCGCAGATCTTCTTGACGCTCGGCTGAACCTTCATCGAGCAACTCCTCGGTTCGTTGCCGAGCACAGGAGTATCCCTGCGATCGGACTGGTAGTGGATTCTTGCGGTGCGTTACCGGTGCCGGAAGACGATGCGGCCACGGCTCAGGTCATAGGGGGACAGCTCGACGACCACCCGGTCGGCCGGAATGATGCGGATGTAGTGCTGCCGCATCTTGCCGCTGATGGTCGCCAGCACCTTGTGCCCGTTGGCCAGTTCCACCCGGAACATGGCGTTGGGCAGGGCTTCGACGACGGTTCCCTCCAGTTCGAGGGCGCCTTCCTTCTTCGCCATTACTCCCAATCGTTGAACGTGTGTGGGCGCACGCGCCTGTGTGCACAGGTCATGCAAGGGTCAACTGTACGCCAGAAGCGGGAACGCCCTCAAATCGGGGAGGTCCGCGATACCTAGTGACACGATGCCTCGGAATACGATACCTTGCTTACCGAGGCAAGGAGGACGCCGATGACGGTCGACAAGCAGTTGCTGAAGGGGACGATCCCGCTGCTCGTGCTGCACCTGCTCGCCCGGGACGACCTGTACGGCTACCAGCTGATCAAGTCGCTCGAGCAGGTCTCCACCGGCGTCTTCCAGTTCTCCGAGGGCACCCTCTACCCCGTCCTGCACTCCCTCGAACGGGACGGGATGCTGCGCGCGTACTGGCGGGTCTCCGAGGTGGGCCGCAAGCGCAAGTACTACGCGATCACCGACCGCGGCCGGCGCGAGCTGACGGGCCGCACCGCCGAATGGCGGACCTTCACCGGCGCCGTCGACGCCGTCCTGGCGGAGGAGATCGATCATGGCTGAGATTCCCGAACTGCGCCGGTTCGCGCGCCGCGCGACCGCGTCCATCACCTCCGCGGGCGAGCGCACGGCCGCGTCCGAGGAACTGTACGAGCACGCGCTGAGCCGCTACGAGGACGCCCGTGCCGCGGGCCTCGACCACACCGCGGCGATCGCCGTCGTCGTGGACGGGCTCGGCGACCCGTCCGCACTCTCCGCAGACCTGGGCCGTGCCCACCGCCAACCGCTGACCGTCACGGCCACGGTGCTGCTGGTCGTGGCCGGGGTGGCCTTCGTCGGCTTCCTGTGGGGCCTGATCGCCCTGCTCGTCGCCGCCGACCAGCAGACCGGGCTGATCCTGCTCGGCGTGCTCGCGCTCGTCGCCATCGCGGCGACCACCATCGTGATCCTCGGAAGGAGAGCCTCGTGAAGCGCATCCTCAGTTCCTGGCCCTACGCCCTCGGGACGGTCGGCCTGTTCGGCCTGCTCTGGGCGTCCAGCCTGTTCAGCATGTCCTGCGCCGACCCGTCCGCCGGCTGCCGGGGCATCAGCACCCTCGACTGGAAGGGCATCGACCTGGCCGAGCACTTCCTCGGGTTCCCGGCGCTGGCGTTCCTGGGAGCCGCCCTGCTCGGCTTCCGCCGCGGCTACGACTGGGTCACCCTGCTGGTCTGCCTCGCGCTCGGCATGGCGATCCCCGAACCGGCGTTCGACGAGTCGTTCAGGGTCGCGGCCACGTGGATCCACAAGGACTGGTTCTTCCTCGGCCTCTACGTCGTGGTCGTCCACCTCGGGATCGCCGCCGGGATGGTCGTGCGGACCGTCGTCCGCCGGGCGGTGCGCGGACGGGTCGCCGTCGCCTGAGCCGGTCCGGAATGCCTGTGCGCGCGTCGCGGTTGTACTCGTGATGGAACCACACACGACGGAGACGACGATGCAGGCAGTGCAGTTCGAGAACTACGGCGGCCCCGAGGTGCTCCACCTCGCGCAGGTGGACGAGCCGCAGGTGCGGCCCGGCCGGGTGCGGATCAGGGTGATGGCCACCACGGTGAACCCGTTCGACTACAAGCAGCGCTCCGGGATGATGGCCCGTGGCACCGCGCCGGAGGCCCCGATCGTCCCGGGGCTGGACGCGGCCGGCGTGGTCGACCAGGTGGGCGAGGGCGTGACCGGCGTCACGATCGGTGACGCGGTGTTCGGACTCGGGAACGCCACCTACGCCGAGTACGCGGAGCTGCGGGCATGGGCGCCGAAGCCCGCCGGCCTGGGCTGGGGAGAAGCCGCCGGGCTGGGCGTGGCCGGCGAGACCTCGATCCGCGCACTGGGCGCTCTCGGGCTGCGTCCGGGCCAGACGCTGCTGGTCCACGGCGCGGCCGGCGGCGTCGGCCAGCTGGCCGTCCAGGTCGCCGTCGCGGACGGGCTGCGCGTGATCGGCACCGCCAGCGAGCCCAACCACGACCTGCTGCGCTCCCTCGGCGCCGAGCCCACGACCTACGGCGACAGCCTGGTCGAGCGGGTCGCAGCACTCGCGCCGGACGGCGTGGACGGGGTGTTCGACACCGCCGGCAGCCAGACCGACGACCTGATCGCGATCGCGGGCGACCCCGCCCGGGTGGTCACGATCGCCGCGTACGGGGCAGCGGAGAAGGGCGCCCGGTTCACCGGGGGCGGAGGGGACGCGTCCGCCGCCCTGGCGAGGGTCGGCGAACTCGCCGAGGCGGGCGCCGTGAGGGTGACCGTGGCCCGCACGTACACCCTCGCCGAGGCGGGAGCGGCTCACGCCTTCAGCGAGTCACGGAAGGCGGACGGCAAGCTCGTCCTGACCGTGGGTTGAGAACTTCCCGACCTCCGGACGGCCCGTCCGCGTAAACTGTTCGGTCGCGCACCTTTGCAGGAGGGCACCACCTTGGATCAAGCCGCGTCACCCCCGACCGAGCTCGAACGAGAGCTGGCCGTCGAGCAGGCGCACGTGGACCTCGTCTACGAGCACCTCGAGCAGGCCACCCGGTCGGCCCGGAAGGTCGCCTCCCAGGGCCAGGACCTGTACCGCTCCGACCGCGAGACGTGGGTCCGCGAGGAGGACGGCACAGCCCTGTTCGAACGCGACGCGTTCGCGTTCCAGGCCGCCCGGCGGCTCGCGGTCCTGGACGCCGAGCACGAGGGCCTCGTGTTCGGGCGGCTCGACCACACCGACGGCGAGATCCGCTACATCGGCCGGATCGGGGTGCGGGACGCCGACTACGAACCCCTGGTGATCGACTGGCGGGCGCGGGCGGCCGAGCCGTTCTACCGGGCCACGGCCACCAACCCGATGGACGTGGTGCGCCGCCGCGTGCTGCGCTGCCGCAACGACATCGTGATCGGCATCGAGGACGACCTGCTCGACGACGACCACGGCCGGGACGACCTCGTGATCATCGGCGAGGGCGCCCTGATGGCCGCCCTGAAGCGGGCCCGCGGCCCCCACATGCGCGACATCGTGGCCACGATCCAGGCCGAGCAGGACCAGGCGATCCGCGCCGACCACGCCGGGGTCACCGTCATCTCCGGCGGCCCGGGCACCGGCAAGACCGTGGTCGCCCTGCACCGCGCCGCCTACCTGCTCTACTCGAACCGGCGCCGGTTCGAGCGGGGAGGCATCCTCGTGGTCGGCCCGTCCGGGCTGTTCATGGACTACATCGAGCGCGTCCTGCCGTCCCTCGGCGAGGACTCGGTGACCCTGCGCCCGATCGGCGGGGTCGCCTCGGACGTGCTCGGCCTCACCGCGTCCCGGATCGACAGCGCGAGCGCGTCCGCGATCAAGGGCAGCCTGCGGATGGTGCCGCTGCTGAAGCGGCTGGTGAACCTGCCGCTGCTGGAGTCGGACGCGGAGCAGCCGCCGCTGCGCGTCACCGTGAAGGGAGAGCCGCTCACGCTGGACGCGTCCACGCTGGGCCGGATCCGCCGCGACGTGCTCACCCGGACCAAGGCGAACGCCGGCCGCGACGCCGCCCAGGCCGCGGTGATGGACGCCCTGTTCGAGCAGCTGCCGGCCGAGCTGGAGCTGGACCGGGACGTGATGGCCGAACTGGTGAGCGACTCGGCGGCCTACCGGATGTTCCTGCAGGCGTGGTGGCCCGACCTCACCGCCACCGACGTGCTGCGCCGCCTGGCCTCGCCGCGGATCGTCTCCCGGATCGGCGAGGGCATCCTGGACGGCGCCGAGCAGGCCACGCTGGCCGCGTCCTACGCCTTCGAGGAGTGGTCCGTCGCCGACGTCGCACTGCTCGACGAACTGGTCGCGATGATCGGGCCGATCGTCTCCGACGAGCCCGAGGAGCCGCTGTTGTTCCTGCCGGACGGCACCGAGGTCACCGAGGTCGTGACGACCGCCGACCGGCTCAGGGACGTCCGCGAGTCCGACCCCCACGCCGATGCGCACGACACGTTCGCGCACCTGCTGGTGGACGAGGCGCAGGACATCAGCCCGATGCAGTGGCGCATGCTGCGCCGTCGCGGGACGCAGGCGAGCTGGACGATCGTCGGCGACCCCGCGCAGAGCAGCTGGCCCGACGTGGCCGAGACCGACGCGGCCCTGGCCGACCTGATCGGGTCGGCACCGCACCGCGACTTCCGGCTGTCCACCAACTACCGCAGCCCGGCCGAGGTGTTCGAGCTGGCCGCGCAGGTGGTGCTGCGCGACTTCCCGCAGGCCGACCTGCCGCAGGCCGTCCGCTCGACCGGGATCGAGCCGGAGCTGCTGGCGGTGCCGGCGCCGGCACTGGAGCGGCGGCTGGACGAGAAGCTCACCGAGCTGGCCGGGCTGGTGGAGGGCACGATCGGTGTGATCGTGGCGCCGTCGCGACTGCCGTCCCTGGCGGGCGCCGACCTCGCGTCCGCCCGTGGGCACGCCGACCGGATCTCGTTCCTCAGCCCGCTGAACGCGAAGGGGCTGGAGTACGACGCGGTCGTGGTGGTCGGCCCCGACGAGGTCGTCGCCGAGTCGCCCGGAGGGACGCGGGTGCTCTACGTCGCCCTGACCCGTCCCACGCAGCGCCTGGTCACGATCGACATCGGCGAGCCCGGCGCCTGGCGCGCGTCCCTGAACTGACCACCCTGTCCCCCGCGCGGCGCTACGTCCGGGCCGCGACGCTACGCGGCGACGCGTAGCG
>JAXGTK010000140.1:0-5970 GCA_040774965.1 Propionicimonas sp. | reverse complement strand
TTCTCCTCGACCCGCGTCCGGAACTCATCGGGGATCTGGCAGTGCCGGCCAGTCACCAGGACGTCCATGTCTACCTCCTTGGTCGGTGCAGCAAACCGCGAGTGGCTTGCGCAAACAGCGCTGGCACCAGCCCGGCTCCCAGCCCGGGGAGGCTGGTTACCGGCCTTGGTGCCATGTCCCCAAAGTAGTCCGGGCGGGGGCACTTTGCCAGCAGTTCGGCCTGTGTTCTTCTTATGCGTCAGCCATCCTCCGCAACCAGTCTGTAACACGGTCTAACCGGGTCGTAACACCGGTCGAATCGGGACGTAACAGCCCTCCGCCACCCTTTTGGCCATGATGTTGGAACTGAACTCTGGCGACACCGCCTGGGTCCTCACGGCGGCCGCGCTCGTGCTGCTCATGACCCCCGGTCTCGCGTTCTTCTACGGTGGCATGGTCAGGGCCAAGAGCGTCCTGAACATGATCATGATGAGCTTCATCAGCATGGGCACCATCGGTGTGCTCTGGGTCCTGTTCGGATACAGCATGTCGTTCGGCGACTCGATGGGCTTCGAGGTCCCGGCGACCATGGACGGTGGGGTGACCTACTTCGGCCTGCTGGGCAATCCGCTCCAGTTCGCGGGGCTGCAGGGCCTGATGGCCGAGGATGCCATGGCGGGCTCCATCCCGGCGCTGGCGTTCGTCGCCTTCCAGGCCTGTTTCGCGATCATCGCGGTGGCCCTGGTCTCCGGCGCGATCGCCGACCGCGCGTCCTTCGGCGGCTGGACCCTGTTCACGATCCTGTGGGGCATCCTGGTCTACTTCCCGGTGGCCGGCTGGGTGTTCTCCTTCGACGGCACCACCGCTGAGCACGGTGGCTGGATCGCGAACTGGCTCGGCGTCCTCGACTTCGCCGGCGGGACAGCGATTCACATCAACGCCGGTATCTCAGGTCTGGCCCTGGCCCTCGTGCTCGGCCCGCGGATCGGGTTCGGCACCAAGCCCATGCGGCCGCACAACATGACGCTGGTCATGCTCGGCGCCGGCCTGCTGTGGTTCGGCTGGTTCGGGTTCAACGCCGGGTCCGCGGTCGCCGCGAACACTGCCGCCTCCGTGGCGTGGGTGAACACGATGGTGGCCACCTCGGCCGCGATGCTCGCCTGGCTCCTGGTGGAGAAGCTGCGGGACGGGCACCCGACGTCGCTGGGTGCCGCCTCCGGTGTGGTGGCCGGCCTGGTCGCGATCACTCCGGCAGCCGGCTCGGTGAGCCCGGTCGGCGCCATCTTCGTCGGCGCCATCGCCGGCGCGGCCTGCGCCTACGCGGTCGGCCTGAAGTACAAGCTCGGCTACGACGACTCGCTCGACGTGGTGGGCGTCCACTTCGTCGGTGGCATGGCGGGCACCCTGCTGATCGGCTTCTTCGCCGACCCGGCCAGCCCGGCCGGCGTGGCGGGCCTCTTCTACGGCGGCGGCCTCGACCAGCTCTGGCGCCAGGCAGTGGGTGCGTTCGCGGTGGCGATCTACGCCTTCGTGCTCAGCTACCTCATCGCCCTGCTGATCAAGAAGACCATCGGTTGGCGGATCAGCCCCGCTGACGAGATCAGCGGCATCGACCTCGTCGAGCACTCGGAGGCCGGCTACGACCTCAGCCCGGTCTACTACACCAACAAGGTCCAGCGCACCCTCGTCCTGACCAAGGACGACATGCCCGAGACCGAGACGACGGGAGCGTCCAAGTGAAACTGGTAACGGCGATCATCCAGCCCGAGATGCTGGAGACCGTGCAGAAGGCCCTGGTGCGCCACGGTGTGGGCGGCATGACCATCAGCGAGGTGTCCGGTTACGGCCGCCAGCGTGGTCACGTCGAGGTCTACCGCGGCGAGGAGTACACCATCGACTTCATCACCAAGGTCCGGCTCGAGGTCCTGGTCGAGGACGACGAGGCCGAGGCGCTCACCGGCGTCATCGTCCAGTCGGCCCGCTCGGGGCAGGTCGGGGACGGCAAGGTGTGGATCGTGCCGGTCGACACCGTCGTCCGGGTCCGCACCGGTGAGAGCGGCAGCACGGCCATCTGACGAGTTCAGCCAACACCCCAGGGGGCGCCCGGTTCCACCGGGCGCCCCCTCTCACGTCCACCGGGCGGTGGCCGCGACCACCGCCCCCGCGGCCGGCGTCCGCCCGGCCTCTGTGCAGGCCCGCACGGCCTCGTCCAGCGTGGCACCGGTTGTCACGATGTCGTCCACGACGACCAGCCGTCCCTCGGGGACGGCGCCGCGCACGGCGAACGCCCCGGCGAGGTTCGCGAGCCGGTCGCTGCGCCCCAGGCCGGACTGGTCGAGCGGACGCCGGCGCAGGCCCAGGCCGGTCCAGCACCGGACCGGCAGCCCGGCGGCCCGCAGCCGGCGTCCCGCCAGCCGGGCGAGGGCGGACGTCAGGTCGAGCCCACGCGCGGCCACCTGCACGGACGCCGTCGGCACCGGGACCAGCACCACCGGACCAGCACTCCCCTCGCCCAACGCCCAGGCCGCCACGGAGGCCGCCACGCGTTCACCGAGCAGCGGCACGAGCCCGAGGGCGTTCCGCTCCTTCGCGGCCAGCAGCAGCCGGCGCAGCTCGCCGGAGTACGCACCGCCGGCGAACACGGCGGGCAGCCCACCCGGCAGATCTCCCACGAGCAGCGGGGGCGCAGCGCGCACCGCAGCCGCGCAGGCGCCGCACGGCCCGAGGCCGGGCCTTCCGCAGCCTGCGCAGCGTGCGCCGAGCACCAGATCGGCCGCGCCCTGCAGTACCTGTCCCGCCCACACGCCCACATCTTCGGCAGGCGTCCCCGCCAGCGGTCAGCCGTCCACAGGCTCAGCCGGAGTACGCCACCGCCTCTGCCCCGGCGACCACGAGGTTCCAGTTGAACTCGCCGTCGCGGCGGTAGACCGTTCCGGCGGGACTCATCGCCACGACCACCCGCTGCGGCGCGACCGCGACCTCGGTGAGCTCCAGCGCCTCGCTGGGACCGATGTCGGCCGAGGTCGCCCCGTTCTGGCTGACCCGGAGCACGCCGGTCTCGTCCTCACCCGCCTGCAGCACGACCAGTTCGGTCGCCGACGCCCAGCCCAGGTCCATCGCCTCACCGGAATTGCCGGTGATCGCCTGCAGGTCGACGACCTTCCAGCCGGCCAGGGTCACCTGGCCCTCGCTGCGCTCCACCCTGGCCAGCCCGACGACGCTCTGGCCGCCCTGCTCCACGATCATCGCCACACGAACGCCGTCCGGAGACAGCGAGAGCGCACGCACGGGCACGTCCGGGACCGGCTGGCTGCCGAGCCGGACCTTCAGTCGTTCGCCCCCCTTGAACACGACGAGCCCGTCGGGCCCGGACGCCGCGGGGGACCACAGCTCGCCGTTGCGGGCGTACTCCGGCCGGAGCAGGCCCGACTCGCCGGTGCGCAGTGTCGTGGCCTTGTCGGAACCGGTCTTGCCGACCAGGAGCCGGGTGCCCTCGGCCGTGGTGGCCGCCACCTCGTCCTGGACCCGGTTCACGGCGATCTGCTCGGGGTGCGACAGCCCCACCTCGACGTCGGCGAAGTCGTCGGAGGAACTCGGGTCGTCCAGCCGCTTCACCTTGCGGTCCTTCACGACGTACAGCGCGCGCTGTGTGACCGAGCCGATCGGCGACAGCTGGCTGAAGGTGTCGGGCCGGATGATGGCCTGACCGGAGTCGTCCCGCCACGTGTCGTCGCCCACGGTGACCCTGATCGCGCTGACCTGGCTGAAGCTGGTCAGGGTGTAGGCGAGTTCCGCGAGCAGCGTGCGCCGCTGGTCCGTGCTGAGGCGCACCGCCGCTCCCCCGAGGGTCACGTTCGCGGTACCCGAGGAGTCCACGCTGACGTCGGACACGGAGACGCCGCTGGTGATCGTCTTGCGGACCGCGGGCGCGAGCCAGTCGGACGGACCGGCCAGCAGCGCGCTGACGGCCGCCTCGAGCGACTGGTCGCCGGCGGCGAAGAACCGCGGGTCCGGCACCAGGACCGACCCGTCGGGGTCGAGGAAGTACAGGTTGACGCCGACGAAGCCCGTCGTGAAGGCGTACCGCGAGACCAGGAGCCCCTCCGGCGGTTTGGTGATCCGCCACTGCCCCTGCTCGTTCTTCTGCAGGCCGAAGTCCTGCCGCAGCAGGGGCGCGTCGCTGCCGACCGGCGAGTACGAGCCCACCTTGTCGACCTGGCCGGTGACCCGCACCGAGAGCACCACCGAGGTCTCGGTCTCGGTCGGCGGGAAGCCGTCGGCGTAGACCTGCACCCCCGATTCCGGGTGCCACGTCCGGCTCGCCGCCTCGGTGAGGTACTGCCGGGCCACCGCGTAGTCGGGCTGGTACGTGCTCATCGCGTGCAGGAAGCCCTCCACGACCAGGAGCTGGCTGGCACCGTCCGACGGCGGCAACGGGTCGACATGGACGCCGGAGTTCACGCCGGTCGCCTGCGGGGTGTGCTTCTCGACCGGCCCGCTGGTGGGCACCGTGGCGCAGCCGGCCAGCGCGAGCGAGGCGGCCAGCCAGCCGGCGACGAGCCAGCGCAGCGGCCTACCGGCGGACACCGGTGTACTCCTTCAGGTCGGGGGGAACCACCGGCCAGGGCGATCCGCGCAGCTGCTCGCCGGCCCGCCGGGGCAGGGTGAGCCGGAACTGGGCGCCGAGGCCCGGGCGTCCCCACGCGTTCAGCCAGCCGCCGTGCAGCCGGGCGTCCTCCAGGGAGATCGACAGGCCCAGGCCCGTCCCGCCCACCCGGCGTCCCCGGGACGGGTCGGCCCGCCAGAACCGGTCGAACACCTGGCCGGCCTCGGCCGCCGTCATGCCGACGCCGTGGTCGCGCACCGCGATGGCGACCGCGTCGTCGTCGCCGCGCACGTGCACGGTGATCGGACGGCCCTCGCCGTGCTCGATGGCGTTGGTGATCAGGTTGCGCAGGATCCGGCGGATCCGGCGGCCGTCGACCTCGGCCACGCAGTCGTCGCCGGCGTCCAGGGTCATCACGATGCCGGCGTCCTCGGCCAGCCGCTGCAACGCGTCCACCTCGTCGCCGGCCAGGGCGGCCAGGTCGATGTCGTCGATCGACAGGTCGGCCGCACCGGCGTCGAACCGGGAGATCTCGAGCAGCTCGGTGAGCAGGTCCTCGAACCGGTCGAGCTCGGCCGAGAGCAGCTCGCTCGACCGGCTGGACGCGGCGTCGAAGGACACCCGGTGGGCGTGCAGCACCTCGGCCGCCATCCGGATCGTGGTCAGCGGCGTGCGCAGTTCATGGGACACGTCGGAGACGAACCGCTGCTGCACCATCGACAGGTTCTGCAGCTGGGTGATCTTCTTGTCCAGCTCCTCGGCCATGTGGTTCATCGAGCGCGCCAGGCCGGAGAGGTCCTCGGTGCCGACCACGGCCATCCGGTCCTCCAGGTGGCCCGCGGCCAGGTTCTCCGCGGCCAGGCGCGCGGCGCGCACGGGACGCAGCACCTGCAGGGCCACCAGGTACACCGTCGCGGTCAGCCCGGCCAGCAGGAACACCCCGGTTGCCAACGTGGCCTGCTGAACCACGGCCAGGGTCTGCTCCTCCTGCGTCGTGGAGAAGAGGAAGAAGATGGGGTACGGCGCCTGGCCGGGCGCGTCGAGGGTGGTCGCGACCACGAGCCCCGGTTCGTCGGCACGCTGGTCGGTGAACCGGATCAGGGTCGGCGTGCTCCACAGGCCGTCGCCGCTGGAGACCGCCGCACGGATGTTGTCCGGGATGCTGGTCGACGCCAGCCCCGCGGTGCCGATCTGGGAGATCGGGGTCTCCACCACCACGAAGTACTGGTTGCCCACCTGGCCGCGGCTCGCCGCGTCCCGGGCCAGCCGACTGATCTGCTCGCTCACCGAGGTGGTGCGCAGGTCGGTCGAGGACAGGGTGCTCTGCATGCTCGCGACCACGGCGGACGCCTCCGCGACGCTGGCCTGCGTCCTGCCCGCGATGA
>JAXGTK010000139.1:0-5973 GCA_040774965.1 Propionicimonas sp. | reverse complement strand
CCCTTCCGGTTCACGGGGACGGTTCCCTTCCGGTTCACGGGGACGGTTCCCTTCCGGTTCACGGGGACGGTTCCTTTCCGGTTCGCAGGGACGGTTCCTTTCCGGTTCAGCGGCTGACAAGGACCTTCGTCAGAGGAGTACGAATTCCGGAACCGTCCCCATTCCGGTTCAGGGCCGCGGCGACGAGGAGCCTGAGGACCCGGATCCGCACCGGGTGTGCGAGCGCCCGGAACAGGTTGGCCCTGATCCCGTAGGGCGACGCCCGGCTGGTTTCAGCGATTCGCAATATCGTGAATCCGTGTGTCGCGGTTTGGGGCATCCTTGGTGTGGAACGGAGCACCCATGCAGCAACTCACCCAGCACGCCTTCTGGCTCACCTCGGCGGTCGGCGCACACTGCTACTGGCTGGATGCCGGCGACCGGGTCGCGATCATCGACCCGGGCATGAAGGCGGGGCTCAACCGGGTGGCACGCGAGCTCCGCCGGGCCGGCCGCTCGCCCTACGAGGTGACCGACATCCTGCTCACCCACCACGACGTCGACCACGCGGGCGCGGCGGCCGAGTGGCAGCGCCGGACGGGCGCACGCACCTGGCTGGGGGCGGCGGACGCGGCGATCCTCACCGGCGCGGTGCCCGCGGCCACTCCGTTCCGCCGCCTCACCTCGCGGATCGGGCGCCCCGAACTGCCCGGCAACCTGCGCCTGCTGGACGGCGACGAGGAACTGTGGCCCGGCGTGGTGGCCCTGGGCACTCCCGGGCACACCCCCGGCCACCACGTGTTCCGCGCCGGCGACGTCCTGTTCGCGGGGGACGCGGCACGCTCCCGCGACGGGCGGCTCGTGCCGATGGCCGACGTCCTGATGACCAGCACCCGGCAGGGCATCGCCGACCTAGCCCGGCTGCGGGCGCTCGACGTCGACTGGTACTGCTGCGGCCACTCCGATCCGCAGCGGCGCCGCTAGGCGACCGGGGTCTCGACTGGCTCAACCAACCGACGCTCGACCCACCGCGGTCTCGACCCGCCGGACCGGCTCCGCGGAGGCCTCAGCCGGCCCGCACCTGCTCGACGCCGCGGTTGGCGAGTTCGTCGGCACGCTCGTTGCCGGCGTCCCCGGCATGGCCCTTCACCCAGAGCCACTCGATCCGGTGCCGCGCGACCAGTTCGTCCAGGGCCTGCCAGAGTTCCTGGTTCTTCACCGGCTTCTTGTCGGCGGTGCGCCAGCCGTTCCGCTTCCAGTTGTGCATCCAGGACGTCACGCCGTTCATCACGTAGCGGCTGTCCACGTGCAGCCGCACCTTCGAGGGCCGATTCAACACCGTCAACGCCTCGATCACCGCGGTCAGCTCCATGCGGTTGTTCGTGGTCTCGGCCTCGCCGCCGAAGAGTTCCCTCACGTGCTCGCCCGAGCGCAGCAACGCGCCCCAGCCGCCGACGCCCGGGTTGCCCTTGCAGGCGCCGTCGGTCCACATCTCCACCTCGGGCATCGCATCGCTCACGGGCCCGACCCTAGGGCAGCCATCGCCTCATCCGGAGCGCAGACGTCAGGTGAACAGGCCTGTCGGGAACCCGTCGATGCTGACCAGGTTGTGCTCCTGCTGGTAGGCCGCCAGGCCGTCCGGGCCCTTCTTCGCGGCCCAGTTGTCCATCAGCTCGCGCTGCCCGACGAACTCGAACTCGGGGACGCCGTAGCCGCACGAGGTCTGGACGAGCTCGACGTCCAGCACGAACACGTTCCGGGAACCCCGCATGGGCGGGAACAGGCCGGTCAGCTCCGCCCACCCGGGGTCGTGGGAGTGCACGGCACGCGCCGTCCCGTACAGCCGCAGGATCAGCGGCTCGCGGACGAACGAACAGAACATCAGCGTCATCCGCGGGACGTCCCGCAGGTGCGCCGCGGTCTCGTTGCCACTGCCGGTCCCGTTCAGCCACACGACGCGGGTGGGCGAGACCACGCGCAGGCTGTCCAGCCCCTTCGGGGACACGTTCACCCGTCCCTCGCGCGCGGCGGTGGCCACGAAGAACAGATGCTGGGCCTCGATGAAGGAACGCAGCCGGTCGGTGATCTCGCTGTACTGCTGCATGCGACCCAGCCTGCCCGGTCCCGCCGGGCTCGACCAGCGAGGGGGCCGTCAGGTGAACAGTGCCTGGCCGACGAACTCGCCGTCGCGGACGCCGGGAGGCACGGCCCACAGCCCGGAGCCGACGTGCTGCAGGTACTCGCTGAGCAGGTCGCTGGACGCGAGCGCGGTCTGCATCGGGAGGTAGTGGGTGGTCGGGTCGGTCACGAACGCGATGAAGAACAGGCCCGCCGACAGGCGGCCGAGCTGGTTGGAGCCGTCCACGTAGTTGTAGCCGCGCCGCAGCAGCTGGACGCCGTCGTTGCGGTCGGGGTGCGCCATCGCGACGTGCGAGTGGGGGTCGATCAGCGGCGTGCCGCCGCGTCCGGCCCGGCTGAAGTCCGCCGCGGTGAACTCGCCGCCGCCCGACAGGGGGGCGCCCTCGGCCTTCGTGCGTCCGATGGTCTGCTCCTGCTCGCGCAGGCTGCCGCGGTCCCAGGTCTCGATCTGCATGGCGATCTTGCGGGCGACCAGGTAGCTGCCGCCGTCCAGCCACGCGGTGTCGGGGTTGCCGGACGCCGGCGTCCACACGTGGGCCTCGATGTCGGCGGTGTCCTCGGCGCGCAGGCTCGCCGTGCCGTCCTTGAAGCCGAACAGGTTGCGCGGGGTGACCTGGTCGCGGGCGGTGGACGAGGTGCGTCCGAAACCCAGCTGCGACCACCGGATCGCCGCCCGGCCGAACGCGATCCGGGTGAGGTTGCGGATCGCGTGCACGGCCACCTGCGGGTCGTCCGAGCACGCCTGGACGCACAGGTCGCCGTCGCTGGTGGACGCGTCGAGCGCGTCGCCCGGGAAGTGCGGCAGCCGCTGCAGCGCGTCCGGCCGGCGCGCAGCGAGGCCGAACCGGTCGGTGCCGTCGGCGTCGCAGAAGAGGGTGGGCCCGAAGCCGAACGTGATGGTGAGGTTCGCCGGGTCGAGCCCGATCGCCTCGCCCGTGTCGTCCGGCGGCGCGTCGTAGTTCCCGTCCAGCGGTCCGACCGGGCCGGCGCCGAGGCCCTGGGTCATCCGCGCCGCGGCCGCCGTCCAGTCCTGCAGCAGCCCGACCAGGTCGTCGCGGGTGGCGGAGGCGACCAGGTCGAACGCCGCGAAGTGCAGCCGGTCCTGCGCCGCGGTGGTGATCCCGGCCTGCCGCTCGCCGTGGAAGTCCACCGTGTGCCAGTGCGGTTCCGCGTCCGCGGCGGCCTGCGCCCGGCCCGTGGCGGCCATCGCGCCCGCTCCGGCCAGCGCCACCGCGGCCCCCGCGCCCGCCGAGGCGATCAGCCCTCGCCGGGACAGCCCCGACTCAGCCACGCCGCCCCCGATCCCGTCCCGCCACTGCCGGGTTGTCGGGGATGCGGACGTGGACGGGGACAGTCACGAGAGCACCGCGCCCGCCATCTTCGACAGTGGCTCGGACAGGGCGTTCACCGCGTCCGAGAGTTCCTTCACCTGGTCCTTGCCCAGCGTGTCGTAGGTGACGAACCCGTCGCCGGACCGCGTCTGGTCCAGCAGCGCCTGGAGCTCGTCGAACCGGGTCGCGATCTGCGCGTCGAGCGCGGCGTCCTTGCGCTCGAGCAGCTCGTGCAGGCCCTGCCACGCGACGCGGGCGCCGTCCACGTTGGCCTGGAAGTCCCACAGGTCGGTGCGCGACCAGTACTCCTCCTCGCCGGTGACCTTGCCGGTGGCCACCTCGTCGAGCAGGCCCTTGGCCCCGTTCGCGATCGAGTCGACCGTGTAGGTCAGGTCGCGGGTGCGGTCCCACAGCGTCTGGGTGTTCGCGAGCAGGTCGGTGGCGTAGGTCTCCCGCTCCGCGGTGGTCAGCGGCGTGTAGCCCTTCGCCCGCTGCGGCCACAGGTCCTTCTCGATCCGGTGCCAGCCGGTCCACTCCTCACCCTCGGCGAGGTCCGCCTCACGGGCGTCCATCTTCGGGTCGAGGTCGCCGAACGACTCCGCGACCGTCTCGATCCGCTCCCAGTGGACGCGGGTGGGCGCGTACAGCGCGCGGGCCTCGTCGTCCTTCCCCGCGGTGTACGCGTCCAGGAACTTCCCCGTGCCGGTCAGCAGCTGGTCGACCTGGTCGCGGACGTAGCTGCCGTAGGCGGTGTTGGCGGCCTCGACCAGCTCGGCGTCGTCCCCGCTCGGGCCGACGGGCTCGCCGGAGTCGGTGACGGTGAACGCCGCGCGGATGCCGTCCCCGACCATGCCCGGCTTGCACGCGGAGAAGTAGTCGCCGGCGGGCGCGCTCAGCACCAGGTCGCGGGTGAGGCCCGGGCCGATGTTCTCGACCTCGGCGACGATCCGCAGGCCGTCCGCGGCGAGCAGGTAGAACTCGTTCACCTGCGAGCCGGTGTTGGTCACCTGGAACGTCAGGGTGCCGGACGGGGCGGACGCCGCGCTGAGCGTGCACGCCTCGTCGGAGGCCTGGACGGACAGCGCGCGTCCGTCCGCCGCGGCGGAGCCGGTCGGAGCGTTGTCGGTGCAGCCGGCCAGCAGGAGCATCGCGGCGGCAGCGGGCATGGCAAGGACTGGGAATCGCATGGTGCCTTTCAGCGTGGGTTGTGGAAGGGGAAGGGGAACCAGGTCAGGCGGACGCGTGCGCGGAGGCGGCGACCGGTTCCGGCGCGCGCGGGGCCTTCCGCCGGACGGTGCGGACGAACAGCGTCCCGACGACCGCGACGTAGGCGACCCAGACGACCGTCTCGAGCACCGTGGCGGCCGGGGAGAAGTTGAACACGCCCTTCAGCAGCGTGCCGACCAGGCTGCCAGGCGGGATCGCGGCGGAGAGGTCGTAGGCGAGGGAGTTCAGGCCGGGCAGCAGGCCGGCCTCCTGCAGGTCGTGGACGCCGTAGGCCAGCACCCCGGCGGCGACCACGATCAGGAAGCCCCCGGTGACGGCGAAGAAGCGGCCGAGGTTGATCCGGACGGCGCCCGCGTACAGCGCGTAGCCGAGCCCGATCGCGGCGGCGAGGCCGAGCAGGGCGCCGAGCAGCGGACCCGCGGTGGAGCCGCCCTCCGCCGCGGCGGCCTTCGTGGCCGCCCAGACGAACAGCGCGGTCTCCAGCCCCTCCCGGCCGACGGCGAGCGCCGCGATCAGCGGCAGCGACCAGGTGTTGCCGTCGGCGGCGTCCACCTGGTGGCGCAGGTCGGACGCGAGGGTCTTCGAGGCTCCGGCCATCCAGAAGATCATCCAGGTGACCAGGCCGACCGCGACGATCGAGAGGGTGCCGCCGATGGCCTCCTGCGCGGTGAACGTGAGGCCCTTCGGCCCGAACGTGAGCAGCGCGCCGAAACCGAGTGACGCCGCGACCGCCAGGCCGACGCCGGCCCAGACCCTGGGCAGCTGGTGCCGGCGTCCGGACTTCACGAGGTAGGCGACGAGGATGCTGACGATCAGGCTGGCCTCCAGCCCCTCGCGCAGCCCGATCAGGAAGTTCCCGAGCACATCCATCCCTCCGGTTAGGTGAGCCTTACCTAACTATGGACGCAGCTCCGCGAATTACGCAACCCGGAACTTGACTATTTCACATGCTGGTTGGCGAGGACTCCCCGGGCCGTCCGGAGCCCCACCGGGCCGGTCGAGCGCCGCGAGGAACGGACGGGTGTCCCGCGGGGCCGGATCAGTCGGCGAAGACGATGTCGCGGTACTTCACCGAGGTGCGCGGCTCGGCCATCATGCCGGCGACGGCGTCGCGCCAGGTGGCGTAGTGGGCGGTCTCCTTGTGGGCGGCGGTGGCCTCCTCGGTGCGGTAGGCCTCGACCAGCACGAACCGGGTCGGGTCCTCCAGCGACTGCTCCACGTCGAAGCGGGCGATCCCCGGTTCCAGGGCGGACGCGTTGGCGTTCGCCGTCGTGGCCTCGATGAACGCGTCCACGCT
>JAXGTK010000138.1:0-5973 GCA_040774965.1 Propionicimonas sp. | reverse complement strand
GGCGAGTTCCGCGTCCACCGAGGCCACCCTTGCGTCCAGCCGCTGGTGCACCTCGGACTCGGTGCGCTTGGCCGTGTTCATCACGGTTGCAGCCTTGATCCGGGCGTCCTCGACGATCTTGGCGGCCTCACTGCGAGCGGCGGCGATCACGTCGGCCGCAGTGCGCTCTGCCGTCTCCGTGATCAACCCGGCCTGCGCCGCGGCGTCGGAGAGCAGCGTGACCGCGTCCTGGCGTGCCTCGTCGAGCCGGGCGGCCGCGCTGGTCATCGCCTGCTCGGCCGCGGCGCGTCGTTCAGCGACCTCGCGGGCGAGCTGGTCGTTCAGCTCCCGGTTGCGGGCGGTCTCCGCGCGCACAGCATCGGCCTCAGCCTGGGCCTCGGTGCGTAGCTGATCAGCCAGGTTCTGCGCCTGGGTCAGGATCTCGGTCGCCTGTCTGCTCAGCTCGCCACCGGCCGGCTGGGCGAGGGGACGCACGGCAGGATCGAGCACCCCGCCATGATCCCCGTCCGACAAGCCGGAAAGCAACCCGGCCCGGAGTGTCGTAACGCGATTCTGATGTGGTGGTCTAGCCTTCGCCGCCGTCATCGGTCACCGACCGCGTTGGCCGCTGCCCGGACGCCGGTCCGCGGCAGTATCCGGGCAGCGGAGCCGCCTCACCGAGGAGGGTCGCGCGGCGGCGCGATCTCCCGGGGTGATTCGGCCCGCAGGCCGCTCGGTACAGTTCTCGCGTGCGCTATCTGTCCACCCGTGGCCGTCCCGACGACCCGCGTCCCGGCTTCAGCGACATCCTGCTGGAGGGGCTCGCGCCGGACGGCGGGCTCTACCTGCCCGAGGCCTATCCCCGGGCGGACGTCGGCGTCCTCGCGAGCTGGCGGAGTCTGCTGAGGTCGGGGGGGTACCCGGCGCTGGCCCACGCGATCCTCACGGAGTACGTCGACGACATCCCCTCCGAGGACCTGCGCGGCATCTGTGAGCGGGCCTACAACGACTCGGTCTTCGCGACCGCGGAGATCGTGCCGGTCAGCGAGCTGGACGGCGGGTTGTGGCTGGCGCACCTGTCCGGCGGGCCGACAGCCGCCTTCAAGGACCTGGCCATGCAGCTGCTCGGCCAGCTGTTCGAGTACGAACTCGCCCGCCGCGGCCAGGAACTGAACATCCTGGGCGCGACCAGCGGCGACACGGGCTCTGCAGCGGAGTACGCCATGCTCGGCCGGCACGGCGTCCGCGTGTTCATGCTCACCCCGGCCGGCCGGATGACGCCCTTCCAGCAGGCCCAGATGTTCAGTCTGGACGACCCGGCGATCGTCAACGTCGCGGTCGAGGGGGTGTTCGACGACTGCCAGGACCTGGTCAAGGCGGTCGCAGGCGACCTGGCGTTCAAACAGCGCTACTCGCTCGGCGCGGTGAACTCGATCAACTGGGCCCGGCTGGTCGCGCAGGTCGTGTACTACGTCGCGGCCTGGCTGCGGGTGAGTTCGGCCGACGACGAGGTGGTCGACTTCTGTGTTCCGACCGGGAACTTCGGCAACATCATGGCCGGGCATGTGGCCCGCATGATGGGGGTGCCGATCGGGCGGCTGGTGCTGGCCACCAACGAGAACAACGTGTTGGACGAGTTCTTCCGCACCGGGGTGTACCGGGTGCGATCGGCGGCGGAGACGCACGCGACCTCGTCGCCGTCGATGGACATCTCGAAGGCGAGCAACTTCGAAAGGTTCGTGTTCGACCTGCTGGGCAGGGACGCCGACCGGGTTCGGGAGCTGTTCGCCGTCCAGCTGGTGGAGCAGGGGTACTTCGACCTGTCCGGGACGCCGGAGTTCGCCGGTCTGGCGGACCGGTTCGGATTCGTCTCGGGCTCTTCCACGCACGCCGACCGGCTGGCCGGCATCGCCCAGGTGTGGCGGCGGGACGGAGTCCTGATCGATCCGCACACCGCCGACGGGGTGCAGGTGGCGCGCCGGTTCGTCCGTCCCGGCGTCCCGCTGGTGGTGACCGAGACCGCGCTGCCGGTGAAGTTCGCCGCCACGATCGTCGAGGCGATCGGACGCGAGCCCGAGCGCCCCGATCGGTTCGCCGGCCTCGAGGACCTGCCGCGCCACGTCGTGGAACTGCCCAACGATGCGGCCGCGCTCAAGGCGTTGATCGCCTCCCGGGCCGGAACCTAGCCGTGTCCGCGCCCGGCACCTGGTCGCGCCGCAGCCTGCTGCTGGCCGGTGCCGGGCTGGCCGCGGCCGGGTGCACGCCGTTCGGGACGTCGAACGCGCGGCGTCCCCTGCCGACGGCGGAACCGGGCAGTGCGTCGGCGTCGTCGGCGTCCGCGCAGGCCTCGCCCTCGCCCGCGTCCCCGCCGGTCGCCACCCTGGCGGGCGTCACCCCGTCCGTCCGGTTCGACCTGGCCGCGCGACCGCGGGCGTCGCTGCGGGAGATCGGGCTGCACGAGCCGGACAGCAGCCTGCAGGGCATCGGCTACGACACGGCCAACCACCGGTTGTTCGCCGTGCAGGGACGCGACGGGCGTCCGGGCGCGGACCTGTGCATCAACCAACTGGGGCCGCACGGCACCGTGCTCGCGCACCTGCACGTGAACGACGCCGGGCACGGCCAGTCGTTCGGCGTCGAGTCGTCCGGCTCGAAGTCCCGCCTGTGGCTGGAGTGGGACGCCAACGAGAACACGTCCGCCGGTCGGGGCACGGCGCTGGCGCGGTTCACGTTCGTGCCGGGGCAGCGTCCGCAGGTGGAGAAGTTCTTCACGGGGAGTCGCGAGGTGGGCTGCGCGATCGACCCGGTGACGAGGCGCCTGCTGGTGCGCCAGTACGAGGGCACCGGCCCCCCCACGTACCAGCTGTACGACCTCGCCGATGCCCGGAAGGGCGACTTCGGTCGGCCGCTCGCCGTGATCCCGGAGCCGCGGAACAGCCTGCTGCAACCGACCGGGGGCACGCCGGTGCTGCAGGCGTTCACCGCGATGGGCTCGTACGTGTACACGTGGCTCGGCACCGGCGGTCACGCCGGGACGGAGTCCGACCCGTTCAACACCTACCTCTCGGCGATCGACCTGCGCACGGGCCGGATCGTCCAGCAGCGCCGGATCACGGTCGCCCCCTCACTGGTCTTCCGGGAGCCGGAGGGCCTCGCCATCGACGTGGTCGACGGCGCCCCGCGGCTGTGCTTCGGCTTCGCGTCCCGCCCCGACCCCGACAGCCCGCAGCGCCTCGCCAGCGTCTACTACCTCGACACCCTCCTCTGACCGGGGACGGTTCCGGACAGTCCGGCTTCTCCACAGGCCGACGACCCTCGACCCCGAAGACCGGGGACGGTTCCGAACCGTCCGGCTTTTCCACAGGCACCGCCTGCGGACAGGAGTTGTCCACAGATCCGTCCCCGACCATCGCAACGCGCCGGACGCGCGCCTACGCTCGATCCCCACAGACGGCAAGGGGGGACGCATGCCACGACACGCCAGGCAGCACGCCGACTCGAGGATCCACCACGTGATGCTGCGGGGGGTGAACCGCGATGCGATCTTCCTCGAGGACGAGGACCGGGAGCGGTTCCTCCACGCGCTGACGCAGGCCAAGGCGGCGTCCGGTTGCCTGGTTCTGGCCTACTGCCTCATGACGAACCACGTCCATCTGGTCCTGCGCACCACGGCTGAACCGATCGGAAAGGTCGTCAAGCGGCTCGGCGTCCGCTACGCGGGGTGGTTCAACCACAAGTACGGACGCGTCGGGCACCTCTTCCAGGACCGGTTCAAGAGCCGGCCCGTCGAGACCGACGACTACCTGGTCAAGCTGATCCGCTACGTGTGGGACAACCCGGTCGAGGCGGGGCTCGTGGAACGCGCGGAGGAGTACAGGTGGAGCAGCCGACGACTCCTGGCCCAGCCCACCGGACTCGTGGACGGGGAAGAGCTCCGGCGGCTCCTCGGCGACGCCGTGCTCGCACACATGGCGGAGCTGCCGCCGGCCCTGCCCGATGACCCGATGCCTGACGAGAATCGACGCCCACAACGTACGGACGAGCGGGCGGCCGAGCTGCTCCTGCTGACAACGGGCGCAGCAACGCCTCCGGAGTTCGGCGCGCTCAGCCTCGCTGCGCAGCATCGGGGCATCCGTGAGCTGCGGATGCGGTCGGTCTCCTACGAGCAGATCAGCAGGATCACCGGACTGAGTGCGTCCGCCGTAAAGCGGATGCAGGTGACTCGTCCCCATCCTTCCCGCGAGCTCATCTGACCCTCCGACAGGACGGACGCCGGTGGGGCCCCCACGTCAGCGGCCCCGGCCACCTGTGGACGGGGACCCGCTCCGCCCCGACACCTGTGGAAAAGCCGGACCGTCCGGAACCGTCCCCGGTCTTCGGCCCACGGTCCGTCAGGCTGTGGAAAAACCGGACCGTCCGGAACCGTCCCCGCTAGACGGAGAGGCCGCGGCGGTCGAGCAGGTGGCGGAGTTCGGGGTCGGCGCCGCGGTAGTCGCGGAAGGCGTCCATCGGGTCGATCGAGGCGCCGCGGGCGAGCAGGTGGCGGCGGAAGCGCTCGCCGTTCTCCCGGGTCAGGCCGCCGTTGGCGCGGATGAACGCCGCGGTGTCCGCGTCCAGCACCTCCGACCAGATGTAGGAGTAGTAGCCCGCGTCGTAGCCGCCCTCGAACGCGTGCCGGAAATAGGTCGAGCGGTACCTCGGGGGCACCAGCTCGTAGTCCAGGCCGACGGACGCGAGCGCCGCCCGTTCGAACTCCTCCACCTGTCCAGGGTCGGTGGGCAGGTCCTCCAGCGGCGTCCGGTGCCAGACCTGGTCGAGCAGGGCGGCACCCAGGTACTCCGTCGTCCTGAAGCCCTGCTGGAACAGCGTCGAACCCCGCAGCGTCTCCACCCACTCGGCCGGCATCGGCTCGCCGGTGGCGTGGTGCACCGCGTAGCGCGGCAGGATCTCCGGGGCCAGCGCCCACATCTCGTTCACCTGCGACGGGTACTCGACGAAGTCGCGCGGCGTCGCGGTGCCGGACTGCGACCGGTAGCGGACGTCCGACAGCAACCCGTGCAGGGCGTGACCGAACTCGTGGAACAGCGTGATCACGTCGTCCCAGGCCATCAGGGTCGGCTCCCCCGCCGGCGGCTTGACCAGGTTCGCGTTGTTGGTCACCACCGGCAGTTGGCCGAGCAGGTGGTTCTGGTCGACCAGGTTGTCCATCCACGCGCCGCCCTGCTTGCCCGGACGGGTGTAGAAGTCCGCCGTGAACAGGCCCACCGGCGTGCCGTCGGCCTCCCGCACCTCGAACACGCGTACTTCATCGTTGTACCCCACGAGGTCGTCACGCTCGGTGAACGTGATCCCGTAGAGCCCGGTCGCCGCCGCGAACACCCCCTCGTGCAGCACCCGCTCCAGCTCGAGGTAGGGACGCAGCAGTGCCGCGTCCAGGCTGTACCGCTCAGTGCGCAGCAGGTCGGCGACGAATTGCCAGTCCCAGGCCGCCAGCGGCTCCCCGGGGGCGATCCGTGCCCACACCGGCTCCATCTCGGCGGCCTCGGCGCGGGCGTTCGACACCGCGGCAGGCGCCAGCTTCGTGAGCAGGTCCCAGACGGCCTGCCCGGTCCGCGCACAGCCGTCCGCCGCGACGTACGCGGCGTGGTTCGCGAACCCGAGCAGGTGGGCACGCTCGGCGCGCAGCCGGGCGAGCTCGATCACGAGCGGACGGGTGTCGTACTCCCCACCCAGCCCGCGGCTGATCGCGGCCACGTGGATGCGGTGGCGCAGGTCGCGGTTGGTGAGCACGTCGAGCGGCCGTTGCCCGGACGTGTTCTTCAACTCGATCAGCCAGCCGGACGCGTGGCCCTGCTCGACCGCCCGCTCGCGGGCACCGGCCACCTCCGCCGCGCTCAGCCCGTCCAGTTCCGCCTCGTCGGTGACCAGCACCGCACCGGCGTTCGTGCCGGCCAGCGCCTTGCGTCCGAACTCCGACTGCACCTCGGCGATCCG
>JAXGTK010000137.1:0-6281 GCA_040774965.1 Propionicimonas sp. | reverse complement strand
GACCTGTTGCGGTTCGCCACCGCCGGAAGCGTGGACGACGGCAAGAGCACCCTGATCGGGCGGCTGCTGTACGACTCGAAGGCGATCTTCATCGACCAGTACGAGGCGGTGGAGCGGGTCAGCACCCAGCGTGGCAACGACTACGTCGACCTCGCGCTGCTCACCGACGGCCTGCGGGCCGAGCGGGAGCAGGGGATCACGATCGACGTCGCCTACCGCTACTTCGCCACCCCGAAGCGGAAGTTCATCATCGCCGACACCCCCGGCCACCCGCAGTACACGCGGAACATGGTCACCGGGGCCTCGACGGCCGACGCGGCGCTGATCCTCGTGGACGCGCGCAAGGGCATGACCGAGCAGAGCCGGCGGCACTCGTTCCTGGCCACCCTGCTGGGCGTGCGGCACCTGGTGGTGTGCATCAACAAGATGGACCTGGTCGACTTCTCCGAAGAGGTCTACAACGACATCGTCGCGGAGTTCACCGAGTTCGCCAGCCGCCTGAAGGTCGGCGACCTCGCCTACATCCCGATCTCGGCCCTCGAGGGCGACAACGTGGTCACGCGCAGCGACCGGACGCCGTGGTTCGACGGTCCCGCGCTGCTGTACCACCTGGAGCACCTGCACGTGGCCAGCGACCGGAACCTCACCGACGTCCGGTTCCCGGTGCAGTACGTGATCCGTCCGCAGTCGGCGAAGGCCCGCGACTACCGCGGCTATGCCGGCAACGTCTCCAGCGGCGTGATCAAGGTCGGTGACCCGATCATGGCGCTGCCCAGCGGCTTCTCGACCACGGTGGAGGCCATCGACACCCCGACCGGTCCGGTCACCGAGGCCTACCCGCCGATGGCGGTGGTACTGCGGCTGGCCGACGAGATCGACATCAGCCGCGGCGACATGCTGGTGCGTCCGAACAACCCGGCGGAGGCCCGCCAGGACCTCGACCTGCGGGTGTGCTGGATGGACGAGACCACGGCCCTGACCGCGGGCCGGACGCTGGCGATCAAGCACACCACGGTGTGGGCCAGGGCGAGGGTGCGCGAGGTGGTCTACAGGGTGGACATCAACACCCTCCACCGCGACGAGACGGCGGGCAGGCTCGAGCTGAACGAGATCGGCCGCGTCCGGCTGCGCTGCACCCGCCCGCTGTTCATGGACGATTACGAGGAGAACCGGGCCACCGGTGCGGTGATCCTCGTCGACGAGGCCACGAACCGAACCGTGGGGGCCGGTTTCCTGGCGTGACCGTCCGGCGGGATCGGAGCCGGTGTGTGAGATCCGTGGCGAGTGCTGGTTGAATGACCGGTACGAGCGCGCGGATCCACGGCCCGGCGACGACCCGGTTCCGGGGATCGCCAGTGGATCCGGTGTTGGCTGGGGCAGTCGAGGAGGTGGCTGGGCAAGCATGCAGGAGTGGTACTCGCCGTGCCGGCGCGTCGGTCGGGGTTGTGACGTGCTCGTGGGGGAGGCGGCATGACGGCCGGTGACCCGAGCGCCCTCGACGGGGTCGAGGCCCTGCCCGAGCGCGTCCGCCTGTTCCACATCGGCCCGCCCAAGACCGGGACGTCCAACCTGCAGGCGACCGCCGCGGTGAACCGGGAACGGTTGCTCGACGCCGGTGTCCTCTACCCGGGATCGGGCATCAGCCAGCGCAGCGCCGTCGCGTCCATGCTCGGCCGTGCCGTGACGTTCGAGCACCCGAAGGGGGTCGAGGTCCGGCAGCCGCCGTCGCCCAAGCGCTGGAACGCCATGATGGCGGAGATCGAGGCCGACCACGAGCGCCGGATCTGGTTCGGCCACGAGTACGCGGCCGGGGCGGCGCCCGACCAGGTGAAGCAGTTCGTCGACTCCATCGGCCCGCGCATCCACGTCCTGGTGACGTTGCGCAGCTTCACCCGGATGATGCCGTCGGTCTGGCAGCAGTACAACAAGGCGGGCAACCGCGCATCCTTCGACCCGTATGCGAAGAAGGTGCTCTCGATGGACGCGGAGGCGCGGGCGAAGGCGCAGTTCCACCTCCGCCACGACCACGGTGCCCTGGTGCGCCGCTGGGCCGACGCGGTCGGGCCGGAGAACATGACCGTCGTCATCCTGGATCCCCACGACCACCGGTTCGCCTTCCACGCCTTCGAGCACCTGCTGGGCCTGGAAGAGGGGTTCCTCGCGGAGGCCCGGCCGGAGCACCGTGGCGTGAACCGGAGCATGTCCATGGCCGAGATCGAGCTGCTGAGGCAACTCAACCGGGCGATCCGTGAACAGGACGTGCGGTGGGAGGACTACGAGTACCTGCTCACCGTCGGCGGCTACACCCGAATGCTGGTGCACCGCCGGCCGGGTGAGTCGGAGCCCCCGCTGGAGTTCACCCCCGAGTCGGCCGAACTGGCGAACCAGCACGCCGAGCGCATCGTCGGTGAGCTTCAGCAGACCGGCGTGCGCCTGATCGGGAACGTCGAGCACCTGCTCGAACCGGCCCGGGTCCGGCCCGAGGGGACGCCGCCCCACACGGAGATCACCGAGGTGCCGATCGATGCGGCCGTCCAGCTCGTGCTGGGCACCTTCGCGGCGGCCACGGGACTGAATTCCGAGTTCGAGCCGATCGAGCGCGGGAGCACGTCGTGGAACTTCATGACCCGCAGCCGGATTCAGTCGCTGCCGACGGAGGAACTCCAGCGGGAGCTGAAGCGGCGCAATCCCGGTGGTGTGCGCCAATACTGGCGACGTCTGACCGGAGCGGTGAGGCGCCGGGTCCGGGGCATCGTGTCGCGTGCCTGAGCGAGAACGAGAGGAATCCATGTCGATGCTCGGTGCGTCCGAAGTGCCGGTGCTCCCGTCACGGACCCGGCTGTTCCACATCGGTCCGCCGAAGACGGGGACCACGGCACTTCAGGCGGTTGCGGCCGCCTCGCGTCCTGCGCTGCTGGCCAACGGCGTGCGCTACCCGGGGCACCGCCGCAATCACCAGTTGGCTGTGGCCGCCTTCATGGGTCGTGGGTTCGGCTGGGCGACGGAGGACGGGAGAGCCGCCAAGCCTCCGTCGATGAGGCAGTGGAAGGCGTTGCTCGACGAGATCGAACGAGACGCCGAGCGACGGATCTGGCTCGGCCACGAGTACGCGGCGTATTCCGAGGATGCGATGGCGCGCCGGTGGATGGACACGCTCGGACCGCGTACGCATGTGGTGATCACCCTGCGGCCGTTCTCGCGGATGCTGCCCTCGATGTGGCAGGAGACCCTCAAGGGCAGTGCTACCCGTGAGCCGTTCGATCGCTGGCTGCGGAAGGCGCTCGAGCCCGGAACGGAAGCGAACCGCAAGCTGCGGATCCGCCACGACCACTCCGGTCTCATCCGGCGGTGGATCGGCGCGGCGGGCCTCGAGAACGTCACGGTGGTGGTGCTCGACCCGCAGGACCGTGCCTTCGCCTACCACTCGTTCGAGCAGCTGCTGGGGCTCCCCCACGGATTGCTCGCCGATGCGCAGGTGCCCGAGCAGGCACAGAACCGGAGCATGTCGACCGCAGAGATCGAGCTGGTCCGCCGGCTCAACATCACGGCACGCGCCGGACACATCGAGTGGCCCAACCACGAGTGGCTGGTCTATCACGGCGCGGTGGACCGCCTGCTGAATTCCCGCACGCCGGGAGCGGGGGAGGGCCGCCTCCTGCTGCCGGAGTGGGCGGCCAGGATTGCCCGCGCCGAGGAGGAACGCTACGCCGAGGAGATCGCGGCCACGAGGGTCAGGGTCGTGGGTGATCTCGCCAACATCGTCGAGCCGGTACGTTTCCGCTCGGCTCCCGAGGATGACCACCGCAACATCGATTCGATCCCGATCGACGTCGCCGTGGAGGCGCTCGTCGGAACGATCGCGGCGGCGACCGGCCGGAACCATACCTTCGTGCGGACGCCACGTTCGGTGAGGCGCAAGCTCCTCACCGACATCGACAACCTCCGGTGGGGCGCAGCCGAGGTCGGGCCGTCCGCGTTCGTCAAGGGGCTGAGGGCGCGCACCGTGGTCCCGCTGCGAGCGCTGCGCCACCGATCACGGAAGCGATAGCCTCGCAGGGCGCGTCACGCCACCGACCTGGCCGCGGCAACGCTGGCGGCCGACGAAACGAGTAAACATGTCGAGCAGTACCTCCCACACCCACGGAATCGTCCCGGATGGCGCCACGGTCATCCACATCGGACCACCCAAGACCGGTACCACGACGATCCAGAGCGCCGCGAGTGCTCGTATCGACGAGCTTCTGGAACACGGGGTCCACTACGTCGACGGGCCCCGGCGCAAGGGCGTCGCGGCGTTCATGGGTCGCGGCTTCGGTTGGCAGACCGACGAGGGGCGACCGGTGCCGAAGGTGTCTCAACGCTACTGGAACGCGTTGAAGCACGAGATCGACCAGGCGCCGGAGCGGATCGTCTGGCTCAGCCAGGAGCAGATCGCGCACTCCGCGCTCGCCGACGCCAAGCGGTTCTACGAGGAACTCGGGCCGGACCTGCACGTCGTCATGACCTTGCGGCCGTTCTCGCAGATGGTGCCATCGATCTGGCAGCAGACCCTGAAGGGCGTGGCGAGCCGGGAGCCCTTCGAACGGTGGCTCAAGCGCGCACTGACTCCGGGCACGGAGGCCAACACCAAGCTGATGGTGACCTACAACCAGGCAGGGCTGGTCGAGCGTTGGTCCTCGGTCGTCGGCCTCGAGAACGTGACGGTCGTCGTGCTGGACTCCGCCGACCACGCGTTCCTCGGCCGGGCGTTCGAGGAGTTGTTCGGGCTTCCGGACGGGCTCCTGGCCGAGGTCGATTCCCCGCAGCGTGCGGTCAACCGTTCGATGTCGGCCGCCGAGATCGAACTCATCCGTCAGCTCAATACGCGGGCGCGCAAGGCCGGGCTCGACTGGCACGACCATGATCGTCTGGTCACCCGGGGAGCGGTCAGCCGGCTGCTCCACGAACGCCAGCCTGCGCGGGACGAGGCCAAACTCGCCGTGCCGGGGTGGGCGGCCGATCACTTGCGCGAGGAGGAGGAGAAGTACGTCGCTGCCATCGTGGACAGCGGCGTGCGGGTGATCGGCGACCTGCAGAACCTGATTGCGCGCACGTCGTCGCGGGAGCGGATCGAGGTGGACCACCGGGACGTGACCATGGTTCCCCTGGACGCCGCGGTGGAGGCTCTGATGGGGATGCTGGCCGTGTCCACCGGCCACGACTACCTGTTCACGCAGGACCGGTCGGCGGTGCTGGGCAAGCTGAAGGCCGACGTGCGCCAGGACATCCCGGCGATGCGAAGCCTCGGACGCTCGGGCTGGTGGAAGCTGCTCCGCAGCAGGGTCCGGGCCCTCTGGCGGTCGGTTCGCGCTCGATTCTGACCTGGCAGCGCCGGTTCCTCCCGGAATATCCTCCCGGAAGATCAGGTTGAGTCTAGTAAACTCAACTTTGAATTCGCCTGGCTGCCGGCAGGGCCCGGAGCCGGGCTGACCGCAAGGAGACCTGCCCCAGATGGACACCGAGAAGCTCACCACCCGCAGCCGGGACGCGGTGTCGGCCGCGGTCCGCACCGCGCTCACGAACGGCAACCCCAACGCCGAGCCGGTGCACCTGCTGCACGCGCTGCTGCTGGTGCCGGACAACCCGGTCGCCCCGCTGCTCGCCGCGGTGGGCGCCGACCCGAGCGTGGTGGACGCGGCCGCCCGCGGGGCGATCACGAAGCTGCCGTCCGCGCAGGGGTCCTCGGTCAGCCAGCCGGCGATGTCCGGCGGCCTGGCCCGCGTCCTCGCGGACGCCGAGACGCGGGCCCAGCAGCTCGGTGACGCCTTCGTGGCCACCGAGCACCTGCTGATCGCGCTGGCCTCCGTGCAGTCCGACGCCCGGAAGATCCTCAACGACCTGAAGGTGACCGCCGAGGCATTGGTCGAGGCGTTCGCGCAGCTGCGCGGCACCAGGCGGGTCACCTCGCCCGAGGACGAGGGCGCCCAGTCCGCTCTCGACAAGTACTCCGTCGACCTCACGGCCCGTGCGCGCGAGGGCAGGCTCGACCCGGTGATCGGCCGGGACGCCGAGATCCGCCGCGTGGTGCAGGTGCTGGCCCGGCGCACGAAGAACAACCCCGTCCTGATCGGCGAGCCCGGCGTCGGCAAGACCGCGGTCGTGGAGGGCCTCGCCCAGCGCGTGGTCGCCGGCGACGTGCCGGACTCGCTGCGCGACCGCCGCGTGGTGAGCCTCGACCTCGCCTCGATGGTGGCCGGCGCGAAGTACCGCGGCGAGTTCGAGGAGCGGCTGAAGGCCGTCCT
>JAXGTK010000136.1:0-6330 GCA_040774965.1 Propionicimonas sp. | reverse complement strand
GGGTCGCCGGCAACGTGCACGTGCGGGCCCACGCGCTCACGTGCCTCGCCGAGGCGCTGCGGCAGCGGCTCGCACCGGACGCCCCGCGGAGCCCGTTCGACCCGCTGCGCCGCCTGGAGCAGGCACTCCCGGAGGTGTCCGGACGCATCGCCGCGCTGCTCGACGCGGACGTGGAGACGTGCGCCCGCGGCCTGTTCGGGGTGTCCCGGGAACTGCTCGAACCCGGCTGGCCCGACTACCCGTCCCGCGCGGCCGACGTCATCGCCTCCCGGTTCGGCTGGACCTGACGCCGGCCGGACGGCGGACGGCCCCGTCGTGGCGGCCGGGGCGCCCGATCGCCTCAGCTGCCCGGTTCGAACTTCCGCAGCCGCATCGAGTTGGTCACCACGAAGACGCTGGACAGCGACATCGCGAAGCCGGCGATCAGCGGGTTGAGCCGGCCGGACGCGGCGAGCGGGATGGCGGCCACGTTGTAGGCGAAGGCCCAGACCAGGTTGCCGCGGATCGTGCCCAGCGTGCGTCGGGCGAGCCGGATCGCGTCCGGGATCACGTCGAGGTTGCGCCGGACCAGGATGATGTCGGCCGACTTCATCGCCACGTCGGTGCCGCTGACGACGGCCATGCCGAGGTTCGCCGTGGCGAGCGCGGCGGCGTCGTTGATGCCGTCCCCGACCATCGCCACCCGGCGTCCGTCGGCCTGCAACCGCTCGACCACGGCCGCCTTCCCGGCCGGCAGCACCTCCGCGACCACCTCGTCCACCCCGACGTCGCGGCCCACGCTCTCGGCGGCCCCGCGGCGGTCCCCGGTGAGCAGGACCGTGTGCAGTCCCAGCGCGCGCAACCGCTCGACCGCGGCCACGGCGGAGGGCTTCAGTTCGTCCGCGACGTCGAACGCGCCCCGGACGACGCCGTCGACGGCGAGCAGGACGGCCGGGCGCCCGGCCTCGGCGGCCGCCTCGGCCACCTGTTCGGCGGCCCCGGGCACGTCGAACCCCTGCTCGACCATGAGCTCGCGGTTGCCCACCACGACCGCACGCCCGCCCGCGACCGTGCCACGCAGTCCGTGGCCGGGCAGCGCGGTGACCTCGCCCGCCTCGGGAAGGACCAGCTCTCTCGCCGCGGCACCGGCCACCAGCGCGCGGCCGATCGGGTGCTCCGAGTAGTGCTCGACCCCGGCGGCCAGGGCGAGCAGCTCGTCGGCGTCCGTGTCGTCGAAGGAGTGCACGCCGACCAGGGCCATCGTGCCGGTGGTGAGGGTGCCGGTCTTGTCCAGCACGACCGTGTCGATGACGCCGGACGCCTCCAGCGCGTCCGGGCCCTTGATCAGGATGCCGAGCTGTCCGCCGCGGCCCACGCCGACCAGCAGCGCGGTCGGCGTGGCGAGGCCGAGCGCGCAGGGGCAGGCGATGATCAGCACCGACATCGCGGCGCTGAACGCCGCCCGCGACCCGGCCCCGATGGCCAGCCAGACGATCAGGGTGACGAGCGCGATGCCCAGCACCGACGGCACGAACCACGCCACGACCTTGTCGACCAGGGTCTGCACGGACGCCTTGCGCGCCTGCGCCTGCTCGGCGAGCACGGCGAGCTGGGCGAGCTGCGTGTGGGCGCCGACCTTCTCGGCCTCGACGATCAGGGCGCCGGTGGTGTTGGTGGTGCCGCCGAGCACCCGGTCTCCGACCGTCACCTCGATCGGCGCCGGCTCACCGGTCATGGCGGACGTGTCGACCGCGGACGCCCCGACGAGCACCTGGCCGTCGGTGGCGATCCGTTCGCCGGGACGCACCACGAACCGCTCGCCGACCTTGAGCGTGCCGATCGGTACGACCTGCTCGACGCCGTCCCGGACCACCCGGACGGTCTTCGGCGCGAGGTTGCCGATGGCCTCCAGCACGCCGCGCGCCGATCGTTTCGAGCGGGCCTCGACGTAGCGTCCGGCGAGCAGGAACGTGGTCACCGCGGCGGCGGCCTCGAGGTAGAGCGTGTCCGCACCGGCCGGGGCGACGCCGTAGCCGAACCAGTACGAGGTCTCGTCCGGGGAGCCGAGGATCGTGGCCACGACCGACCAGGTGAACGCCGACAGCACGCCGAGCGAGACGAGCGTGTCCATGCTCGTCGCACCGTGGCGCAGGTTGCGCCAGGCGGCCCGGTGGAACGGCCACGCGCACCAGAACACCACCGGGATCGCGCCGACGATCAGGGCCCACTCCCAGCCGGGGAACCGCAGTTGCGGGGTGAGTGCGAGCACGATCGCCGCGTCGCCGAGCGGGAACGTGATCAGGGCCGCGACCAGCAGCCGCGTCCGGAGCAGCTTCACCCGGTCGCTGTAGCCGTCAGGTGCCTCGCCCTCGACGACCTGCGTGGCGTCGTAGCCTGCGGCCTGGACGGTGGAGATCAGCTCGGAGACGTGCTGCGGGGTCATCCCGAGCACCACCGCACGCTCGGTGGCGTAGTTCACTGTCGCACGAACGCCGTCCAGCTTGTTCAGCTTCTTCTCGATCCGGTTCGCGCAGGCGGCGCAGGTCATGCCGGAGATGTCCAGTTCGACGCGCCCCTCGAGGCCGGCGTCCGTCGCCTCCGGCGTGGTGTCCGTGCTCACTCCCCGCCCCCTCCCTGCAGCCGGTCGCGCTCGGCCAGCTGGGCGAGCATGTCGTTGTAGGCGCCGAGCTCGTCGCCGTCCGCACCCGTGTCGGCCAGCAGGTCGGAGACGGCGGCCTCGTGGCTGTCGCTGCGGAACCACTGCGCCGCCAGCAGGATCACCGCGACGAACACCGGCACCTCCCCAGTGAACCACGTGATCTGGCCGGCGATGTTCTGGTCGGCGAGCAGGTCACCGACCCAGCTCACCGCGATGGTCTCGTAGAACGTCGCCCCGATCACGTGCTCGGCCATCATGATGCCCACCGCGAAGATCGCGTGGAACGGCATCACGCTGACCAGCAGCGCGAACTTCACCAGGTAGGGCAGCGGCCACGGGTTCTTGTCGGGGCCGATCAGCAGGTTGAAGAACAGGTAGCCGGCGAGCATGAAGTGCAGCAGCATCAGCTGGTGCGCCCAGTGGTAGCGCATCAGCCACGGGAACAGCGGCGTGAAGTAGACGAGGAACAGGCTCGAGACGTAGTTGATCCACAGCACCGGCGGGCTGAGCAGGAACCGGACGAACCGGTTCGCCGCGAGACCGGCGAGCAGCTCGCGGGGACCGGGCAGTTCGCCCGGCACCCGGGGGCGGGACGCCTCGTCGACCAGCGTGAACGGGGCGCCGAGCACGCACAGCACCGGCACCATCATGTTCACGGTCATGTGCACGAGCATGTGCCAGCTGTAGACCGCGGTGGAGTACATCCACAGGCCGCTGGTGGCCAGGTAGAGGGTGAGCAGCCAGCCGCCCAGCCAGAACAGCAGCCGCGAGACCGGCCAGCGTCCGCCCGTCCGGTACACCCGGACCATGCCCCACACGTAGGCGGCGATCGCGCCGGTCGACAGCAGCACCCAGAACAGGTTGGGCCGGCCCAGCCCGGCGAGCCGTTCGAAGGTCGCCGGCACGTCCACCTCGTAGCCGAGGTAGTTCACCTGGCTCGACTGCAGGATCAGGAACCGCGGCGGCGGCAGGTGCGTGGCCGCACCCAGGGCGGCGGTGCCGAGGACGTACAGGACGACGTCACGGGCGACCGAGCCTATCCGGCGCCGGGCGCTCGCCCGCCGGTCGAACTGGCGCCAGAGCCAGCTGGCGAGCAGCAGGACGGCGAGGACGGCGCCCACCACCACCGGGCCGCCGGCGGCGGTGTCGAACGGGGAGACCCCGGCGAGCTGCTGCCAGGCCACGATCGCGTAGCCGGCCGTGGCGAGCACGAGCAGGGGCAGCACCACGCGGTGGTAGCTCCGGACGCCGTCGTCGGCCGTCGGGGTTTCTGCGCCGGCCGTTACGCCTTCCCCGTCCGCTGGTCGAGCCTGCCGGGACCCCGCCGCAGCGACCACGCCGACCGCCCCGCTGGTCAGCAGCACCAGGGCGAGGGTGGCGATGCCGGAGGCGTCCGTGGCCCAGTCGTGGTCGAGGCCCACCGAGACGTTGCCCGAGACCGCGATGAACACCGTCGCGACCGCACCGGCGATCCAGCACACCACGAACGCGGACGCCCGCCGCGCACGGTAGGCGACGAGCGACGTCGCCAGCGCCACACCGGCGGAGAACAGCCAGGCGATGTCGCTCGGCGTGGTCGTGAGCAGGTACCACCAGATGTCCGGACGCATCGTGTAGACGATCGGCATGCCCGTGGTGAAGGCGGGGTTGGCGAAGGTCATCAGCAACGAGGCGACGAACCACAGCTGCGCGGTGCGGCCGGCCCAGCGGCCCAGCCGGAGCGCGGGCTCCGAGAGGGTGCCGTCGGCCGCGGCGGGGAGGAAGGCCACCATGGCGGCGAGCAGGCCGAGGGTGGCGGCTGAGGTGAGGCGTCCGACCATGTCGCCGAGGCTCGAGACGAGCCCGGTGAACGCGTCGGCCTCCTGGCGTCCGGGCAGCGGGGGCAGGATCGAGAGCAGGTTCGCGACCGCGACCGCCGAGACGAGGGCAGCGACGACCGCGAGCGCGATCATCGCGACGGCCGGTACGGAGGGTCCGGAACGGGGTTCGGGCGTGCCCGGCTCGTCCGCCATTCGCCTCACCACTCCCTGCCGCTGGTGCCGCGAGTCTACGACGAGCAGCCGCCCCCTTCCGAGTCGCCGGAGTCGCGGCCACCGGTAGCCGGTCGAGACCCCGGCGACCCGGTGGGTGGGGACGCGCCGTACCGGGGACCGGGTCAGAATGTCCGCGGAATGGGCCAATTTTCCGGGATTGGACTAGATGTCCACCGGGTACACCGGTAGCTTCTGCACCGGTGTACCCGGTCGGGGTCGCCCCACTCCCCTGGGGGCCGCCCCACCTCTCCTTCCATCCGGGTCGCCGTGCAGGCCGGAAGAAGCCCCCGCCTGGGCCCCTGGTCGCCGGTTCGCGCTGTCCCCTCAGTTCACCCCCCGCGAACTGCGCCCTGATCCGGGCCCTGACCCTCAGGACTCCAGCGGCCCGAGCCAGGCGGACGCGAGTGTGGCGTGCGCGGACTCGGGGTCGGACGGGTGGAACAGGCCGGCGAGCACGTCCCGGTACAGCCGGCTGAGCTCACTGGACGCGAAGTACGCCGACCCGCCCGAGACAAGCAACGCGTCGTCGACGACCGCCTTCGCCGTCGTCACCGCGCGGTGCTTCACCCCGGCCAGCAGGGAGAACCAGCGCGGCCCGTGGTCGGCGAGGGCGTCCACGTCGCGGCACAGCGCGTCCAGCTGCGGCGGCAGTGCGTCGTAAGCCAGCGCCATGTCGGCGATCCGCCAGCGGATGTCGGGGTCCTGGGAGTACGCCCGGCCGGACTTCTTCGACCGTCGCCGTCCGACGGTCCCGACCGCCACGTCGAGGGCACGGCGCGCGATCCCGGTGTAGACCGAGGCCAGCAGCAGCTCGAAGACGCTGAAGACACCGAACACGATCGGGTCGGGGTTCGGGCCCGGGTCGACCCGCCGCACCACCCTGTCGGCGGGGGCGACGACGCCGTGCAGCTCGGTGGTGCGCGACTGGGTGGCCCGCATGCCGAGGGTGTCCCAGTCGTCGCGGGTGACCACCTGCGCGGTCCGCGGCACGAACGCGTAGACGAGCTTCGGCCCGTCCGGGCTGGTCGTGTCGAGGCCGTGCAGGCCCAGTTGCGTCCACACCGGTGCGAGCGAGGTGAAGATCTTGGTGCCGTGGAAGGCGTACGCGCCGCCCTCGAGCGGCAGCGCCTCGGTGTCGCTGCCGAACAGGACCAGGTCGTTGCCGGCCTCGCTGATCCCGAACGCGAACACCTCGCCCGCGACGGCGCCCTCGTGGACGAACCGCATGCTGTCGATGCCGCGGTCGGCGAGCACCTTCGCGACGCCCGTCCAGACCAGGTGCATGTTGATCGACAGGGCGGTCGCGGGCGCGGCGGTCGCCAGGCGCTGCTGCAGGAGGGACGCCTCACGCAGGCCGAGCCCGGCACCGCCCAGCTCCGCCGGGGCGAGGATGGCGAGGTAACCGGCGTCCCGCAGGTCGGCGAGGTCGTCGCCGGGGAACGTGTTGTCGTGGTCGTGCGTCGCGGCCCGGGCGCGGAGCCGGGCGAGCAGGTCGTCGGGAAGGACGGCTGCCGGATCGAATGCTGCCATGCCCTGATCCTCGCACCGGACCCGCAGGTGGACCGAGTAAGGAACCGTCCCCAATCCGGGCCGGACCGGGTTGGGGACGGTTCCCGATTCGGTCCACCCCGGCCCCGGCCCCCCGCGACGATCGGGGGC
>JAXGTK010000135.1:0-6502 GCA_040774965.1 Propionicimonas sp. | reverse complement strand
GTGCGCTACGCCTACGACCTGCCCACCTCGCCCGCGAGCGAGAGCGACGTCACCTACCGGGTGGCCGGGGACGGCCACGTCGGCGTGACCGTGGCGCTGCACCCGGGTGAGGGTCTGGGCGACCCACCCGAGTTCGGCCTGATGGTCAGCGCGGACGCCGGCCTGCACCGGCTGCGCTGGTACGGCGAGGGCCCGCACGAGAGCGCCGTCGACCGGCGGGGAAGCGCCCGGCTCGGGGTGTGGGGCGGCGAGGTCTCCGACCAGTTCACCCGCTACGTCCGTCCCCAGGAGGCCGGTGGGCACACCGGCGTCCGCTGGGCCGAGGTGAGCGACGACGCCGGCAACGGGCTGAGGTTCGACTGCGCCGACGGCATGGAATTCTCCGCCCTGCCGTGGACGCCGTTCGAGATCGAGAACGCGCTGCACCCGCACGAACTGCCGCCGATCCACCGCACGGTGCTGCGCCCGGTGTGGAAGCGGCGCGGGGTGGGCGGCGACGACTCGTGGGGCGCCCGCACCCACCCGGAGTTCCTGCTGCCCACGGGCGACCTGGAGTTCCGTTTCGGCTTCCGCGGCCTGGGCTGACCGGGCACCACGCGGGGCTGGAACCGGCGGTCGTCCGGTTCAGGCCAGGCAGGCCTCGGGAAGCGTGAACCACCGGAGGCGGTCGAAGTCCTCCGACACCCGGCCCGGTGCCAGCTGGTCGGGCGGGGCCGCGGCGAGGATCTCCCTCGCCTCGGCCAGGTAGCCGGCCAGCGCCTCGACCGGCGCGGTGGCGTCCTGGCGCGGGTAGCTCATCCGTCCGTCCTCGTCGTAGTGCACGTCGGCGAGCCGCAACGGCGGCTCCACCGGGCCACGACGGTGGTGCCACAGTCCGGTCACCGGGTCGAACCGGTAGTCCGGCAGCAGCTTCCAGCCCTGTTCGGCAACCAGGCGTACGGCCTCGATGATGTAGTCGGTCACCTCGGGCGCCACGAAGTAGTTGAAGTTCACCCGCACCCAGCCCGGCTTGATCCCCTCGTTGCCCGAGGCGATCAGCCGCTCGAAGGCGCGCGAGGTGTCCAGGTCGATGCCGAGCAGGTGGTGCCCGTAGGGGCCGGCGCACGAACACCCGCCCCGGGTCTGGATGCCGAACAGGTCGTTGAGCAGCGCCACCACGAAGTTGTGGTGCAGGTACTGCCCGTCCGGATCGCGCACCACGAAGGACACGATCGAGAGCCGCTCGGCGGCCAGGTTGCCGAGGATCTCCAGGCCGGGCTCGTCGCGCCACGCGGTCACCGCACGGTCGAGCAGCGCGTCCTCGTGGGCCTTGATCACGTCGGCGCCCACCGCGTCCTTGAGCTGGAAGACCAGCCCGGCGCGGATCGACTCGATGATCGCGGGCGTGCCGCCCTCCTCCCGGTGCTCTGGTTCGGGCAGGTAGCGGTGCTCGGTCGGGTTGACGTACATCACGGTGCCGCCGCCGGGCATGTCCGGCACCCGGTTGCTGAGCAGTTCGCGCCGGACGATCAGCAGCCCGGGGGTCCCCGGGCCCCCGATGAACTTGTGCGGGCTGATGAACACCGCGTCGAGCCAGGAGTCCGGACGGCCCTCGGCGGCCCGCACGTCGATCGGGACGTACGGCGCGCAGGCGGCGAAGTCCCAGAAGCTCAACGCGCCGTGGGCGTGCAGCAGCGAGGCGATGCCCCGGATGTCGGTCCGGATGCCGGTGACGTTGGAGGCGGCCGAGAACGATCCGATCTTGAGCGGGCGGTCCTCGAACCGTTCCAGGGCGGACGCGAGGGCGGCCTGGTCGATGTGCCCGTCCGCGTCCTCGGGAATGGTGACCACGTCGGCCACGGACTCCCGCCACGGCAGCTCGTTGGAGTGGTGCTCGAACGGGCCGATGAACACCACGGGACGCTCGGTGTCCGGGATCCGGGCCGAGAAGTGGTAGCGGTCCTCGAGCGTGGAGGGGATCCGCAGCCCGAGGATGCCCACCATCTTGGCGATGGCGGCCGTCGACCCCGACCCGGCGAAGATCACGACGGTGTCCTCGTCACCCCCGACGGACGTGGCGATGATGCGCCGGGCGTCCTCGCGCAGGCGGGTGGTCTGCAGGCCGGTGCCGGAGGCCTCGGTGTGGGTGTTGGCGTACCGGGGGAGCACCTCGTTGCGGATGAAGTCCTCGATGAAGGCGAGGCTGCGACCCGAGGCGGTGTAGTCGGCGTAGGTCACCCGTCGCGGCCCGTAGGGCCCGGGCATCACCTGGTCATCGCCCACTACCGCGTCGCGGATGCGCTCGAGCAGGGCTGCGGAGCGGTCGGGATTGCTCATGGCGCCAGCCTAGGCAATCGTCCTCGACCGTCCGGATCCGTCTCCGCTGCGAGGTGTGTCCCCTTCCGGTTCGCGGGGACGGCTCCTGTCTCAGTCCATTCACAGGTGTCCATGAACCCCGCTGGAGACAATGGGCACCCGGACCCCCGCGACTGCCCGGCCGGGTCGGCATCGGCGCGCTGACCCTCGTCGGCATGTCGGATTCCGGCGGTCCCGTTCGTCGTACGGGTGGACGGCCCGACCGGGCCACCAGCAAGGAGGCCGACATGCAGTTCCTGTTCTCGGTGATCTCGGACTCGACCGAGTTGGCCGGTGCCGACGAGATGGCTGCCATCGACGTGTACAACGAAGACCTCCAGGCGCAGGGCCACTGGGTCTTCGCGGGCGGCCTGGGTGGCCCCGAACGTGCCACCACCATCGACAACCGCCGGGACGCGGGTGTCGTCACCGACGGCCCGTTCACCGAGTCGAAGGAGTTCGTCGCCGGGTTCTGGATCGTCGAGGCCGTCGATCTCGACCAGGCGCTCGGGCTCGCGCGCGAGGGTTCGAAGGCCTGCAACCGCAAGGTGGAGGTGCGTCCCTTCCTCTGAGTGAACCGGAACGGGGACACACCGCGCGAACCGGAAAGGGGACGGTTCCGGCGAACCGGAAAGGAACCGTCCCCGTGAACCGGAATGGGGACGGTTCCTTTCCGGTTCAGGCTCAGCGGCCGCGGGCGGTGACCTCGATGGGGAGGGTGACGCCGCGGGAGGCCAGGTCGGCGGCGACCAGGCCGCGGACGCGGGCGACGGACGCGGCGTCCGCGCAGCGCACCTCCACCGCGCCGACCTCGAGTTCGTCCGTGCCGACCAGTTCCAGGTAGTCGTCGACGCGCTGGTGCCACCAGTCCTCCGGGGCGCGGGACGGGACGACGTCCACGGCCACCAGTTCGCCACCGGTGCCGGGCAGGACGGCCGCCACCCGCACCTGCCGCCCGTCGGCCAGGGTGAGTTCGAGCCCAGCGGACGGGGCGTCCGGCTCGGGGGCGCGGAACGCCCGCCACTGCACCGTCCAGCTCGCCGCCTCCCGGCGCAGCACGGCCCACAGGCTCGGGTAGCGCACGCCGCGAGCCGCATCCAGCTGTCGGGCCTTCGCTCTGGTCGTGTAGGCCCCGACCACCCCGATGCCCCAGAACACGAACTGGGTCGCCATGGCCCAGCGGAAGGCGGTCAGGGTGTAGCCGCCGGCCAGGTCGAGCACCACTCCGATCACCAGGATGTCCACCAGGCCGGCGAAGAACCCGCCGACGATCACGACTCCGGTGGCGGTGCCGATCCGGTGCAACGGGTTGGACGCGCGCGCGACGTCGAAGCCGATCCCGGAACCCGGTCCCGCCGCCGCGATGCCCGCCACCACGACCGCCATCAGCCAGACCGGCGCCGGCCCCGGCCACAGCAGTACCGCGAGCCACGGCACGGCCGCCAGCAGGGAGGACAGCAGCGCGAGGTTCGTCCGCTGCAGCGGCGCGCGCCGGCTGAGCAGGCCGATCAGCGGCCCGGCGGGGACCCCGGCGATCACCATCACCGTGAACAGCCCGGACGCGACCGGCAGCGGGTAGCCCAGGCCCCGCAGCAGGAACGGGTAGCCCCACATCAGGGCGAACACCATCGTCCAGAACGCGCACATCCAGTGGATCCAGAACGCCAGCCGGGACGCGGGGACGCGCAGCACGTCCAGCACCTGCGCCCGGAGCCCCGCGGCGATCCGCACCGGATTCTGGGGGGTGCCCGGCGGTGCGTTGCGCAGGGCCACCAGCACCACCACGGCCACCCCGGCGGACGCCACGGACGCGGCGGCGAACGTGCTCGTCCAGCCCGCCACGCCCAACATGGCGGCGAGCGGGATCGAGCTGAGCAGCTGGCCGCTCTGGCCGACCATGCCGGTGAGCTGGTTGAGGACGGGGATGCGTCCGGCCGAGAACCAGGCCGGCAGCATCCGCAGCACCGCGGTGAACGTCATCGCGTCCCCTGCCCCCACGAGGATGCGGGCGATGATCGCCGAGACCAGGCTCGTGCTGAAGGCCAGGTCGAGCTGGCCCACGCACATCAGGGCGGCGCCCGACGCGAGCACCAGGCGGGTGCCGAACCGGTCGGTGAGCAGTCCGGCCGGCACCTGCATCCCGGCGTAGGTGAGGAGTTGCACGACCACGAACAGGCTGACCAGCGACGCGCCCGCGGCGAACCGCTCGGTGGCCATCACGCTGGCCACGCCGAAGCTGGTCCGCTGCATCACCGCGATGCTGTAGGCGAGGGCACCGAGCGACCACATCAGCCACGCGCGCGGCGAGTCGATCGCGGATCTCTGCATGGGCGGCCCTGGTCGATGGACGGCCGGGGATGCGACCGCGCTGTCCATCCTCTCCCACCCGGGGTGTGGTGGTGGGGCGGTCTCGACGCGTCGGCCGGCCCGGCTCAACCGACCGGCCGGGGTGCGGAGTGGGCCTAGGAGGCGCGCAGGGGCACGGCGTACAGCGGGCGGGCCTCCGCGCGGCGTTCCGCCGCGTCCGGGCCCAGCACGAGCGACTCGGTGTAGCTGGCCACCAGTTGCATGGCGTGCGCCGCCTGCGGGGTGATCCGCCGCTCGAGGTCGGAGCCGGCCTCCAGCACCAGCCCGCAGCTGCGCTCGCAGGCCAGCCGGAGCAGTTCGGCCCCGGTGTGCTCGGCGAAGCGGGTGCGGTGGGACGGGCGTCCGCGGAGGGCGAGCGGATCGGGGGCGGTGAAGGCCATCAGCCAGCGGTCGCCGCGAGGCTCGGACGGGCGCAGTTCCTGCGGGTCGACGGCCAGCGGGACGTAGACCCGGGCCGGGCCCAGTGCCGAGGCGAGTTCGAACTGGGTACGAGACGTCCACCCGCTGCTCGTGATGGCCCGCAGAGCTGCCCGAACAGTGGTGATGGTCGGCATCGAATTGTCCCCCTGGATCGCCAATCGCCTGTGATCGACGCGCGTCGACAAATCGCGTCGATCAATGGTGGCACGAGGTCCTTTCGAGCGCAAGGGTCTGGTCAGCTCAGGTCGCGCACGCTGCCGCGTTCGACCAGCGGCGCGTCCATCAGCACCTCCGACTGGGTCACGGGGTGGCCCTCCACGGCGCCGACGAGCATCCGCACGGCCGTTTCGGTGAGGGCTGCCACCGGTGGTGTGACCGTCGTCACCGGCGGGTCGACCTCCGCCGCCTCCTCGCCCATGCCGATCGAGAGCACGGAGAGGTCGTCCGGTACCGAGATCCCGGCGAGTTGGGCGGCGTTGATGAACCCGACGGTCGCCTGGTCGTTGAACACGATCGCCGCGGTGACGGGCGTCCCGGACGCGGCCAGGTACCGGTAGGCGGCCCGTCCGGTGCCGTACGTGCGGGGGCCGGCGAACCGGTCGAGGGAGACTCCGAACCGGCGTGCGCTCGCCTCGAGTTCGGTGAGCGTGCGCACCATCGGCCCGTGGCCCTGCTCGACCCGGTCCTCACCGACGAACAGGATCTCGCGGTGGCCCCGGTCGACGAGGTACTCCAGGGCGGTGCGTGCACTCTCCCGGAAGTCGGTGTCGACGTAGGTGAGGCCGGACGGTGCGGAGTTGCGGCCCAGCAGGACGAACCGGACGCCGCGCTCCTTGAACAGCTCGATCCGGGGATCGTCCCACTGCACCTCCATCACGATCACGCCGTCCACGAGCTGCTGGGAGACCAGGTCGGTGAGGCTGGCGACGTCGTCGGCCGCGTTCGGCCACAGCAGCAGCTGGAAGCCCAGCTCGTGGGCGGCCTGGGTGGCCGTCTCGAAGTAGCGCACCTCCATCGGCGACCAGCCCTCGTCGCGCAGCGGGTAGTTCAGCGCCAGGATGCCCTTGCGGGCGCCGGCCAGGCCGCGGGCGAAGGCGTTCGGGGTGTAGTCGAGTTCACGCATCGCGGCGAACACCCGCTCGCGGGTCTCGGCAGAAATGCTGCGGCGGCCGCTGATGGCGTACGAGACCGTGCTCGCGGACACCCCGGCCAGCCGGGCCACGTCGTCCCTGGTCGCCACGCCGCTCACCTCCGTCCGCGAACCCACCGAAGGCTATCGTGCCCCCGATCGTCGCCGGTGGCCGGGGCCGGGGTGGGGCGTCTAATGTCAAAACCCCCCCCCCCGGCCGGGCCCCGCCGGGGGGGGGGTGGGATCTGTTGC
>JAXGTK010000134.1:0-6579 GCA_040774965.1 Propionicimonas sp. | reverse complement strand
GAGGCTCGACCAGCCGTGGGGAACCCGACGAAAAGGAAACGACCATGAAGACCGATCCCACGATCATCCGCAGGGTGAGCGCCGCGATCGCCGCCATCGTGGCCGGAGTTGCGCTCACCGCGTGCACCGCCGCCACGACGATGACCACGGGCACCACCACGACCTCCACCGTGAGCGGCTCCTCGGTCTCCGCCGAGGCGCTGCTCGCCGACAACCACGACAGCCACGCCGACAGCAACGACGCCGACTACGCCGCGTCGGAGGCGACCACGATCACGCTCGCCGACGGCGCGTCGAAGACCAGTTCGTCCGACGGCGTGAGCATCGACGGCGACACCGTCACGATCACCGCGCCGGGCACCTACATCCTCTCCGGCACGCTCAGCAACGGGCAGGTCGTCGTGAACAGCCCCGACGACGGGAAGGTGAAGCTCGTGCTGGACGACGCGTCCATCACGAACACCGCCGGTTCCGCCGTGGTGGTCACCGAGTCCGACGAGACCGTGGTGATCCTCGCGGACGGCTCGTCCAACAGCGTCACCGACGGCACCGGCTACGACACCTCCGCCGACAACGCCCCCAACGCGGCCCTGTTCTCCGCCGACGACCTGACCATCGGCGGCACCGGCTCGCTGAGCGTCACCGGCAACACCAACGACGGCATCGCCAGCAAGGACGGCCTGGTCATCCTCTCCGGGACGATCACCGTGACCTCCGCGGACGACGGCATCCGCGGCAAGGACTACCTGATCATCTCCGGCGGCACGGTGAACGTCACCGCGGCCGACGACGGCCTGAAGTCCGACAACGAGGACGACGACACGGTCGGCTACATCCAGGTCACCGGCGGCACCGTCGAGGTGTCCGCGGGCGACGACGGCATGCACGCCGAGGGCGACCTCTCCGTCGAGGGCGGCACCGTCACGGTCACGAAGTCCACCGAGGGCCTCGAGGGCGCCAACGTCCTCATCCTCGGCGGCGAGATCACGATCACGTCCTCCGACGACGGCCTGAACGCCACCCAGGGCTCCACCACCGACTCCGGACGGGGCGGCGGCGGCATGGCCGACGACGGCTCGCTCCTGGCGATCAGCGGCGGCTCCCTCACCGTGGACGCCGAGGGCGACGGCCTGGACTCCAACGGCACCATCGAGGTCAGCGGCGGCACGACCGTGGTGTACGGCCCCACGAACAACGGCAACGGCGCGCTCGACTCCAACGGCGGCATCACCGTCAGCGGCGGCACCGTGCTCGCCGGCGGCAGCGACGGCATGGCCGAGACCCCCGGCACCGACTCCCCGGAGGGCTGGATCGCCTTCAGTGGCCAGGTGTCGGCCGGGCAGACCGTCACGGTCGTGAAGGACGGCACGACGATCGCGACCTACACCGCAGCCAAGCAGATCGGCTCGCTGGTCGTCGCCGATCCGGCGATCACCACCGGTGAGTCCTACGAGGTGCAGGTGGACGGCAGCACGGTGAGCACCGTGACCGCCGGCGAGGGCGCGTCCAGCGGCATGGGCGGCGGCGGCATGGGCGGCGGTCCCGGCGGCGGCGCCCCCGGCGGACGCGGGTGACGCCATGACCGTCCGCACGCACACCAGGCGGGCGTTCCTGGTCGGCGGGGTCGGTGGCCTGTTCGCCGTGGGCACCGGCACCGCCTGGGCCCTGGACCGCTACGTGATCGAGCACGTCGAGACCACGAACACCTCCTCGATCACCTCCGACATCACCGCCGCTGACGAGGCCACGAACGGCTCGTTCACCTCCGACGGCTACCGGTCCGACACGGCGTCCATCACCGTGACCAGGCACACCAGCGGGTCGGGGAACGACGCCCTGGCGTGGTTCGTCGCCGACATCACCGTCAGCGACGCGACCATCGTCCGCTCGGCGTTCGCCCAGGACGAGTTCGGCGAGAACATCGTCGCCGACCCGTCCGACATCGCCGCTCAGGCCGGCGCCGTCCTCGCCATCAACGGCGACTACTACGGCTTCCGCGACACCGGGATCGTGATCCGCAACGGCGTCGCCTACCGCGACCGGGGCGCCCGGCAGGGCCTCGCATTCTACACCGACGGGTCGGTGCGGCTCTACGACGAGACCGCCACCAGTGCCGCGAAGCTGCTCGCCGCCGGGGTCTGGAACACCCTCTCCTTCGGCCCGGGACTGGTGGACGCGGGCGCCGTCATCGACGGCATCGACGACGTGGAGATCGACACCAACTTCGGCAACCACTCCGTGCAGGGCCGCCAGCCGCGCACCGGCGTCGGGATGGTGGCCGAGGACCACTTCCTGTTCGTGGTGGTGGACGGGCGCAGCCCGGGTTACAGCCGCGGCGTCACGATGAGCGAGTTCGCGCAGCTTTTCGTCGACCTCGGGGCCCAGGTCGCCTACAACCTGGACGGCGGCGGCTCGGCCACGATGATCTTCCACGACCAGCTCGTGAACGACCCGCTCGGACGCGGCGACGAACGCGCCACCAGCGACATCCTCTACGTGGCGGGCTGAGCGCCGTGATCGTGCTGATCCCCAGCTACGAACCGGACCGTCGGCTCGTCCAGCTCGTGAAGGACCTCGCCTGGATCGACGACCTCGAGATCCTGGTCGTCGACGACGGCAGCGGCCCCGCGTACGCGCCGCTGTTCGCGCAGGCCGGGCGCGCGGGTGCCGAGGTGCTCGCCCACCCCGGGAACCGGGGCAAGGGCGCGGCCCTGCGCACGGGTTTCGCCCACATTCGGGCCCACTACCCGGGGCAGGCCGTGGTGTGTGCGGACAGCGACGGGCAGCACACCCTGCTGGACATCCTCCGGGTGGCCGCTGCCCTCGACGACCCGGAGGCCGACCTGGTGCTCGGCGTGCGCCGGTTCACCGGGCGCGTCCCGCTGCGCAGCCGGTTCGGCAACCGCGTCACCGCGGCGCTGTTCTCCCTCGTCACCGGGGTGCGGATCGTCGACACCCAGACCGGCCTGCGCGGCTACCCGCACCGCATGCTGGCCTGGCTCGAGGAGGTGCCCGGCGACCGCTTCGAGTACGAGCTGAACGTGCTGCTGCGCGCCAGCCGGGAACGGCTGGAGCTCCGGCAGGTGGAGATTGCCACGGTGTACCTGGCCGACAACGCGTCCTCCCACTTCCGGCCGCTGCAGGACTCGCTGCGCGTGCTGCGGCCCCTGCTCGGCTACGCCGCGTCCTCACTGGCCGGGTTCGCGATTGACGCCACCCTGCTGTTCGTGCTCTACCCGCTGGTGGGCAGCCTCGCGCTGGCGGTGGTGCTCGCCCGCGTGGTCAGCGCGACCGTGAACTTCCTCACCAACCGGCACCTGGTGTTCCGGGCCGGGTCGGCCCCGCTGTGGCCGGCGGTGCGCCGCTACGCCCTGCTCGCCGCGGCAGTGCTGGCGGCCAACCTGGCCCTGATGGAACTGACCACGCCCCTGTTCGGGCTCGTGGCCGCGAAGGTGATCACCGAGCTCACCGTGTTCGTCGTGGGCTTCCTCGCCCAGAGCCGGATCGTGTTCCGGCTCCGTCGCCGCGTCCGGCACGAACCGGAACTGGCGCCGGATCGGGGGACGGCGCTCGCCGGTCCGGGCTGATCGGTAAAATCCGGGCATCCTGCGCGACGAAGGGGTGCCATGGACCGGCCCACGCTCTCCGAGCGCCTGCGCTACGCCTTCGACGGCTGGATGTCCCGGGGTGCGATCGCCCTGATCGGGTTGCTGGGCCTGGCCACGGCGGGCCTGGTCGTGGTGGTCGGCACGCTGGCCTGGGTGTTCCACGCCTACCCCGAGGGCGGCGGCGACCTGTTCGACCTGTGGTGGGGCGGCCTGATGCGCACCCTCGACCCGGGCACGATGGGCGGCGACGTGGGGTGGGGCTTCCGGTTCTTCATGCTGCTGATCACGATCGGCGGACTGATCATCGTGGCCAGCCTGATCGGCATCATCTCCGGCGCGTTCGACGACCGCATCGCCGAGCTCCGCAAGGGCCGTTCACGCGTGCTGGAGCACGACCACACGCTCGTCCTCGGCTGGAACAACAAGGTGCCGGCGATCGTCCGGGAGCTCGTGATCGCCAACGCGTCCCGCCGCCGGGCCGTGGTCGTGGTGGTGGCGGCCAGGGACAAGGTGGCGATGGAGGACGACCTGCGGGCGCACTGCGGCGACCTCGGCAGCACCACGCTGATCTGCCGCAGCGGGGACCCGAAGGTGCGCGCCGACCTGGCGCTGGGCAGCCCGCAGTGGGCGCGCAGCATCATCGTGCTGGCTCCGGACGAGGCACCCGACCCTGATGCCGACGTGATCAAGACCGCGCTGGCGCTGACCAACGACGAGTCCGTCGAGGGCCGCCACATCGTCGCCGAGCTGTGCGATCCCGCGAACGCCGTGGCCGCGCACCTCGTCGGACGCGACAGGGTGCACTGGGTGCTCGGCCCGGAGGTGATCGGACGGATCGCGGTGCAGAGCTGCCGGCAGTCCGGCATGTCGCTGGTGTGGCAGGAACTGCTCGACTTCTCCGGCGACGAGTTCTACTTCACGTCCCAGCCGGACCTGGCCGGACGCACCTACTTCGAGGCGCAGCTGGCGTTCGAGACCTGCACGGTGGCGGGCCTGGTGATGGGCGGGGTCCCGGTGCTGAACCCGCCGTCGGACATCGTGGTCGGCGAGGACGACCAGCTGATCGTGATCGCGTCCGACGACAGCGAGATCGAGGTGGGCGGCGCGCCGCCCGGGATCGACCAGACCCACATCCTGGCGGACGCGCCCCACGTCGCCGAGCCCGAGCGGGTGCTGGTGCTCGGCACCAACTCGGTACTGCCCGTGCTCGTGGGAGAACTCGACGCCTACGTGGCTCCCGGATCGGAGGTGGTGCTGGTCGCGCCCGGCGAACCGTCCGAGCTCCCCGGCCTGGTGCACCTCACCCCGACGGTCGTCGACGGCGATCCCGGCCGGCGGGCGGTGCTCGACCGTCTCGACGTGGGCGGCTTCGACCACATCATCCTGCTGGCCGACCCGGCCAGCGGCGACCCCGAGCAGGTGGACAGCCGCACGCTGGTGACCCTGCTGCACCTGCGCGACATCGCCGAGCGGAACGACCTTCGGCTGAGCATCGTCAGCGAGATGCTGAACGACTCCAATCGGGAACTCGCCGAGGTGGCCCGGGTCGACGACCTGATCGTCAGCGACAAGCTGGTGGCGCTGATGCTCGCGCAGGTCTCGGAGAACAGCGGGCTGGACGCCGTGTTCGGCACGCTGTTCGCGGCCGAGGGCAACGAGGTGTACCTGCGTCCGGCCGGCCGGTACGTGGCCGAGGGCGCCGACGTGGACTTCTACACGGTGCTGGAGGCCGCCCGCCGGCGCGAGGAGACCGCGATCGGCTACCGCCTGGCCGACGGCGGCGTCCGGCTCAACCCGGACAAGCGCCGCCGCGTCCGGTTCGGCCCCGGCGACCAGCTGATCGTGATCGCGGAGGAGTGAGCGCCGGTCAGTTCGGCGGGTCGTACTCGGCGGTCACCGTGCGGCCGGGGAACACCCGGCGTCCGTAGTCGGGCTCGAGCCCCTCGGTGAGCGGGACGGGCCGTCCCGCGGCCAGCGCCGCGTAGATCTCGACGAACTCCTTCGACTGGTTCGCGATCGTCCAGCGGGCGGCCATCTCCCTGCTCCGGGCGCGCGCGGTCGCGGCGACCTCCGGGTCCTTCAGCGCGGTCAGCATGCTGACCATCGCGCCCGCCAGCGAGACAGGGTTGGGCCGGGCCAGCACCGCGTTCACCCCCGGGTCGATGACCAGCCGCAGCTCGTGGTCGACCATCACGAACGGCAGGCCGGCGTGCGCGGCCTCGTGCAGGACGAGTGCCTGGGTGTCGGTGAGCGAGGCGAACACGAACGCGTCGCCGGAGGCGTAGTAGGCGCCGAGCTTCTCCCGCGGGATCTGGCCGGGCAGCTTCACCCCGCCGAACCGCGAGGCCCGCTGCAGCCGGCGGCGAAGCTTCGCCGGGGTCTCCTTCCAGTCCCCGACGATCATCAGCTCGGCGTCGGGGATCTGGTCGCGGACGAGCTCGAACGCCTCGAGCATCAGCCCGATGCCCTTCTCCAGCGAGATCCGGCCCACGTAGATCAGCCGGGGCCCGCGTCCCTTCGAGATCGGCGGCAGCTCGGGCAGGGCGTCCGTGCCGTTGGGCACCACCTTGACCTTCGCCGAGGGCGCGATCTCCAGCACCCGCTTGGCGGTCTTGTCCGACGGCGTGGTGACCAGGTCGGCGTCGGTGAGCATGTTCGCGGCGAGGGTGAGCAGTTCGACCTGCGCGCGTCCGCGGCGGGGCGCCTTGAACTTCATCTTCTTGAGCTGGCCCCAGCTCTTCTCCAGGTGCATCGCGTACACCTTGTAGGCGGCGTTCAGGAACGGGACGACGTGCCAGTAGTGCTCGGCGTACGCCTCCAGGTCGGTGTGCCAGGTGATCACGAGGGGCTTGCCCGTGCGCTGCGCCGTCCACATGCCCAGCAGGCCGATCGCACCCATGCCGTGCACGTGGATGATGTCGGGCGGGTTCGCCACCATCTGGGCCAGCCGGTAGTCGAAGTCCTGGCCCAT
>JAXGTK010000133.1:0-6616 GCA_040774965.1 Propionicimonas sp. | reverse complement strand
GTAGGGCTCCCCGGCCGGTCGAGCCTGTCGGGACCGCGGCCGGACCGGTGGCGGGTTCTGCCAATCCTTACCGAGTTCTTTCCTGTGCCGCCGGGCCCTCGCCCCGGGCCCGATGCCACGGTGGACTGGACACATGCGAATCCTGGTCACCGGCGCCGCCGGGTTCATCGGCGCTGAGGTCGTGCGGCAGTTACGGGAGCGCGGCCACGAGGTGGTCGGGCTGGACGTGCTGCTCGACCGGGCACACGGCGGGTCCGCCGTGCTGCCCGAGGGGGTGCACCGCGTGGACGTGCGGGACGAGGCCGGGCTCGCGTCCGTGCTCGACGGGGTGGACGCGGTCTGCCACCAGGCCGCCATGGTCGGGCTCGGACTGACCGTCCATGACGCTCCCGACTACGCCCGGCACAACGTCGAGGGCACCGCGGCGCTGCTGTCGGCGATGACCCGGGCCGGTGTCGGCCGGATCGTGCAGGCATCCTCCATGGTGGTCTACGGCGGTGGCCGGCAGGTCTGCCCGCGGCACGGCGTGGTGACGACCCGGCCGCGCACGGCCGCCGACGTGGCCGACGGACGGTTCGACCCGCCCTGTCCGGAGTGCGGCGTACGGGTGGGGTGGGCGCCGGTGCCCGAGGACGCCGTGCCCGACCCGCGCAACGCCTACGCCGCGACGAAGCTCGCCCAGGAGCACCTGGCAATCGCGTGGGTCGAGCAGGCCGGCGGCCGCGCGACCAGCCTGCGCTACCACAACGTCTACGGGCCCGGGATGCCACGGGACACCCCGTACGCGGGGGTGGCCAGCATCTTCCGGTCCGCGCTCGCCGCCGGGAACGCGCCGAGGGTTTACGAGGACGGCCGCCGGATGCGCGACTTCGTCCACGTCGCCGACGTCGCCCGCGCGAACGTCCTGGCACTCGAGGCCGGCGGCGCGTCCGGGCACCGGGTGTACAACGTCGCGTCCGGGCACCCGCGCAGCGTCGGCGAGCTCGCCGCGGAACTGTCCCGCGCCTGCCGCGGCCCGTCCCCGGTCGTGGTCGGCGGCGGACGACCCGGCGACGTCCGCCACGTGGTGGCCGACCCTCGCCGGATCCGTGACGAACTCGGCTTCGCCGCCCGGGTGCCGTTCGACGTCGGCGTCCGGGAGTTCGCCACCTCCGCCATGCGCAGCTGAGCAGCAGTACAAACGCGCACCAGCACAGGAAAGTCACAGTTCGCGCTCAGGGCCCGGAGAGTCCTCCGACGCACCGTGGCTGCATGACCACGAGTCGTCGACTGCCGCGCGCGGGCCTCGCGGCGCTGGTCGCTGCGGCGGGTGCACTGCTCTACCTCTTCGCGGTGTGGACCCCGGCGGGGCTGGCGCTGGACGCGAGCGTGCTCGCGGCCGTCTCGCGCACCCGCCTGTCCGACCCGACCTCCGACGCGATGCAGGCCCTGCTGATCCCGTTGCTCGTCCTCGGCTCGGGCGCCGTGATCGTGCTGGCCGTCCGGTCGCGCCGCGTCGCCGGCGCTTCCCTCGCGATGCTCGCCGGCCTGCTCGCCGTGGTCACGGCCGAAGTGCTCAAGGTGGCGCTGCCGGGACGTCCGGGAGACCCGGTGGCGCCGCTGTCGAGCCCGCTGGACCTCCTCAACCCCGCCTGGTGGGCGCAGGTCCACGGCGGGCCGGTCATCCTCAGCGGGTCGTTCCCCAGTGGGCACTCCACCATCGCCACGGCACTGGCGCTCGCGCTGCTGACGGCCATGACGCCGCGGCTCGCCCGACGCCTCGCGATCCCGTTCATGCTGCTGGCGGCGATCGCCTCCGGTGCCACCGTCCTCGCCGGCTGGCACCGGCCCAGCGATGCGTTGGGCGGGATGCTGCTGGCGCTGGCCTGGTGGCTCGCGCTCGTCCCGTCCGCCGTCCTGCACCAGGCGGGCGCGGCGGACGCCCCGCCCCGTCCGGCCGTGGCGCGCGCGGCCGTGCCCCGGTTCGCGCCGGCGGCGGCCGCGCACCATCACGGACGGATGCCGCGTACGTCCCGTCGCCGGACGGGCGGCCCGCGATGACCTGGGTCCTGCTGGTCGTCGCAACCCTGGCTGTGCTGGCCGCGATCCTGTGGGGCTACAACTCGCTGGTGCGCTACCGGGTGCGGCTGCACGAGGCGTGGGCGCAGATCGACGTCCAGCTGAAGCGCCGCCACGACCTGATCCCGAACCTGGTCGAGGTTGTGCAGGGCTACGCCGCGCACGAACGGAACACCTTCCAGTCGGTGACCACCGCCCGGACGGCGGCGATCCGGGCGCAGGCGACGGGCGATCCCGGGCAGGTCCAGACGGCGGAGGCCGAGCTGAAGTCGTCGGTGGACTCGCTGCTGGTGGTGGCCGAGCAGTATCCGCAGTTGCGGGCCGCCGACGGCTTCCTCCGGCTGCAGGAGGAACTGACGGCCACGGAGGACAAGATCGCCTACGCGCGGCACTTCTACAACACGTCCGTGCGCGACTACAACATCGCCGTCGCGACCATCCCGAGGTCGTGGCTCGCCGCTGCCCTGGCCTACCGGCCCGCCGGCTACTTCGAGATCGAGGCGGACCAGCGGGGTCCCGTCCCGATCGCCTCCGCGGACCCCGTGCCCACGACCGACCAGCCCGCCTAGGGGACGCCATGTACCAGGAGATCGCACACAACAAACGCCTCAGCGTCGTCTACGTCGGGGTGTTCTTCGTGTCGTGGATGGCCCTCGGTGCGCTCGTGGGCCTGATCGCCGCGTGGCTCGGCGGCCGGGTCACCAGCCGCTACTACAGCGACTACACCGTGCCGAGCACCCAGGCCCTGGCCGCGGACGCGCTGGGCGGTACGCTGATCGCCCTGGTCCTGGGCATCGTCACGGCCCTGGTGGTGCTGCGCTTCGGAACCCAGGTCGTGCTCCAGAGCGCCGGCGCCAGGCCGGCAGACCCCGTGCGGGACGCCCAGCTGATCAACCTGGTGGAGGCCCTGGCCATCGGAGTGGGCCTCCCGACGCCCTCGGTCCACATCATCGACGACCCCTCACCGAACGCCTTCGCCACCGGGACCAGCCCCGGGAACGCTGCGATCACCGTCACCACCGGCTTGCTGCGAATGATGAACCGCGAGGAGCTCGAGGGCGTGCTCGCGCACGAGATGAGCCACATCAGGAACTACGACGTGCGGCTGATCCTGGTCGTCAGCACCCTCGTCGGCCTCGCCGGAGTGCTCGCGTCCATCGCCTTCCGGACCCTGTTCTGGACCGGCCGCGGACGGGGCCGCGACGCCCAGCAGGCGATGATCATCGTCGTCGTCGTGGCCGTCGCGCTGTCGGTGTTCGCCGCCGTCCTGGGCCCGCTGGTCAAGCTGGCGCTGTCGCGACGCCGGGAGTTCCTCGCCGACGCGTCCGGGGTGGAACTGACGCGCAACCCGGCCGGGCTGCTCTCGGCCCTGAAGAAGCTTCGCGGAGTGGACCAGCCGTTCGCGCGGTTCAACCAGGCGACCGCGGCCATGTGCATCAACGACCCGACCCAGCACCCCGAGAGCCGGCGCAGCTGGATCGCCCGGCTCTACGACACCCATCCCCCGCTGGAGGAGCGGATCGCCGCGCTCGAGGGTTTGACGGTGGGCCACTCCGGGCCGGGCAACGAACTCAGCCGGCCCTGATCGGACGGTCGGCCGTTCTGGCGTGCGCCACCGCCCGTGAGGAGCTTCCGGGAGCGAACCAGCACCCGTTGCGCCCCGGGCGGACCGTTTCGGTAGCTGGCTAGCCTTGCCTCGTGGAGCGGGATGATCCGGACGACGCCGTCTGGCTTCGGGCTACCTCGGCGTTGTCGCCTGGCTCCTCGCGGGCGTCGGCCTGCTCTCGTGGTTCGGACTCTCGCCGGGCGGCCTGCTGACCGGCAGGTGGTCGATGCTGCCGCTTCTGGCCGGCGGGGCGGGGCTCGTGGCTGCGGCGCTCGGACGGCTGCCGACTCGGGTCTTCCTCGGGCTCATCGGGTCGATCCTGCTCGTGGCGGCGGTCCTGGGTGTCCTCGCCGCGTACTGGGTGTCGCCCGGCACGCTGGACCTCGTTGACCGTCCGACGCTGGCCCTGGTCGTGGCCGGCGGCGCAACCAGCTGGTTGGCCTGGACCGATCGGCGCAGCGCGAGGGCGGGCACGAGAGAGCCTGGCGGGGCGCACCCGATCGGCGGTCGGCCGGACGTGCCGCGGTGGCCGCGTGTCGTCGCGTCCGTACTGGCGGGTGTGCTCGGGATCACCGCGATCGGGGCGCTGGCCGTGGCCACCCCGGCCCCGCCCGGGTGTGGGCGATGGGGTGGCCTGTCGCTGCGCATTCAGGCGAACGCACTCGCCGACCGCATCCCCGGGCTCGCTCTCGGCGACCGTCGAAGCGGTTGTGACTCCGGGGATTCCGCCACCATCTCCTGGGACCACGAATCCGCCACCGACCTGGTCGCCTCGGCGAAGGCGGCCGGCTGTCGGGACGCGTACCGAAAGCAGTGGGAGGACGGGGAGCGTTTCATGGTGTGCGGCGCCAAGCCGTTCCAGCTCGTCCTGACGATCGAGACGGAGTCAGGCAGCCCGACCGCATCAGGCGACCTGGCGCTCAACGGTTAGGTTCGACGACGCTCTTTCCGCGACGCAGGCGGGTGAGAGGATCTGCGCGCCAGACGCTCCGCCGCCCCACCGACCCGGCGTCCGGCGCTTTCTCAGGGCTCGATGCTGGCGTGCGAGAGGGCCTGAACGATGAGGAGGAGAAGGATCAGGGCCACGATGAGTGAGACGAGGGCGCCGAGCAACACACCGACTCCGGTGCGCCTCGTCCGGGGAATCAGGCTCAGGACCAGTCCGAGGGAGAACAGGCCGACGAACAGGATCCGGGGATCGAATGCCAGTGGATTGAGCACCGTGTACAGCCGGTGCCAGGTGGCGGCTTCGGGGGTATGGGGTGCAGGTGGGTCGGACAGCGCATAGTGAATGCCCAGCCGGCCCAGCATCACGCCGCCACTGATGCCTATGCCGAGCCAGAACGATCCGCGGCGAGGGCGATCCGTCACGGGTTCGTCAACCATCGTTTCCTGGATACTCATGGGGGCTCCGATACTGGGGTGATGGCTCGAGATGAGTAGTGGGAAAGCGGCGGTTTCCGACCGCAACCCCCATTCCGCAGGGTCGAGATCAGGAACCGCGCCGAGTCTAGGTCGCTGCCCACGCGCCCGCCCTGGCGCCGGCGTACAAATTCCACCGGTTTCTCCTGCACGAGAATCGGTCCGGTCGTCCACGGCGAACCCCGTGCGGGCGTTGCTGGCGCGCACCACCATCACCCACCCCGTCGAGCGACAGGTCTTGACGCCGCGCCCGCTCGAGAGGCACGCCCGCACCCGACTCGGCCGACGAGCCCGACCAGCCGGAACGTTCAGGCGGCGGGAAGGCTGAGCCGGAAGCAGCAGCCGCCGGGGACGTTGTGGACGTGCAGTTCGCCCGACTGGGCGGTCATCAGGCCGCGGGCGATCGCGAGGCCGAGGCCTGCGCCGGCACCCAGCGGCTCTGCCTCCGGCGAGCGGGCCGCCGTGCCACGGAACCCCACGTCGAACACCTTCGGCAGGTCGGACGCAGGAATCCCGCCGCAGCCGTCCGTCACCGACAGCCACACCGACTCACCGTCGCGTCCGCCGGCCACCGAGACGGTCTCCCCCGCGCTGGTGTGTCGCACCGCGTTGATCAGCAGGTTGTGCACCACCCGCTCGACCTCCTTGCCGCTGCCGCGGCAGACCAGCGGGTCCAGCCGAACCTCCAGGCCGACCTGCCGCGCCGCGGCCAGCGGGCCCAGCCCGGTCGCCGCCTCGCGGGCCAGCGCGTCCAGCGGCAGCGGCTCGGGCACCAGGTGCAGGGCGCCGCTGTTGATCAGCGACAGCTCGAACAGGTCGTCCACCATGCCGCCCAACCGGGCGGTCTCCTTCGAGATCCGGGCGCCGTACTCGCTGACCTCCGCCGGCTCGCTGACCACCTCGTCCTCGAGCGCCTCCGCCATCGCGCGGATGCCGGCCAGCGGCGTGCGCAGGTCGTGGCTCACCCACGCGACCAGTTCGCGCCGCACCTGGTCGCGGGCCCGCTCCTCCGCCCGCCGGGTCTCCACCTCGAGCACGCGGCGGGCGAACTGCTGTCCGATCCGCACCGTGCCCGGCACGAGCCCCACCCCGATCAGCAGGCACGTGACCAGCGTCCAGCCCAGCTGCGGGGTGAACATGAAACCGCTGATCGCGACCACGAACCCCAGCGCGCTGAGCAGCGGGACGGCGACGAGCGCGGCCAGCGACCAGTACGGGCGGTCCTTCAGCAGACGCAGCAGCAGCCACAGCAGGCCGATCGAGACCAGGCAGCTCAGCACCGCCCACGGCGCGATGTGCAGCAGGTCGGTACTCATGGCCTCACCGCCTGGTAGCGGTAGCCGACGCCCCACACGGTCTGCAGCCGCGACGGCCGGGACGGGTTCACCTCGATCTTCTCGCGCAGCCGCCGGACGTGCACCGTGACCGTGGAGTCGTCGCCGAACCTCCAGTCCCAGAACCGCTCCAGCAGCTCGGCCCGGGTGAACGCGAGGTTGGGGTTGGCCAGCAGGAACGCGTGCAGGTCGAACT
>JAXGTK010000132.1:0-6631 GCA_040774965.1 Propionicimonas sp. | reverse complement strand
GATCAGCGCCTTCGTGCTGCAGAAGCTCAAGCGCGACGCCGAGGCGTACCTGGGCGAGTCGGTCACCAACGCCGTGATCACCGTCCCCGCGTACTTCTCCGACGCCGAGCGCCAGGCCACCAAGGAGGCGGGCGAGATCGCGGGCCTCGTGGTCGACCGGATCATCAACGAGCCCACCGCCGCGGCACTGGCCTACGGCCTGGACAAGGGCCACGTGGAGCAGACCATCCTCGTCTTCGACCTCGGCGGCGGCACGTTCGACGTGTCCCTGCTCGAGATCGCGGAGGGCGTCTTCGAGGTGAAGGCCACCAAGGGCGACAACCGCCTCGGCGGCGACGACTGGGACCAGCGGGTCGTCGACTGGCTGGTCACCCAGTTCAAGAACAAGAACGGCATCGACCTGGGCAAGGACAAGATGGCCCGCCAGCGCCTCCAGGAGGCCGCGGAGCGCGCCAAGATCGAGCTGTCCAGCGCGCAGGAGACCGCGATCAACCTGCCCTACATCACGGCCGGCGCCGAGGGCCCGCTGCACCTGGACGAGAAGCTCACCCGGGCCGAGTTCCAGCGCATGACCCAGGACCTGCTCGACCGCTGCCGCGCGCCGTTCAACGCGGTGATCTCCGACGCCAGCACGTCGATCGGCAAGATCGACCACGTGATCCTCGTCGGCGGCTCCACCCGGATGCCGGCCGTCGTCGACCTGGTCAAGGAGCTGACCGGCGGCAAGGAGCCCAACAAGGGTGTGAACCCGGACGAGGTCGTGGCCCTGGGTGCGTCCCTGCAGGCCGGTGTGCTGAAGGGCGAGGTGAAGGACGTGCTGCTGCTCGACGTCACCCCCCTGAGCCTCGGCATCGAGACCAAGGGCGGCGTGATGACCAAGATCATCGAGCGCAACACCACGATCCCGACCAAGCGCTCGGAGGTGTTCACCACGGCCGAGGACAGCCAGCCCTCGGTGATGATCCAGGTCTACCAGGGCGAGCGTGACTTCGCCCGGGACAACAAGAGCCTGGGCAACTTCGAGCTGACCGGCCTGATGCCCGCCCCGCGCGGCGTGCCGCAGATCGAGGTCGCGTTCGACATCGACGCCAACGGCATCGTCCACGTCCACGCGAAGGACATGGCCACGGGCAAGGAGCAGTCCATGACCGTGACCGGCGGCTCGGCCCTGGGCAAGGACGACATCGACCGGATGGTGAAGGAGGCCGAGGCGCACGCCGCCGAGGACCACCAGCGCCGCGAGGCCGTCGAGATGCGCAACGAGGCGGACGCTCTGGCGTTCCGCACCGAGAAGCTGCTCGCCGACAACGCCGAGACCCTGCCCGAGGACACCAAGGCCCCGGTCGTCGAGGCCCTCGAGAAGCTGAAGGAAGCCCTCAAGACCGACGACAACGACGCGGTCAAGGCCGCCATGGACGACCTGAACACCAAGGCCGCGACCATGGGCCAGGCGATGTACGCCGCCGCCCAGGCCGCCCAGCAGGCTGAGGCCCCGGCCGAGGGTGGCGAGGCCGCCTCCGGTGGCGATGAGGACGTCGTGGACGCCGAGATCGTGGACGAGGACAACGACAAGTGAGTGAAGACCAGAACACGGCCCCCGGGCAGCCGCGTGAGCCTGTTGACGAGGCGTCAGGCGGGGCCGACGAGCCGGAACTGGTGAGCGAACCCGCCGCCGGGACCGAGGGTTTCGTACCCGAGGGCGAGGCCGGTGGGGACGGGGCGGAGGAGCCGCTGGAGGCGAAGGCCTCCGGCGCCGCCGTCCTGGACGCGAAGGTCGCCGAATTGCAGGAACTGGTGGACGAACGCACCACCGACCTGCAGCGGCTCTCGGCCGAGTACCAGAACTACAAGAAGCGGGTCGACCGCGACCGGGCGCTGTCCCGGCAGGGTGGCATCGAGGTGGTCGTGCTCGACCTGCTCCCCGTCCTGGACAGCGTCGAGGCCGCCCGTGAGCACGACGAGCTCACCGGGGGCTTCAAGCTGGTGGCGGAGGAACTGGAGAAGATCACCGCCAAGTACGGCCTGGAGGCCTACGGCGCGGTCGGCGAGGAGTTCGACCCGCAGATCCACGAGGCCCTGATGCAGATGCCGTACCCCGGTGGCGAGGTGAGCGTCGCCACCATCTCCGCGGTGATGCAGCGCGGCGTGAAGCTGAACGACCGGGTGCTGCGACCCGCCCGCGTGGGGGTCGCCAACCCCGAGTGAACCGAGAGTCCATGAGCACACGAGAGGAGGCGCGGTGAGTACCAAGGACTACCTGGAGAAGGACTACTACAAGGTGCTCGGCGTCTCCAAGGACGCCAAGCCCGAGGAGATCAAGAAGGCGTTCCGGAAGCTGGCCCGGCAGTACCACCCGGACCAGAACAAGACGAACGCCGACGCCGAGGCGAAGTTCAAGGAGATCTCCGAGGCGAACTCGATCCTCTCCGACCCGGCCAAGCGCAAGGAGTACGACGAGGCGCGCAGCCTGTTCGGCGGCGGGGGCTTCCGGTTCCCCGGCGCCGGGCAGGGCGGGCCGTCGATGGACGACCTGTTCCGCGGTGCGGGCGACTCCGGCCTCGGCGACCTGTTCGGCAACCTCTTCGGCGGCAGCGGCACGACCCGGCGGACGCGGGGCCCGCGGCGCGGTGCCGACATCGAGGGCGAGGTCACGATCGACTTCGCGAACGCGCTGGCGGGTTCGACGGTCACGATGCAGACCACCTCGGACGCGGCGTGCCCGACCTGCCACGGCACGGGCGCGCGTCCCGGCACGCAGCCGCGGGTCTGCCCGGTCTGCCAGGGCAGCGGCATGCAGACCTCCACCTCGGGCGGGGTGTTCGCGGTCACCGAGCCATGCCGGGAGTGCCGCGGACGCGGCATGATCGTGGACGACCCGTGCGCCAGCTGCCACGGTTCGGGACGCAGCCAGTCCACCCGCACCATGCAGGTGCGGATCCCGGCCGGTGTGACCGACGGCCAGCGGATCCGGATCAAGGGCAAGGGCGGTGCCGGCGAGAACTCCGGCGCGTCCGGCGACCTCTACGTGCTGGTGCACGTGCGGCCGCACAAGGTGTTCGGGCGCAAGGGCGACCACCTCACGGTGACCGTGCCGGTCACTTTCGCCGAGGCTGCGCTGGGCGCGGAGATCTCCGTCCCGACGCTCGACGACGGCCCGGTGCGGCTGAAGGTGCCCGCCGGCACGCCGAACGGGCGGACGTTCCGCGTCCGCGGTCGTGGTGTGAAGGGCGGAGCCACGGACGGCGACCTGCTGGTCACCGTGGAGGTGGAGGTGCCCACGCACCTGTCCGACGAGGCGAGGGCCGCCCTGGCCGACTACCAGGAGAAGGCCGGCGGCGGCGATCCGCGGGCCGCCCTGTTCGGGGGGCCGCGATGACCGACCGCCTGCCCGACCGGCTGGACGCCGACGCCCCGATCTTCGTGATCTCGGTGGCGGCCCAGCTCGCCGAGATGCACCCCCAGACCCTGCGCGGCTACGACCGGCTGGGCCTGGTGGTGCCCGGTCGCTCCCGGGGCCGCGGACGCCGCTACTCGTTGCGCGACATCGCGAGGCTGCGGCACATCCAGCACCTCTCCCAGAACGAGGGGATCAACCTGGAGGGCGTGCGCCGGATCCTCGCGCTGGAGGCCGAGCTCGATGCCGTCCGCACCCAGTTGTCCCGGCTCGCCGAGGTGGTGAACGAACTGCAGTTGCTGGGAGAGGGCTCGCGGCTGTTCACGGCCGAGCAGACCGGGCAGGTGTACCTCGGCCGCACCCGCCGTCGCCCGCCGCGGGAGATCACCGCCCGCTGAGCAGGCCGGCGGCGCCCGGACCGTCCGGCATCCGACACGCCGACCCGCAATTTGCAATCGGATCATTCCTACGTATCTAATAGGGTTAGTTAGATCGATAGGGAAGGTGTACGACATGATGTGGCGGATCGGCAGGAGCACGGCGGCAGCGGTCGCGGTTGCGATGGTGGGGGCGCTGGGCCTGAGCGGCTGCAGTGCGGGCGGCGGCGGGTCCTCCGCGACGGTCACGCTCGGGTACTTCCCGAACCTGACCCACGCGCCCGCCCTGGTCGGCGTCGCGAAGGGCTTCTACGCCACCGAGCTCGGCAGCTCCGCAGAGTTGAAGACCGTCACCTTCAACGCGGGCCCGGCCGCCATCGAGGCGCTGAACGCCGGCTCGGTGGACATCGCATTCGTCGGCCCGAACCCGACCATCACCGGCTACACCCAGTCGAAGGGGCAGTCGCTGCGCGTAATCGCCGGCGCGGCCGCGAACGGCGCGGCCCGGGTGGTGAGCAAGGACATCACCTCGCCCGACCAGCTCAAGGGCAAGAAGATCGCCACGCCGTCGCTCGGCAACACCCAGGACGTCGCACTGCGCTACTGGCTCAAGCAGCAGGGCTACACCACGACCACCGAGGGCGGCGGTGACGTCAGCATCATGCCGCAGGACAACGCGACCGCCCTGCAGGCCTTCTCCTCCGGCGACATCGACGGCGCGTGGGTGCCCGAGCCGTGGGCGACCCGGATGGTTGCCGAGGGTGGCGGGCACGTCCTGGTGAACGAGGCCGACACCTGGCCGGACAAGGAGTTCGTGGTCACCAACGTGATCGTGCGCACCGAGTTCCTCGACCAGCACCCCGACGAGGTCAAGGCCGTGCTCGCCGGACTGCTCGACTCCCTCGACTACATCAAGGCCAGCCCGGCGGAAGCCAAGCAGGCGGTGAACGACCAGATCGCGGCCCTGTCCGGCAAGCCGATGGACTCCGACGTGCTGGACCAGGCCTGGCAGAACGTCACCTTCACCTACGACCCGCTGGCGAGCACGCTCCGCGAGGGCGCTGCACACGCCGTCGACGTGGGGCTGCTGGAGTCCCCGGACCTGTCCGGGCTGTACTCCCTGGACATCCTGAACGGCCTGCTCGCCGAGCGGGGCGACCAGGCGGTGAGCGACCAGTGACCGGCCGTCCCGCGCTCGTCGTCGACGACGTCACCAAGGTCTTCGGCGGCGCCCGGCCGACCACCGCGCTGAGCCGGGCCAGCCTGACCGTGGCCGACGGCGAGTTCGTCTGCCTGCTCGGCCGTTCCGGCTGCGGCAAGAGCACGCTGCTGTCGATGATCGCCGGGCTGGCGAAGCCCACGTCCGGCAGCATCGACGTGCTCGGCAACCGGGTCGGGATGATGTTCCAGGACGCCAACCTGTTCCCGTGGCTGACCGTGGCCGGGAACATCGAGCTCGCCCTGCGCCTGTCCGGGGTGCCGCGGCACGACTGGGCGGACCGGGTCGCCGAACTGCTCGAGATCGTCCAGCTGCCCGAGGCCCGCGACAAGCGGCCGCACGAGCTGTCCGGCGGCATGCGGCAGCGGGTCGCGCTGGCCCGCTCGCTCGCCCAGGAGTGCCGGATCCTGCTGATGGACGAGCCGTTCGCGGCGCTGGACGCGCTGACCAGGGACGGCATGCACGAGGAGATCGAGCGGATCTGGTCCGAGCGCGGCATCACCGTCGTGTTCGTCACCCACAACGTCCGCGAGGCGGCCCGGCTCGGCGACCGCGTCGTGATCATGAGCCCCGCGCCCGGCCGGATCGTCGACGAGGTGCGGATCGACCTGCCCCGGCCGCGGCGGATGGAGGACGCGGAGGTCGCGGCGCAGTCCGGCCGCCTGCACGAGCTGATGGACCGCCACGACCTGGCGGCGGAGAGGATCGCATCATGACCGCCACACTCCAGACTCCGGTCCGGATCCGGCGGGCGGAGCCGGACCGGGTGGACCCCGCTGCCGTCGCGGCCCCGCGTCCGCGACTTCCCGGGAAGGCCTGGAAGCGGGTCTGGCCGGGCCTGCTGGCCGTCGCCATCGTGGTGGGCGCCTGGCAACTGGTGTTCTGGTCGGGCTGGAAACCGGACTACGTCCTGCCCTCGCCGGCCGAGGTCGGCGGCGAACTGGCGGGGTTCCTCGCCGAGCCGAAGTTCTGGCAGGCGCTGGGCAACACCCTGTTCCGGGCCGTGCTCGGGTTCGGCACGGCGCTGGCGATCGGGACGGCCCTCGGCATCGCCGTGTCGGCGTCCAAGGTGCTGCGGGCAGCGATCGGCTCCCTGCTCACCGGGCTGCAGACCATGCCGTCCATCGCCTGGTTCCCGTTCGCGATCCTGCTGTTCGGGCTCACCGAGAACGCGATCATGTTCGTGGTCGTGCTCGGCGCGGCTCCCTCGATCGCCAACGGCCTGATCTCCGGCATCGACGACGTGCCGCCGCCCCTGCTGCGCACCGCGCAGGTGCTCGGGGCTCGGGGGGCGACGCTGTACCGCCACGTGATCCTGCCGTCCGCACTGCCCACCTACGTGGCCGGGCTCAAGCAGGGCTGGGCATTCGCCTGGCGCTCGCTGATGGCCGGCGAACTGCTGGTGATCATCGCCAGCAAGCCGTCGCTGGGTGTCCAGTTGCAGTACTACCGCGAATTCGCGAACGCATCCGCGCTGATCGCGACCATGATCGTCGTGCTCACGCTCGGCATGGTCTTCGACGCGGTCTTCAGCCGGCTCTCCGCGGTCGTCCGCGAGCGGCGCGGTCTGGGGGCGACGCTGCTCTGAACCCGTCCGTCCTGAGGGGGATCCCCCCGCGGCGCTACGCGCGGGCCGCGACG
>JAXGTK010000131.1:0-6892 GCA_040774965.1 Propionicimonas sp. | reverse complement strand
TGGCCGGTGGCGGTGAGCATCACGTTGGCTGGCTTGATGTCGCGGTGCACGATGCCGGCCTTGTGGCTGTAGCTGAGCGCGTCCAGCACGCCCTGGGTGAACTCCAGGGCCTTGGCGGGCATGATCTGGCGGCCGGTGCGCAGGATCTCCCGCAGGGTGTGGCCCTCCACGAGTTCCATCACGATGTAGGGCACCTGGACGCCGGAGTTGGGGTCGGCCTCCTCGCCGGTGTCGTAGACGGCGACGATGTTGGGGTGGTTCAGCCCGGCGGCGGCCTGGGCCTCGCGCCGGAACCTCGCCTGGAACGTCGGGTCGGACGCGAGGTCGATCCGCAGCTGCTTGATCGCGACGTCGCGACCCAGCCGCAGGTCACGAGCCCTGCGCACCTCGGCCATGCCGCCCCGGCCGAGCATGGAGCCCAGCTGGTAGCGGCCCCCGAGGAGCCTGGGTTCTTCGGTCATCCGTCGCATCCTTTCACAGCAGTCCGAACGGCCGGACCGGCGGCGCAACGGTCCCATTGTGGCGGAAGGCGCAAGCGGCGCGGCGGCAAGTCATCGCAGCGCCTCGATCACGGCTTTGGCGATGGGGGCTGCGACAGCGCCCCCCGCGATCTCCGTGGCCGGGATGTCCGCGTCCTCGACGAAGGCGCAGACCGCGACGGACGGGTCGTCCGCCCACGCCGTGAACCAGGCGTACGGGTTGCGTTTCGCGGTCGTGCGGGCCGTGCCGGTCTTGCCGCCGACCGTGACACCGGGGATCTTGGCCCGGTAGCCGGTGCCGCTCTGCACCACCGCGACCATCATCTTGCGCAGTTCCGCGGCGTTGTCGCTGCTCAGCGCCTCCGACACCTGGTCGGGGTGCGCCTGGCTGACCACCTTCAGGTCGCTGTCGAGCACCTCGTCGACGATGTAGGGGTCCATCAGCACTCCGTCGTTGGCGATCGCGGCGGCGACCATGGCCATCTGCAGCGGGCTCGCCTTCGTCTCGTACTCGCCGATCGCGCTCATCGCGGTCTGCGCGGAGTCGAGCGTGTCGGGGTCGGGGAAGACGCTCGCGGCGGAACCGATGTCGGTGAGGAACTTCGTGCCGAATCCGAACTTCTCCGCCTGCGCGTTGATCGCCTCCGCGCCGAGTTCGGCGCCGAGCCGGGCGAACGCGGGGTTGCAGGACCGCTGCAGCGCCTGGGAGAGGGTGATCTTCTTGCCCCCGCAGTTCTGCGAGATCACCTTCGTGGAGCCGGGCAGCTTGTAGGCGGACGCGTCGACGATCGAGTCGGCGGTCATCCCGGAGTCGAGGGCGGCAGCGGCCGTGACCAGCTTGAACGTGGAGCCGGGGGAGTAGATCTCCTTGGTGGCCCGGTTGGACAGCGGCCGGTCGGGGTCGGCGTTGAGCCGGTCCCAGGCCTTCGTGGAGGCCGCGAGGTCGTGGGTGGCGAGGTCGTTGGGGTCGTAGCTGGGGGAGGTGACGAGGGCCTTGACCGCTCCGGTCTTGTAGTCGATCGCGACCACGGCGCCCTTGCGGCCGTCGAGGGCGTCCCACGCCGCCTTCTGCGCCTTCACGTCGAGGGTGGTCTGCACGGTGCCCCCACGCTGGCTGGTGCCTGTGAGCGTGTCGATCAGCCGGGTCCAGAACTGGGTGTCGTCCACCCCGGAGAGCTGGGCCGAGTAGGACGCCTCCAGCGCCGACGTGCGGTACAGGTAGGAGTAGAACCCGGTCACCGGCGCGTACAGCTTCCCGGAGGAGTAGGTGCGCTGGAACTTGTACTTGTCCTTGACCGCCTCCGACTCGGCGATGGGCGTGTTCCCGGCCATGATCGGGCCCCGGTCCTGGCCGAACCGGGCGTCGGCGACCCGGCGGTTCTCGGGCCGCTCGTTGAGGTAATTCTGTTGGCCGATGTAGAGGTAGCTGAGGTTCGCCATCAGGGCGAAGAACATCACCATCGCGGTGACGGACACGGCACGAATCGGGCGGTTCACGGCGTCCCTCCGTCCTCTGGGCGGTCGACGCGGAGCCGGGTGGTCGCGTCCGGGTCACCGGCGTCGGCCGGGCCTGCCTGGACCTCGGTGGTGACGTCGTCGGGTGGCGGAGGCACGACCGGGGCCGTGGCCTCGGCAGGCGCAGGCACGTCGCCGACCGGGACCGTCCCCGCATCGGTCGGGCCGCTCGAGACCGCCGCACCGACCGGGACGACCTGGGTGGCGTCCGCGGCGAGCCACTGCTCGGGCCCGGCCGGCATCTCGGCCACGGGGCTGCGCACCTGGTGGGTGATCACGAGCAGCAGCCCGACCATCACCCAGTTGGCCACCAGCGACGAGCCGCCCTGGGACATGAACGGTGTGGTCAGGCCGGTCAGCGGCAGCAGCCGGGTGACGCCGCCGAGGATGGCGAACACCTGGATCGCGAACACGAACGACAGGCCGGCGGCGAGCAGCTTGCCGAACGGATCCCTGGCCACCAGGGACGCGCGCAGCCCGCGGGCGACGATCAGGCCGTAGATGAGCATCACCGCGGTCAGCCCCGCGATGCCGAGTTCCTCCCCGATCGCCGCGGCGATGAAGTCGGTCTTGGCGAGCGGGGTGAGGTTCGGCCGGCCGAGACCCCAGCCTGTGCCCAGGGCCCCGCCCCAGGCGATGCCGAACTGGCCCTGGATCACCTGGTAGTTCTGGTCGTAGTTCGAGAACGGGTTGAGCCAGGACGACACCCGCACCTGCACGTGGGCGAAGAACAGGTAGCCCAGGTAGGCGCCGGTCAGGAACAGCAGCAGGCCGAGGATCGCCCAGCTCGGCTTCTCCGTGGCGACGTAGAGCATCATCACGAACAGGCCGAAGAACAGCAGCGAGGTGCCGAGGTCCTTCTGGAACACCAACACGGCGAGGCTGGCCAGCCACATCACCAGGATCGGGCCGAGGTCACGGGGACGGGGGAGTTCGATGCCGAGGAACCGGCCGCCGGCCAGCGCCAGCACCTCCCGTTTCTCGACGAGGTAGGACGCGAAGGCGATCGAGAGCACCAGCTTGGCGAGCTCCGCGGGCTGGAAGCTGTACGGGCCGAGGTGGATCCAGATCCGGGCGCCGTTCTTCTCCAGCCCCAGTCCCGGCACCAGCGGGAGCATCAGCAGCGCCATGCCGGCCAGGAACATCGTGTAGGTGTAGCGCTGCAGCACCCGGTAGTCGCGCAGGAAGACGATCACCAGGCAGCACGCCACCGCGGCGACCGCCGTCCACATCAACTGCAGCTCGGCGGAGTGCATCCGGGGCGAGGTGCCCAGGTCGAGGCGGTGGATCATGGCCAGCCCGAGGCCGTTCAGCAGCATCACCAGCGGCAGGATCAGCGGGTCGGCGTACGGCAGCCGCCAGCGGATGACGGCGTGCAGGGCGATCGCGATCGCGAGGAGGGCGGCGAGCGCCCACGGCCACTCCGGGGGCAGCTCGGCGTCCCGGTCGAGGTGGGTGAGCAGGTAGCCGCCCATGCCGAGGAGGATCGCGAAGGCGAGCATGAACGCTTCCACGCCACGGCGCTTGCGGTAGCCGACGACGTCGCTCATCAGCACTCCGTGGGCGCTGCCGGGGTCGACGTGTCGGACGGGGTGGAGCTGGGCGTGGCGGACGCGCCGGCGGTCGGGCCGGCTGTCGGGCTGGCGGGGTCGCTCGACGACGGCGTCCCCTTCGCCGACTCGGTCGGGCTCGGCGACGGTGTCGGGTTCTCCCGTTCCTGTCGCTGCTGGATGCAGGCCTCCGCCTTGAGCCGCAGGGTGGCGAGCGTCTCCTCGGCGGCCGCGTAGGACTGTGCCGGGAGGGTGCTGCGCACCTGCTCCTGGTAGTACAGGGGCAGGTCGGCCACGCGGGTGGTGTCGGTGGTGACCACGTGCGAAAGCGGCAGGTTGAACACCGGCTCGGGGATGCCCTGGTAGATCGCGAGGTACTCGCCGTTCGCGCCCAGGTAGTACTGCTGCTGGGTGTAGGAGTACCACAGCCAGCCGCCGCCGCCGATCGCCAGCAGCGGCAGCAGCACCAGCAGCACGAGCTTCACCCAGGCGGACGGGCGGCGCCGCGCGAGCGGGGAGTAACGGGCGAACTCGCCGGCCGACGGGTCCGGACGCGGGCCGGGCGGGGGGAGCGCGAGCCGGGCGGTGTTCTCCTGCAGGTTGTCCAGGTCGAGCTCGGCGGCCGCGCCGAGCACCTCGGTGGGGCCTTCGGCCTCGCCCTCGACGACGTCGGCGATGATGATCGTGATGTTGTCCTGGCCACCCTCGTGGTGGGCGAGGGCGACGAGCGAGGCCATCACCGCTTCGCGTTCCCCGTCCATGCGGGCGGCGATCACGTCGTCGGTGACGAAGCCGCACAGGCCGTCGGAGCAGATCAGCAGGCGGTCCCCGGCCTCCACGTCGACCGTTCCGAGGTCGGGCCGGTGCTGGGGCTGGCCGTTGATCACCTTGAGGATCAGCGAGCGGTGGGGGTGCTCGAGCGCCTCGGCCTCCGTGATCCGTCCTTCGTCGACCAGCGCCTGCACCCAGGAGTGGTCGCGGGTGAGCCGGGTCAGCTCGCCGTCGACGTAGCGGTAGGCGCGGGAGTCGCCGATGTTGGCCAGGGCGAGGTGCTCCCCGTCGAACATGACGCCGCAGACGGTGCTGCCCATGCCGTCGAGGCTGGGGTCGGTCTCGACCAGGTCGCTGATCGCGGCCCCGGCGGAGTCGATGGCGTCAGCGAGGACGTCGAGCATGTCCTCATCGTCGTGGGCGCTGTCGGCCTCCTTCAGCTCGCGGACGGCGATCGCGGACGCGAGGTCTCCGGCGGCCGCGCCGCCCATTCCGTCCGCGACGACCAGCATGGTCGGCGAGGTGTAGGCCGAGTCCTGGTTGTTCTTGCGGACCAGGCCGATCTCGGAGTGGGCGAGGTAGCGCAGCGCCAGCGACATCTACTTCTCCGCGCTCATCATGGTGCGGCCGATCCGCAGCGTGTCCTCGACGCCGAACGGGGTGGGCGAGGTGATGCGCTGGTTGTTCACGAAGGTGCCGTTGGTGGAGCCGAGGTCCTCGACCTGGTAGCCCGTCGCGGTGCGGCTGATCCGTGCGTGCCGGGTGGAGACGTAGTCGTCGTCGAGCAGCAACTGGCAGTCGCTGGAGCGTCCGATCAGGATGCCCTCGCCCAGCGGAAGCTGCAGGCCCGCCTGTTTGCCGTGGGTCACGGTCAGGGTCTTCGGCAGTTGGCGCAGCGCCCGCCGGGACATCTTCTGCGGGGGCGCCCCCACGACGCCCTGGGCGGCGAGTTCGGCCGGGCTCACCTTGCGTCCGAACAGGTCGGTGCGCACGACGTTGCCGGTGAACAGGATGAACAGCCACAACAGGGCGAGGAAGCCGACCTTGAGGCCGAGGACGGCGAGCTCAGACATCAGACACCGGCGACGTGATCGCCAACCTCGTCGAGCCGATCTCGATACGGCTGCCGAGCGTCAGGGTCGCGTGCCGGGTGCGCTGGCCGTCGACGGTGACGCCATTGGTTGAGCCCAGGTCCTCGATGGTGATCTGCTGGGCGGCGCCGGTGCCGACCACCCCGATCCGGGCGTGCAGGCGGGAGATTCCGGGGTCGTTGATCCGCAGGTCGGCGTCGGTACCGCGTCCGATCGTGATCCCGGGCGGGGTGAGCGGGTGCCGGACGCCGTTCACCTCGACGACCAGGTTGGCCGCCCGGATCTCGCTGGGGCTGGCCTCCTCGGCCGCGTCCACGCCGGCGACGGCGGCGGAGCTGATGGTGAACCGTCCGACCGGAAGGCTCGCGTCGAGCACGTAGTCGATGGTGACCGGACCGTTGAAGAGGTAGCCGGAGTCCGCGGCGTAATCGCGCAGTTGCGGCGCGATCTCGGCGTTCAGCGTCTTGGTGTACGGGGTGAGCCGGTCGTAGTCGTGCTGGGAGAGGGCGATCCGGAACTCGTTGGGGATGAGCTTGCGGTCGCGGTCGAGGAGCTTGGCCTCGGAGTCGAGCTCGCGCTGCAGCCGGGCGGTGATCTCCACCGGCTGGACGTCGCCCTTGAAGGCGCGCGCAAACGCGCCGCTGACGGCGTTCTCGAGCTTCTTCTCGACGCGGTCGAAGACCCCCATCCGCGCCTCCTCTCCATGCTGTCGGCGCGGTCAAGACTATCCAGCGCCGAACCTCCAGCCTACGCGACGGGCGGAGCTGGTCGTTCAGGCTGGAGTCGCGGGTGAGGTCCCTTGTGGCGGGCCGCTCGGCGCCCGTCCCCGAATCGGAGCTGCGGTGCCTCCTGTGCTACCCTCTTTCGGCTGGCTCCCCAGGGGGCCGGGCGCGAGTGGCGGAATGGCAGACGCGCACGGTTCAGGTCCGTGTGTCCGAAAGGACGTGGAGGTTCAACTCCTCTCTCGCGCACTTATTGGTCATGTGCCCCTGATGAGGGCAAACAGAATCTGACTAGCGGTTTCGGGCCGATCTGGCTCTGCTCAGGTGTACCCAGGAAGTGCCATCGGGGGCTCTTCGTGCCCCACGTTTGCCCCACGCTGCCCCACGTATGCCCCACGGAAATGGTACGGAATGGCATACCCGAAGGGGTATCGGCCGCGCGTCCTCTCTCATGTCCTCTCTCATGCCGGATACCCCCGGGGTCCTGGCGAGGGGGACAGCCATTCCCGCATGGCCCTGTGGGTGGCCCTGGTCTCCTCGGGTGTGACCGGCGCTCTTCTCTCAAGTTTCTCGGTACCTCGCTGTCCGGATCGACGGCATTGCAGGGCTTAAGGAGTCAGAGAGGAGTAGCCATGCCCACCCAGCGTTACGAGACGATCGCCCAGGCGTGTGAGCGGACCGGGATCAGCCGCAACACGTTGCGCCGGAGGATCGCCACCGGCGAGTTGCCCGCGTTCATGACCGGTAGGCGCATCCTGCGCCTG
>JAXGTK010000130.1:0-7002 GCA_040774965.1 Propionicimonas sp. | reverse complement strand
CGTCGTTGTGGCGCTGCACCTGCCACCCGTCCGCCTCCTCGGCGAGGACGAGCCTGCCGGCCAGCGAGGTGTCGACATTGGTGCGGTAGAGCAGTTCGCTTGCTCCCAGCCGAGCTGTGGCGGTGCGTTCCCGGGCCCCGGTCAGGGCGATCAGCACGACGATGGTGACCATGGCGAGTTCGAACGCCTGCAGCAGCGTGCCGCCGAGGTTCGGGCCAAATCGCAGGAAGGAGAACGGACCGGTGCCCGTGGCGCTTCCGTAGGAGGCGATCGCCGCGATGCCGAGCATCTCGAACAACAGCCAGCGCAGGGGCATGGACAGGGCACTCCACACCGGCGGGATGATCGCGAGGAATGCCACGGAGGCATCGCGATTGACGACGAACACGAGTAGGGCGACCAGCAGGGCGAAGGCCAATTGGCTGATGACGCGCGCCCGGGTCAGTCGTCGCTGCGCGGGAGGCAGCCGGAAGAACAGGGGCGTGACCATCAGCATGCCCGCGGCGCGACGTGGACCGGCGGTGAAGAGCAGGGCGATCGCCATCTGCCGGTCGCCGGAGGCGAAGATGACCGTGGCGATGGCGAGGTCGAAGGCGGTCGCCGCGGTGACCACCGCCAGAAGCAGCATTCCCAGATCCCCGTAGGTCTCGAGCGTCGGCTCGTCAACGCCGCCGGCACGGAGGACGAGGGAGCCGATGACGACTTCGATCCCCGCGGCAACGGACACCGCGATCGCGAGGTCCAGGTAGTGGAAGTGCAGCAGGTTCGCGCCGAGCGACACCAGGACGACGGCGACGGCGACCAGCCACAGCCGGCGCCTCGGCATCCGGATGGCGAGTCCCAGGGCCAGGCCGGAGGCGGGCCACCACACGGCGGCCACGGCCTCGGTGGGCCGGGTCCACTCGGAGAACCAGGTCAGCACGAAGATGCCCAGCAGGGTCGCCACGACCAGCACTGTGTCGGGCGAGCGCAGCCACTGCCGTGCCGGCCGGGCGGAGTTGGTTCCCGGGAGGAGCGGCACTGGTGAATTGTTCCGGACCGGCGGCTCTCCGGTCGGGAGTTCGTGATCCGTCAGGGGTCGCTCGAGCGCGCCGACAGCGCGAACCGGTGCGGGGCTCATCGCAGGCTCGCAGCCTGGACGGCCCTCGTGGGGTGACTGGGCACCCGGTGGCAGGCGGTGCTCATGATCTCCTCGGGGGGCTTGAGGACGACCCCATTCTCCCCCGACAGGGAGTGTTTCCGCTGTCGCCCGTAAGGGGTCTTTTCAGCCTCGCGAGCCGCGGGCCCGCCGGCCGCCCCCGCGCGTGTCCTTCGGGGATCTCGCCGCGCGGTCGGCGACCGTGCGTGAGCTGTTCGCGGTGCGGCCGCGGACGATGCCGATGAATTCCTCGATCAGCTCGTTCGGGTTGTCGACCAGCCACGCGAGCACGATGGTGGTCGGTTCCGCGTCCGAGACGGGCCGGTGGACGAGGTCGCGGCGGCTGCGCGAGCGGGCGACGGAGTGCGGCACCCGGAGTACCCCGGATCCCCACGCGACCCGGTCGAAGGCGTCGGCGAGGCTGGCGTCGACCAGCGGCTCGCCGGTGAGGTCGGCGAGGCTGACCTCGTCGAAGGCGGCCAGCGGGTGGTCGGTGGGCGCGACCACGACCGGCACCTCGTCGTACAGCCGGATCCGGTGCAGGCCCTCGGTGTCGAGGGGGAGGCGGGCGAAGCAGAGGTCCACCTCGCCCGCGTCGAGGACGCGGCGCTGGTCCGGTTCGGCGACCTCGACGATGTCCAGCGGGGTCCGCGGGAAGCGCTCCGTCCAGGTCCGTCGCCACCTGGTGAGGGTGACGCCGGGCACGAAACCCACCCGCAGGCCGGGCGCTGCGCCGGTGTGGTCGGGGCTGCTCACGTGGGCAGGGTAGTACGAGCGATGAAGGTTCCGATCCCTGTGCGCGGCTGGACGAAGCCGCCGCGCACGGGACGTGCGGAGCGCCATAATGGGGTCGCCGCCGCAGGACACCGGCGGGTGCTCCGCACCCCGCGCAGCGCCCGGCCTGTTCCGGTCGGGTTCCGGTGACGGCAAGGAGGCAGGGGTGGACGCAGGCGTCACCACGGAACGACCGGGCACCCGCCGCGCGCGCACCTGGCAGGCCTGGGTTCTCGTCGCGCTGGAACTGTTCGTGGCGTACCAGGCCGTGACCGGTGGGCTCGGGCTGATCGCGGACACCTGGGGCCTTCCCGCGGAGTGGCTGGTGCGGACACCGTTCACCACCTGGGTCGGTCCGGGGTGGGTGCTGATCCTGCTGGTCGGGGTGCCGCACGTGCTTGCCGCGACCCCCGTCGTCGCGATGCCGCGCCGTCCGCGACTGGGCATCCTGGCCGGCTTCCTCGCCGGGATCTCGCTCCTGGTCTGGATCGCCGTGCAGCTCGCGGTCCTGCAGCTGTACTTCTTCCTGCAGTCGGTGATCGCCGTGATCGGGCTGGTCGAGATCGGCCTCGCCCACTGGTGGCGACGCCGGTTGGACCGCGCCCCGGTCGCGGCACCGCACGAGTAGCCACGGGGGAGGCGGGCTCCCCGCGCTCGCCTACGGTCCCTCGTCGGGACGGCCGTAGCCGCCACCGCCGGGCGTGCGGATCTCCAGGACGTCCCCGGCGGCCAGGTCGACCGAGTCGCAGCCGGCGAGCTCGGCCTCGGTGCCGTCCGCGCGGTGGACCAGGTTGCGGCCCGGCTCGCCCGGTGCGCCGCCCGCCATGCCGTAGGGCGGCACCCTCCGGTGGCCGGACAGCGTGCTGGCCGTCATCGGCTCGAGGAACCGGATCCGGCGCACCGCGCCGTCGCCGCCGCGCCAGCGTCCGCCCCCGCCGCTGCCCGGGCGGATCGCGAACTCCTCCAGCAGCACGGGCAGCCGCCACTCCAGCACCTCGGGGTCGGTCAGCCGCGAGTTGGTCATGTGGGTCTGCACCACCGGGGCGCCGTCGAAGCCGTCGCCCGCGCCCGAACCCGAGCCGATCGTCTCGTAGTACTGGTGGCGCTCGTTGCCGAACGTGAGGTTGTTCATCGTGCCCGATCCCTCGGCCTGGACGCGCAGGGCAGCGAGGAGTGCGCCGGTGATCGCCTGGGACGTCTCGACGTTGCCGGCGACCACGGCGGCGGGCGGCGTCGGCGCCAGCATCGAGCCCTCGGGCACCACGATCCGGAGCGGACGCAGGCAGCCGTCGTTGAGCGGGATGTCGTCGTCGACCAGCGCGCGGAAGACGTAGAGCACCGCGGCCGTCGCCACGGACGTGGGGGCGTTGAAGTTCGTGGCGAGCTGCGGCGAGGTGCCGGTGAAGTCGATCACCGCCGAGCGGGTGTCGTGGTCGACGCCGACGCGCACCGCGATCACCGCGCCGGAGTCCATCTCGTAGCGGTACTCGCCGTCGGAGAGGGTGTCGATGACCCGCCGGACGGCCTGTTCGGCGTTGTCCTGCACGTGGCGCATGTACGCCTGCACCACGTCCAGCCCGAAGTGGTCGATCATCCTGCCGACCTCCTCGATGCCCTTCGTGTTCGCGGCGACCTGGGCGCGCAGGTCGGCCAGGTTGGTCTCCGGATCGCGGGACGGGTACGGCGCGGCGGCCAGCAGTTCCCGGGTCTCGCCCTCGCGGAAGCGGCCGTCCACCACCAGCGGCCAGGCGTCGAACAGGACGCCCTCCTCGGCCAGCGTCGTGCTGGATGCGGGCATCGAGCCGGGCGTGATGCCGCCGATCTCGGCGTGGTGGCCCCGCGAGGCCACGTAGAACAGGATCTGCTCGCCGTCGGCGTCGAACACGGGGGTGACGACGGTGACGTCGGGCAGGTGGGTGCCGCCGTGGTAGGGGTCGTTGACCGCGTACACGTCGCCGGGTCGCAACGTGCCGGCTCGGCGCCGCACCACCTCCTTGACCGCGGCGCCCATCGAGCCCAGGTGCACGGGGATGTGGGGCGCGTTGGCGACGAGGTTGCCGTCGGCGTCGAACAGGGCGCAGGAGAAGTCGAGCCGCTCGCGGATGTTGATCGACTGGGAGGTGGCCTCCAGCCGCGTGCCCATCTGCTCGGCGATGGACATGAACAGGTTGTTGAAGATCTCCAGCAGTACGGGGTCCGCGCGGGTGGTGGTGCCGGCGTCGGGCGGGGCCTGTGTCCGGCGCAGCACGAGGTGGCCGCCGGTGGTGACCGACGCCTCCCAGCCGGCGTCCACCACGGTGGTCGCGTTGGTCTCGGCGACGATGGCGGGTCCTGCCACCGTGGTGCCGGGCCGCAGCGCCGCCCGCTCGTGGAGCGGCGCGTCCCGCCAGGCGCCCTCGGCGTAGAGGCGGACGGTCGCGACCGGCGCGACCTCGCCGCGGCCGTCGGGCGCGGCCAGCTCGGTCAGGTCGGGCGGTTCGGTGAGGCCGGCGGCCTCGACCGTGACGGCCTCGACGACCAGCGGCCGGTCCATCCCGAAGGAGTAGGTGGCCCGGAAGCCGGCCTCGAACCCGGCGGCCATCTCGTCGAGGGTGCCGAGCCCGACCTCGACGACGGTGTCGGTGCCGTCGTAGCGCACCTGGGCGCGACGGGACACCCGGATGCGGTCGTCCGGGACGCCCTCGTCCCGCAGCTCGGCCCGGGCCGCGTCGGCGAGGGCGTCGGCCACGGACGCCAGCGTGGGCATCAGGCTTGGCTCCAGTTGCGCGACGACGGCCTGCTCGCGCATCGCGATCGTGTCGGCCAGGCCGATGCCCAGCGCCGACAGCACGCCGGCCATCGGCGGGACCAGGACGGTGCGGATACCGAGCGAGTCCGCGACGGCGCAGGCGTGCTGCCCGCCGGCCCCGCCGAAGGAGGTCAGCACGTACCCGGTGACGTCGTGGCCCTTCTGCACCGAGATCTTCTTCACCGCGTTGGCCATGTTGGCCACGGCGATCCGCAGGTAGCCCTCGGCGACCTGTTCGGGCGTGCGGTCGTCGCCGGTGGCCCCGCGGATCTCCCGGGCGAGGGTGGAGAACCGCTCCCGGACGCCGTCCACGTCCAGGGGCTGGTCGCAGTCCGGGCCGAAGACGGCGGGGAAGTGCGCGGGCTGGATCCGTCCGAGCATCACGTTCGCGTCGGTGACCGCGAGCGGGCCGCCGCCCCGGTAGCAGGCCGGACCGGGTTGCGCGCCGGCGGAATCAGGGCCCACGCGGTAGCGCTCGCCGTCGAAGTGCAGGACGGAACCGCCGCCGGCGGCGACCGTGGTGATGTCGAGCATCGGGGCACGCAGGCGGACGCCGGCGACCTCGGTGGTGAACACCCGCTCGTACGCGCCGGCGTAGTGGGAGACGTCCGTCGACGTGCCGCCCATGTCGAAGCCGATCACCTTGTCGAACCCGGCGAGCGCGGACATCCGCACCATGCCGACGATGCCGCCCGCGGGACCGGAGAGGATCGCGTCCTTGCCCCGGAAGTGCCGGGCCTCGGCCAGGCCGCCGTTGGACTGCATGAAGACCAGCGGGACGCCGGACAACTGCCCGGCCACCTGGTCGACGTAGTGGCGCAACACGGGGGAGAGGTAGGCGTCGACCACGGTGGTGTCGCCGCGGGGCACCAGCTTCACGAGCGGGCTCACCTCGCTGGAGAGGGAGACCTGGGTGAAGCCGATCCGGCCGGCGAGGGCGCCGATCCGGCGTTCGTGGTCGGGGTACAGGTGGCTGTGCAGGCAGACCACGGCCACGGCGCGGATGCCGTCGGCGTGGGCCTCCCGGAGCCGGTCGGCGAGCGGTTCGAGGTCCGGGGCGCGCAGGACCTCGCCGTGAGCGGTGACGCGCTCATCGACCTCCAGCACCCGTTCGTAGAGGGCCTCGGGCAGCACGATGTGGCGCTCGAAGATGCGGGGCCTGTTCTGGTAGGCGATCCGGAGGGCGTCGGCGAACCCCTTCGTGATCACGAGGACGGTGCGCTCGCCGGTGCGTTCGAGGAGGGCGTTGGTGGCGACGGTGGTGCCCATCCGCACGGCCGCGATCCGGTCGGACGCGGCTGTCGGCGCGGACCCGTCCGCGGGCGTGGAGGACAGCAGCGCGCGGATCCCGGCCACGGCCGCGTCGGTGTAGTGGGCGGGGTTCTCCGAGAGCAGCTTGTGGGTCACGAGCCGGCCGTCCGGGCGCCGTGCGACGACGTCGGTGAAGGTGCCGCCGCGGTCGATCCAGAACTCCCAGCGCGGCGGGTCGGTCACGGGGGCTCCTGTCTCGCTCGGTCTGCGCTCGGGCTCAGAGCCGCGCGATCGTGGTGATGTCCTCGAGGAACTCGGCGATGGTCTCCTCCGAGACGGTCGCGCGGGTCTCGCCGAGCGCGGCCAGGTAGTCGTCGGTGGTGAGGTCGGCGGACGGGGAGGGGTCGCCGTTGCGCAGCGCGCGGGCGAGGGCCTCCTGGGACGCCTTCCGTGCGGCGTACTCGATGTCGGCGGGGGTGAGCCCGTCGCTGGCGGCGACCAGGGCGTCGAGGTCGATGCCGGCCGCGACGTTCGCCGGGATGTAGCGCTGCCAGATGGCGTCGCGCGCCTCGGGGTCCGGCAGGCCGATCGGGATCACGTAGTCGAAGCGTCCGTGGCGCAGGAACGCCGAGTCGAGGGCGCGGACGAAGTTGGTGGCGCAGATCAGCAGCCGTCCGGAGTGCTCGCGGAAGTCGGCGACGAGCTTGAGCAGTTCGTTGGTGACGCCCTGGGTCGGGGACGGCGGGATGCCGCCGCGCCGGGACGCGATCTCCTCGACCTCGTCGATGAACACCACGGCGTGCTCGAGGTGGCCGATCACCTCGAAGCTGGAGCGCAGGGCCGCGGCGAGGCCGTCGGGGGTGTCGGAGAGCCGGGACGGGAAGAGGTCGACGAACGGCCAGTCCAGGCGGGAGGCGACGGCGCGGGCGAAGGTGGTCTTGCCGGTTCCGGGCGGGCCGAACAGCATCACCGCGCGGGGCGGGACGACGCCGAACCGGTCGGCGAGGTCGGGGCTGGCGAGCTGGGTGACCAGGCGTTCCTCGAGCAGTTG
>JAXGTK010000129.1:0-7459 GCA_040774965.1 Propionicimonas sp. | reverse complement strand
TCAGCGAGCGCAGAATTCAGGCGGGGCTCTCGGACTGGATCGGGTCCGGCGGTTCGAGCGGGACGATGTCGACCGGATCGGGCGGTTCGAGCGGCACGACCGGTTCGGGCGGCTCGAGCGGGGGGACCGGGTCGGGCGGCTCCAGGGGCCGGACGACGATCTGCTCCGGCGGCTGGACGCCGGGCTCGGGCGGCGCCAGCGGGGTGACGCCGGTGACCGTCTCGGCCTGCAGGGCGGCGGCCGCGCGCTCGGCCTGGGCGGCGGCGGCCCTCAGCGCGACCGCGCGGGCGAAATCGGCCTGGGTCGGCATGCCGTAGGCACGCGCCGTGGTGTCGTGCATCTCGACGACGTAGCGGTGCAGCCGCTCCGAGAACTGGTGGGCGATCTCGCCGGGGGCAGCGCGCAGCGGGCGTCCGAACACGACGTGGACGTGCGGACGCCCCGGCACCGGCACGTTCGCGCCGTACGGCATGGCGGCGTAGGCGCCGACCAGCGCGATCGGAAGGACGGGCACGTTGCGCGAGATGCTCAGGGCAGCGGCGCCGGGGGTGAAGTTGGCCATCGCACCGGTACGCGACCGCGTGCCCTCGGGGAAGATCAGGATCGGCACGCCGTCATTGACCAGTCGGGCGGCCAGGCCGCGGTGGCCGGTGCGGTTCGCCTGCCCCTGCCGCTGCACCGGGAACGAGTTGAAGAACAGCTGTGTCGGCAGCGCCTTGTACCAGTTGTTGAAGAAGTAGTCGCCCGCGGTGGCCGCGGCCAGGTTCCGGGAGAGCCGGCGCGGCAGCGCGCCGTAGACCAGGGGGGCGTCGAGGTGGCTGGAGTGGTTGGCGATCACGACGAAGGGCGGCTTCAGGTCGGCCAGGTTGCGGACGCCGTGCTCGTGGACGGTCAGCGCCGACCAGATGTACGGCTTCATGACCAGGTGCTGCGCGACGAACCGCGCGGTGCCCGGTCCCGCTGACGTGTACCTGTTCAGCTTCGGTTCGCTCACCCGAATCCTCTCCACGGATTCCGCCATTGTGGCGCACTCTGTGGCGAGTGGTCATCCTTCCTCCTGGCTGATCCCCACGGGGGACGGCCACGGCCCGCCTCAGTCGCGGCTCGCGCTGAGCATCCGGGACGCCCAGCGCACCGCCCCGCGCGGCACGGCGTCGGCCACGAACCGGGCCAGCTTCCAGCGCTTCGTCGGCACGGACAGCACCCGTCCCTTCTCCGCGTCGGCCAGCGCCTCGGCGACGCACGTGTCCGCGTCCACCCACACCCACTCGGGGATCGACGAGGTCTTGATCCCCGCTCTCTCGTGGAACTCCGTGCGCACCCAGCCCGGGCACAGCGCGGTCACGGTGACACCGCTGCCGTGCAGTTCGTTGGCGAGGCTCTCGGAGTACACCTTCACCCAGGCCTTGATCGGCGAGTAGTTGCCGGTGGTCAGCCAGGCGGCCAGCGAGGCCACGTTGATGATCCGGCCGTGTCCACGGGCCCGCATCGCGCGGCCGGCGGCTCCGCCGAGGATCAGCACCGCCCGGCACATCACGTCCATCGCGTGCTCGTGCGCGGCGACGTCGCGGTCCAGCAGCTTGTGGTGCACGCCGAACCCGGCGTTGTTGACCAGCAGGTCGACGGGGTGCTCGGTGTCCTCGAGCCGGGCGGCAACGGCGAGCACGTCGTCGCGGACGGACAGGTCGGCCCGGATGGTCTCCACTCCGACCCCGTGCTCCTCGCCGAGCCGGGCGGCGGTCTCGGTGAGCCGGTCGGTGTTGCGGGCGACCAGGACGAGGTCGTCGCCGCGGGCGGCGAGCGCGCGGGCGAAGGCGGCCCCGATGCCGGCGGTGGCACCGGTGATGAGCGCTGTGGGCATGGCGGCACGCTACCGCGTGCCCCGGGGAGTGTCTTGTGTCGGCCGGTGTTCACGCCGCGAGCAGTTCGGCGTGGGCGGCGAGCCGGCGCAGCGCCCGCGAGCAGCGCCACCGCACGAGCTCCGGCGTGGTGCCGAGGGCGGCCGCCGCCTGGGCGCTGGTCAGCCCGGCGACGTACACCGTCCACAGCGTGCGATGGGTGTGCTCGTCGATCAGGCCGAGGCTCCGGGCCTCGCCGAGGGTGCCGGACGCGTCCCGCTCCGGCGACTCGGCCACCGCGTCCACCCCGGCCACCGGGCGCGCCGGCTCGGCAACGGGCAGGCGGTGGCGGACCGTCCAGGCGAGGTTCGCCGCGATCGCCCGGGGCCGGCGTTCGAGCGGGTACTCGGCGATGGCCAGCCAGAGTTCGGAGATCGCTTCGGGCAGGAGTTCGGTGCGCCCGGCGCACAGCAGCACGACCTTGCCGAGCATGGTCTGCAGCACCACCCGGTGCGCGAGCCCGTCACCGGCAGCGCCGAGCCTCAGCAGCGCGGCCAGCACCGGATCGGGCCGTTCCCGGATCAGCGCCAGTACGCTGCCCAGGTCGGACGCGGCGGCGAGCGCGGGTTCGCGGTGGCCCCAGCCTGGCGCCCCCCTCTGGGCCAGGAGCCGCCACTCCTCGTTCAGCGCCACCAGCGCCCGCCGCGCGTCCATGAGGAGAGCCTCGCGAGGCGGTGTTGCCCGGGGTGTTGCCCGGAAGGCATGCACTGTTGTCAGTCAGGTTCAGGTTCCCCTGCACCTTTTCTAACAATTCGGCAACGGCGGGCTCCGGCCATCGTTCGAGCCGTCGCCAGCCAGTATTCTGGGAGCGTACTCATCTGGGGGTGGCGGCCCGAATCCGTCATCATGTTCGCCCAGGGGGCCGCTCGGATATCCAGCGGCCCCCTGGTGCCGTTTCGAGGGGCCTTTCCGCAGTGTCGCGAGGACGGGGGCGACGACGGCGAGTCGTGGTCAGCCGGCGGTGTAGGCCGCGAACGCACGCTCGAGGAAGTCCGACAGGTCTCCGGTCTCGCCGTCGCGGCCACCACGGCCGATCACGAGCGTGGGGGCGGCCGGCTGCGGCGTCACCCCGGTGAACCGGGCCAGGGCCGAGCCGGCCGTGACGAGCTGGTAGTAGCGACCCTCGGGGGTCACCGCGAGGGTACGGGCCCGGTTCAGGTACCAGCCGACCAGGCCCGTCCTCACCCGTGTCCCGTTGAGCAGCGTGGCCTGGAGCGGCTCTGGCTGGGCACCGGCGGTCGTCAGCCGGGCGACGAAGTCGTCCAGCCTGGCCTGGGCGGCCCGCGCCTCCGCCTGGGCGGCGGCCTGCGCGAGTTCGTGGCGCCGCCGCGCGTCCGCCTGTCGTCGGCTCTCCTCCGCCATGGCCACAGGGTAACGCCGTCCACACACCGGTTCGTGACCGGAAGCGCTCAGTCCGCGCTGCCGGTTGGGCGGGCCTTCTAGGCTGGGCGCCGGGAAGCAGGGGGTGGCATGGAGCCGAGCGCAGGGACCGGGCAGGGGCGACGACGTCTCCTCGACCGCCTGGCCATCGGCCTGCTGATCGGCGTTGTGGCGGTGTCCGTCGGCGGGGTCGCCCTGCTCACGGTGTACCTCGACAGGCTCGGGGACGCCGTGGACGGCCTGCAGCGTGAGGAGGCGCTGCCGAACTACGCGGGTCGGCCCACCGCGGTTCAGGTGGACGGCGTGAGCGCCGTCAACTACCTGCTGATGACCACGCAGGAGGACGGCACGCTCGAGGCGGTGGTGATCGCGCACCTGTCGGTGTCGCGGCGCGACCTGACCCTCGTCGCCCTGCCCGCCGACCTGCTCGCCGACAACGGCACCACGCGCACCACCCTCGCCGCGAGCTTCGCCCAGAGCCCGCTGCTCACCGCCCGGGCCGTGGAGAGCATCACCGGCGCCCGGATGGACCACCAGTTGCGGCTCGACCTGGACGGCCTCGGGAAGGTCGTGGACAGCCTCGGGGGCATCACGGTGGACTCCAGGACGCTCGACGGGGACCAGCTCGTCACCTACCTGGACGGGGCGACCAACCCGCTGGCGCGGTCCGTGCGTACCGCCGACCTGATCCGTGCCGCGCTGGCCCGGGCCAACCTCGGCATCGCGATCGCCGACCCCAACCGCTTCGACAAGGTGATGAATGCGCTGACCCCCTGCGTGACCGTGGACGAGGACCTCACCAGCAGCGAGATCCGCGAGACGATGGTCGAGTCACGGGTGAACGCGAACTCGGTCGTGACCTGGCCGCTCCAGTCCTGGGGCTCCGCCGAGGGCGCGGAGGCCGACCCGACGGCCCTCGTCCGGCTGCGGGCGTCCCTGGCCACCGACGAGTTCGCCGGGGCGGCACCGACGACGGCGGTCCGTCCGGTCTCGCTGCGTCCGAACCCCGCGACCAACGTGGCGACCTCGGGCGAGTCGGGGAGCGCGACGCCCACGACGACGCCGACCCGGACCAACGACGGGCACGACGGCACGCCCGTCGTGAGCACGCCGAGCCCGACCGGCAGCCGCTGAGTAGGCTCGGGCGCGTGAGGAGGCCTGTCGTGTCGAAGCTGGTCGGGGTGAGCGTGCTGCTCGTCGGCGCGGCGTGCGCCGCGTGGTGGTACTGGCAGGAGTCGAAGCGGCCGAACGCGGAGGCCTGGGCTGCCGGGACCGACCGGCTGTGAACCCCGGGACGGCCGGGAACCACGCCCGGGCAGGGTCCTACTCGAAGTAGTCGTCCAGGGACACGGTCTCCTGCTCGAGCACCTCACCCATCGCCTCGCCGGTGGCGACGGCCTGGTCGGCCGGGTCGTCCATCGTGCTGAGCCGGACGTGCAGTTCGGGATCGGCGGACGCGGCCCACGCGAGCAGGTCGAACACCTCGAAGTCGATGTCGATCGGGTCCCCGCGCCGGTCGAACCGTACCCACAGTTGCAGGCTCGCGGGCGGCCAGTCGTCGCCGTAGGACTCCTCGATGCCCAGCCCCGGATGGGTTCTCGTGAACGATTCCGGATCGGCCTCGAACAGCACGTTCGTGCCGCCGTCCTCGCCGGGGGAGATGGAGCTGAACTCGAACCCGAACGGCGTGAGTTCGTCGACGAGGACGTCGGTGTAGTCGTCGGGGATCCGCATGGGCCAACGCTAGTCGACTCGGCTGTGCGTGCGCTGGGTGGGTGGGGCATGGCTGGACCAGACGAAGCTCACTAGGCTCTGGGCCGTGAACCCCGCTCCGGCCCCCGTCGACCCGCCCAGCAGGCGGACACGGTTCGGACGGTGGCTGCGGAGGTCCTGGACCTGGCTGGCGGCGCTGGTGGCCACCGGTGTAGGCCTGTGGTGGCTGATCTGGGGTGGCGCCTCGGTCTGCACCCAGCAACTCGGTGGCGAGAACAGCGACAAGGCCGTCCCGATCTGCCGCGCGGTCCAGCTCACCGATCCTGTGGTCCTGGCCTGGGCGGTGCTCGTTCTGCTCCTCCTGTGGGGAACGCTGTCGGAGGGGAGCGTCGCCGGGCTGTTCAGCTTCAAGAAGCAGGTCGATCAGGCGGTCTCGGACAGCAAGACCGCGAAGGAGACCGCGGATCGCGCCCTGTTGATCAGCCAGACCCAGACCAACACGACCAACATCTACCAGGGGCTCCCGGGCGACACCTGGCGGGGGACGGGCGTCGCTGCCGGCGGCTCGACCGTGCCCGGCCGGGGCACGGCGGAGAACCAGACCCTCCGAGTGGTCGCAGAACTGGCCATCACCACGATCCTCGACGAACTGGTGGGGAAGGCCGGCCTCTCGCCTGACAGCGCGTCGGCGCACGCGTACACCAACGTCGACGGCAACCTGATCCGCGTCGACGGACCGACGGCGAACCTCAGCCGGACCTGGCCCATCGGCAAGGGCGCCGTGGGGATCGCCTGGGACGAACGCGCGTTCATCGTGCAGAAGGTTGGCGAGCCCGGGTTCGTGGTGCATCCCGACTACTTCATCAGCGCCGTCGCGGCAGCCCCGATCCTGAACGCGGCCGGCCGTCCGATCGGTGTGATCAGCCTGCACTCCCGTGCGGAGAACCCGCCCGAACTCAACACCGACGGCGTCTTCCGGGCGATGGTGGAAGCCACCGAGCTCATGGCCAGGGTCTTCGTGAACGTAGCCACGTGGGAGACCGATGCCGAAGCCCCGGCGAGCGCCTAGCTGTCTGTCCCCGGCGGCCTGCATAATGGGGGGCATGGTTGTGAGAGTGATCACGAAGGCCGACCGGGAGGCCGCCGTGCACCGGCTGGCTGAGTCGGCCAGGACCGTGAACCTCACCGAGGGCCAGATCGTCGCGATCCAGCGGGCGACCCGGCAGGACTCCGGGGCCCACTACTCTGCGGTCGTCCGCTGACTCCCGTCCGCCAGAACGGTTCGAGCAGTACGCGGGTGGAGCATAGGGGACTCGAACCCCTGACCCCCTGCTTGCAAAGCAGGTGCTCTACCAACTGAGCTAATGCCCCGCGCGGCGACCCATTGTGGCATCGAGGAGACCCGGTGCCCAAAAGGAGGCGGAAGGACTTTCGCGCTGGATCGTCTCCGTAACCAGGTCCGCCAGCGGCGTCGAGAGCGCAAGTCCGCTCGCGCCGACCGGCCGGAAAGGTCCCGGCGGGTCCTCGCCGTAGGCTGCTGACCGTGCACCTGCTCCTGATCCGCCATGGCCAGTCCTCGAACAACCGGGCCGAGGCGGCGAGCGGGCACGGCAGGGACCGGGTGCCGGATCCGCATCTCACCGAACTGGGACGCCGGCAGGCGCAGCGGCTGGCCGACCACGTGGCCGCCGGGGCCCTGCCCCGCCCCGACCACCTGTTCACCTCGCTCATGCACCGCGCCGTCGAGACCGCGGCGCCGCTCGCGCACGCCCTCGACCTGCCGCTGCAGGGGCACACCCTGCTGCACGAGGTGAACGGGGTCTACACCGGCGAGTACACCGGCCTGTCGACGCGCGGGACGCCCGTCCCGGGCAGCCCCGCCACAGTGCTGCACGGCATCACCGACCGGCTGCAGTGGCCGCCGGACGCGGACGAGGACGGCTGGTACCGGCGTCCGTTCGAGCTCCCCGGGGACGCCTGGGGGCGTGCCCGGGTCGTCGCGGCCGAGTTCCGGGAGCGCTTCGGCGACTCCGACGCGGTCGTCGGGATGGTCACCCACGCCTGGTTCAGCCAGTACCTGCTGCGGGCACTGTCCGACTGGCCGCCCGCGGACGACGGCTACCTGCCCGTCTGGCTGGACCTCGGCAACACCGGCAACGTGCTCGTCGAGTGCGACGGCGCTCCCGGCCGGGCCCGGGTGCTCTGGCTGAACCGGCTCGACCACCTGCGTCCGGACGAGCAGAGCAGCTGAACCAGCGGCGTACGACTTCGCTGCCGACCCGGCGTGACCAGCGATCGGCGGGCATGATGACGCCGTGCGCCGGTCGCTGTGGGCCGTGTTGATCGTGGCCCTCCCACTGTTCCTGACCGGCTGCCCGCCTCCCCGGCACACCTCGACGCCGCCGCGCTGGACGGGGCCGACGCGGACGGCTTCCGGTTCCGCCTGCGGGACGGTTCCACCTGGGAGG
>JAXGTK010000128.1:0-7547 GCA_040774965.1 Propionicimonas sp. | reverse complement strand
TTCGCAAGGTCTGTCCCCCCTTCCGGTTCGCGGGGACGGTTCCATTCCGGTTCAAGCCCCGACAAGGGGTGGAGCCCGGTGAACCGGAATGGGGACGGATCACCTGAACCGGAATGGAACCGTCCCCCTGAACCGGAAAGGAACCGTCCCCGGGCCACCGGGGTTCGGCCGGGGGGCCCCGTGGCCGGCCACGGCGGGGCCGGGCGACCCGGGGCGGGTCGGCACCTGGCATCCGCAGCGGGCCCCCTCCGGCGTCGCCTCGGTCTCGGCGGCGCCCTCGTGATCGGGCTCGGCTCGATGATCGGTGCGGGGGTGTTCGTCGTGTTCGCCCCCGCGGCGGCCGCCGCGGGGCACACCCTGCTGATCGGGTTGGTGCTGGCGGCAGTGGTCGCCTACCTCAACGCGATGGCGTCCGCCCAGCTCGCGACGGCCTACCCGACCTCGGGCGGCACCTACGTGTACGGCCGGGAGCGGCTCGGCGAGTGGTGGGGCTTCACCGCCGGCTGGGGCTTCGTCGTCGGCAAGACCGCCTCGGCCGCGGCGATGGCGCTGGCCTTCGCGTCCTACGCCGTGCCCACGCCCGGACTGGTCCAGCGGCTGGTCGCCGCCCTGGCCGTGCTGGCGCTGGGCGCGGTGAACGTGCTCGGCGTCCAGCGCACCGCCTGGGTCACCGCGGTGCTGGTGGCCCTCACGCTCGTCAGCATCGGCCTGGTCATCATCGTGGGCTGGCCGGGCGCGGGCCAGGGGGTCCCGTCCCTGTCGTGCCTGGTCTGCGTGGACAACTGGTACGGGACGCTCCAGTCCGCGGGCCTGCTGTTCTTCGCGTTCGCCGGCTACGCCCGGATCGCAACGCTGGGCGAGGAGGTCGTCGACCCCCGGCGGACGATCCCGCGGGCGATCCAGCTCGCGCTGGCCATCACCGTGCTGGTCTACGCCGGAGTCGGCTTCTCCGCCCTCTCGACGCTCGGCCCCGAGCGGCTCGCGGCGGCCACGGCCCCGTTGCGCGAGGTGATGGTCGAGGCCGGGTTCGCCACCTGGGCGCCCGTCGTCCAGGTGGGGGCGGCGCTGGCCAGCCTGGGCGCCCTGCTCACCCTGATGGCCGGCATCGGCCGGACGATACTGGCGATGAGCCGCGCCCGGGACCTTCCCGGCTGGCTGGACGCCGTGCACCCCCGCTTCGCCACCCCGCACCACGCCGAACTGCTGTTGACCGGCGTGATCGCGGTGCTGGCGATGGCCACCGACCTGCGCAACGCGATCGGGTTCTCGTCACTGTGCGTGCTGGTCTACTACGCGATCGCCAACGCCTCGGCGTTCACCCAGGTGGGGGCCACCCGCATGTGGCCACGGGCGCTGAACGTGGCCGGGCTGATCGGCTGCCTGCTGCTCGCAGCGACACTGCCCTGGCAGTCGGTGGCGACCGGACTCGGCGTGCTCGGGCTCGGCCTGCTGGGACGCCGGCTGATCCGCAGCACCTGACCCGGTCGCGTCACGGGCGCCGGGCCGTCCGGCACTACTCCCGGACCGTTACCCGCCCGAGGAGCGCCGTTGTCCGAGAATTACCCCGAGCCGGAGCCCGACGGCCTCGCGTGAACTCCAACTCCGAGGCGCCGGACGGCACGAGCAGCCGGTCCGCCCAGGCGGCCTGGCTGAAGAAGCAACTGGCGGCGTCCACCTCGGCCTGGAACATCGTCTTCGACCACCACCCGCCCTACTCCTCCGACAGCACCCACGGGTCCAGCCCCGGCATGCGGTGGCCGTTCGCCCGGTGGGGCGCCGACGCCGTCATCTCCGGCCATGCCCACACCTACGAGAGGGTTCGACGCGACGGCATCGCCTACTTCGTGAACGGCCTGGGCGGCGCTCCGCGCTACACCTTCGCCACCCCCGTCGCCGGCAGCAGGATCCGCTACCGGGCCAACTGGGGAGCCCAGCGCGTGACGGCGACCGCCACCTCGCTGGAGTTCACCTTCGAGGACGTTGACGAGAAGACCATCGACACCTACACCCTCACCCGCAGCTGACCGGTCAGTACCCTGCGCGCCGCCCGGGGCCGGTCGGCACCCCCGCGCGCGAAGCGATGCGCCCCGCACCAACCCTCAACCCAACCCTGAACGATCACTTGAGGTTCCTCAGGATTGAATTCCCTAGTCGGAACCGTATTGCCAGTCGAAGGGCCAACCCCAACCCTCAAGGGAACCCTTGATTCACCCGTAGCCCCTCGGTACCAAAGCACCTGTGAAGGTTGTGACACGAGTGCTATCCGTGACGACGGGGCTCGCCCTTGCACTGGGCGCTGCCCTCGTTCAACCCCCGGTCGCGAGCGCGGTCTCGTCCAGCGCCAAAACCAAGTTCATCTCGAGCCTGGTCAGCGTCGCCCAGAAGACGCAGAACAAGTTCGGGGTGCCGGCGTCGGTGCTGATCGCCCAGGCCATCGAGGCCAGTGACTGGGGCACGTCCTCGGCCGTGTCCAAGGCGAACAACTACTTCAACACCCTGTGCAGCGCGACGATGACGAAGACACAGTTCGCCACGCTCGCCAACGACCAGGTGGGCAAGCCGTACGTGCTCGGCGCCGAGACCTCGATCAGCGACCCCAACCCGCCCAAGTTCGACTGCTCGGAACTCGTCCAGTGGCTCTACGGCCGCTCGGGCAACCCGATCACCGACCTCGCGGCCGCGCAGTACAACGTGACCAAGAAGGTTACCGGTTCACCGCACGTGGGCGACCTGGTCTTCCTGCGCAACAACCCGGCCCGTTCGAACGGCATCGGCCACGTCGCGGTTCTGACCAAGAAGCTCAAGAGCGGCGATTGGCGGATCATCGAGGCCCGTGGACGTGCCTACGGCGTGGTCCGCACCACCCTGAGCTACTGGAAGAGCCGCGACTACTACGCCGGGCTGCGGCGCTACCCGTCGTTCACGCTCGCCAACGGCGACAGCGTCCACGCCTCCGCCGCCGGCATCTACAAGTCCGGCTGCATCACGATCGGGTCGACGGACTACTCGAAGTTCTCCTCGAAGACCAACTCGTTCTACGGCAACGCCGCCGCCATCACCAGCGACTCGGCCTACGCCGACGCGCGTGACGTGATGTCGAGCATCCCCAAGTTCGTGGACGCGCTCGCGAAGGTCGTGGAGCCGAAGTCCTCCAGCAGCTACGCCAAGACGCTGGACGACCTGATCGACACCTACAACCTCACCGACTACGACGTCGTCCCGATCGGGCTCGTGCTCGACTCCGGCAACACCGGCTTCCGCGTGACCGCCCTGCAGTACCTGCTCAAGGCCGCCGGCTACAGCACCAGCATCACCGGCAAGTACGACTCCGGCACCGTCTCCGCGGTCAAGAAGTTCCAGAAGGCCAAGGGCCTCACCGTGGACGGCCAGGCCGGCAAGAACACCCTGCGCGCACTGTTCTCCAAGCTGAGCTCCGGCACCAGCGGAACACTGACCAGGGCTCTCAACGCACTGCTCGACGGACTCGGCTACTCCACCACGAGCGGCAGCGGGTTCGGCTCGGCCACCCTGGCGTCCCTGAAGTCGTTCCAGGCGACCGCCGGCCGCAGCACGAGCGGCAGCGTCGACGACAACACCTGGGCCGCGCTGTTCATGGCGCTGGACTCCGCCGAGCCGACGATCACCGGCACCGTCAAGGTCGAGCAGACCCTGACGGCCGACGCCGGTTCGTGGGGTCCGGGGACTGTGAGCCTGTCCTACCAGTGGTACCGCGACAAGACCGCGATCAGCGGTGCGGACGGCACCAGCTACGACGTGCAGGCCGCCGACGCCGGCGCGAAGCTGTCGGTCGAGGTGAGCGGCCTGCGGACCGGCTACACCGTGACCACCCGGACGTCCGCAACGACCGGCGCGGTCGCCAACGCGACCTTCTCGACGACGCCGACGCCCGACATCAGCGGCACCGCGAAGGTCGGGGAGACCCTCACGGCGGACGCGGGCACGTGGAAGCCGACGCCGACCAAGCTCACCTACCAGTGGCTGCGCGACGGCAAGACCATCTCCGGCGCGACGAAGTCCACCTACACCGTCCAGGTCGCCGACTCGAAGGCGAAGCTGTCCGTGGTGACCACGGCGACCCGGACCGGGTACGACACCGCCAGCAAGACCTCGGCCGCCACAGCCGCGGTCACCGGCGGCACCCTGTCCGCACCCAGGCCGAAGATCAGCGGCACGGTGAAGGTCGGCCGGACCCTGAAGGTGACCGCAGGCACGTGGAGCCCGTCCGGGGCGAAGCTCAGCTACCAGTGGTATGCGAACTCCGCTGCGATCAAGGACGCGACCGGGACCAGCTACACCCTGACCACCTCCGAGAAGGACAAGGCGATCACCGTGAAGGTGACCGGGGAACTGGACGGCTTCGTCACGCTCACCAAGTCGTCGAAGGCCACCGCCAAGGTCGCCGCGGGAACCCTGAAGGTGACCAAGCTCGCGATCCACGGCGCACGGGAAGTGGGCGCGCGGCTGTCGGTGGCCCAGGCCTGGAACACCCAGGGAGTGACGGTGACCTACCAGTGGTACCGCAACTCGGTGAAGATCACGCACGCGACCAAGTCCACGTTCAAGCTCACGAAGGCGAGCCTCGGCAAGCGGATCACCGTGAAGATCACGGGGCACAAGGGCGGCTACGCGACGCTGTCGAAGCTGTCGTCGAGGACCAGCGCGATCAAGCTGCCCTGAGCCGGCTCACCAGTCGCTCGAGGCGCACTTCGCGACGATCTTGAAGGGCAGGATCTCGGTGCGGGTCTTGCCCTTCCGGGTCTCCTCCGACTGCAGCTTGCCCGAGATCGTGTAGGTGCTGCCCGAGGACGTGACCGTGGCCGAGGTGCCGTCGACCGGATTCGCCGAGGAGTACGTGAGGGCCCAGGTGAAGCCCTCGGAGTCCTCCTCGAACGTGGACTCCACAGCCACGACGCTCTGCCTGGACTCGGCGAGCACCACCGTGGCGTCGACCTTGCCGTAGAAGTCGTTCGCGTTGTCGGCCAGGGTGATGGTCGGGCCGCCGTCCGCCGTCTGGCAGGTGCCCTTGAGCGCCTTGGACACCACCCCGTAGATCGACATGGTGCCGGTCGCCTTCACCGCCGCCTTCGTGGGAGTGGCTGACGGCGTCGCCGACGTCGCCGACTCGGACGGGGACGCGGACGTCGCGGGTGCGGGGGGTGTCGCCGAGATCGTCTCGACCGGCCCGGGGGTGAAGTCGGTGCTGCCCGTCTGCGCGCACGCAGCCAGCGTCACCGCCAGCCCTCCTCCGAGGACGACAACGGTCGCCCTCCCCCAACGCGCCACCGTCCGCCGCCTCGCCGTCCTGCGATCCTGATCTGCCACGCCCCCATGGTCCAACCTCAGCCCAAGACCGCCCTGCCGACGCGCCACGGGAGCCCGAACTCGTTGCCGAACCGTGTCCGGCTCAGCGCGAGGCGAGGGCCACCACGCCCGCGATGGCCATCACGACCAGAGTGGCCAGGGTGGCCAGCACCACCGGACGGCCGCCCGTGCGGCGCAGCACCGAGCGGTGCACGGAGGTGCCGAGGGCGAACATCGCCGCGGCGAGCAACCACGCCTGGAAGAGCTTCGCCACCGAGAGCACGCCGTCCGGCACGATGCCGAGGCTTCGCACCACCACCATCGCCAGGAAGGCGGCGACGAACAGCGGAACCAGCGGCGGCCTGGTGCGGCCCTCTCCGGCCGCCTCGCTGCGCTGGCGCCAGGAGACCACGCCGAGGACGGGGGCGAGCATCAGCACGCGGGCGAGCTTCACCACGATCGCGACCTTCAGTGCCGCGGCGCCGATGATGCCGGCAGCGGCGACCACCTGCGCGACCTCATGGGTGGAGCCGCCGGTCCAGATGCCGGCGGTACGGGGATCGAGGCCGAGCAGGGCGCTGAGAGTGGGCATGATCGCGATCATCAGGGTGCCGAACACCACCACGAGCGCCACCGCCGTGGCGGCCTCCTCGTCCTTGCGCTTGGTCAGCACGCCCTCCATACCGGCGACCGCCGCGGCCCCGCAGATGGAGAAGCCGGCGGCGATCAGCAGGGTCTGGGTCCTGTCGACCTTCAACAGCCGACCGAGCGCCATCGTGGCCGCGATGGTGCCGCCCACGATCGCGACCACGCCGACCACCACCGTCCAGCCGAGGGCCAGGATGTCGCCGAGCACGAGTTGCAGGCCGAGCAGCACGACGCCGAGGCGGAGCAGCCGGCGCGCCGAGACCGCCAGCCCGGGCGCGAGCACGTCCGGGATCCCGCCGGGCACGACGTTGGCGAGCACGGCGCCGAGGATGATCGCGACCAGCATCGGGCTCGCCGCGGGTACGAGCACGTTCAGGCCCACCGCGAGCGCTGCTCCGACCAGCGAGACCACGAGTCCCGGACCGATCCTGCGCAAGGCGGGCGGGGCTGCTTCGGACGTAGGAGTGGCGACGGTCCCGGATTCTGTCATGGCGCCAGCCTAGGAATCCGCGAGTTATGGCGGAAGACAGCAATTCGGTATCCTAGTGATACGTTCCTGATATGACAGTGCGAAGGTCGGGGTTCCGGGACTACCCACTCGTGAGCGACCTGGTGGTGCTCGTGGCCGTGGCCGAGCAGCACGGGGTCTCGGCCGCCGCCCGCGTCCTCGATGTCGCCCAGCCGAACGTCAGCAGGGCCCTGCGCCGGCTGGAACGCCAGCTCCGGCTCACCCTGGTCGAGCGGACGCCGCGGGGCTCGACCCTCACCCCCGCCGGCGCGGTGGTCGTCGACTGGGCTCGCCGGGTGCTGGAGGAGAACGAGCAACTCGTCGCCGGAGCCGCCGCACTCGACCACACGCACCAGGCACAGCTCAGCATCGCCGCGAGCCAGACGATCGCCGAGGACCTCCTCCCCCGCTGGCTCGCCGCCCTGCGCGCCGAGGACCCGGCCACGCAGGTGGCGCTCACGGTCACGAACTCCGCGGAGGTCGGACGCCTGGTCAGCAGCGGCGGCGTGCTCGGCTTCGTGGAGAGCCCCGGGCTCCCGACCACGATCACGGTTCCGGTCGGGCGCCGCAGGATCACCACCGACCGGCTGGTCGTGGTCGTGGACCCCGGCCACGACTGGGCCCGGCGGACGCGGCCGGTCGGCCTGGCCGAGCTCGCGTCCACCCCCCTGGTGGTGCGCGAGCCGGGCTCGGGCACCCGGGTGAGCTTCGAGCAGGCGCTGGCCGGGCACCTCCTCGCCGCGCCTGCCCTGGAGTTGGCCAGCAACGTCGCCGTGCGGATCGCGGTGGCGGCGGGCGCCGGTCCGGCCGTGCTGAGCGAACACGCCGTGCAGGCCGCCGTCGCGTCCGGAGAACTGCGGGCGGTGATGGTCGAGGGGCTGCAGGTCGAACGCCCGCTCCAGGCCGTCTGGGCCGGGGCCCAGCCACCGGGTGCGGGCGCCGCGAGGCTGGTCGAACTCGCCGCCGCGACCGAGGCCGAACGGGCCGGGGCCGTCACTGGCTGACGCAGCGGTCCGCGCGCGGCGCTACGCCCAGGGCGAGGACGCTACGCGGCGCCGCGTAGCGTCGC
>JAXGTK010000127.1:0-8001 GCA_040774965.1 Propionicimonas sp. | reverse complement strand
TCCGGTTGCAGGCCCATGCCCACGAACGGCACGCCCGTGGCGCACGCGGTCTGGACGGTTCCCTGGCCGCCGTGCAGCACGGCGGCGTCCACCAGGCCGCCGAGCTCGTGGGCCGGCAGGAGGTCCACGACGTGCACGTTGTCGGGCACCCGGTCCCCCGGGTGGAGGTAGTGCCTGATCGGCGCCACCACGTTGACCGGCAGCGTACCGAGCTGGTCGGCCACGGTGAGGGCCAGGTCCCTGCTCGCGGAGGAGCCGAGGCCCAGGTAGACGAGTGGTTCGGCGGCACCGGCCAGCTCGGTGACGATCTCCGGCAGGGCGGCGTCGATGTGGGCGAAGATCGGTCCCACGCGTTCGAAGTCGGACGGCAGGTCGAAGCCGGCCAGTTCCCAGGGCATCTCGGTGAGCAGGTTGACGTCCGCCCGGATCAGCGATCCGACCGTCCGCGTGGGACGCACCCCGTTGGCCCGGGCCACCTTCGCGAACGCCCCCGGGGCCAGCGGGAGCCGGTTGTAGACCACCCGCAGCACCGCGCTGGCCAGCCGGTCCGCGATCCGTGCGGGTGCGCCGTCGCCCTGGATGAGGTACAGCCGCCGCGCCTGGGCCACCTGCGGCTCGGTGAGCGCGAAGGGGACCGGGTAGAACAGCGGCACACCCTCGGCGCGCGCCGCCACGAACGAGGTCAGGTTCGAGCCGGTGACGACGGCCTTCGCCGACAGTTCCGCGATGAGCGCGCGCTCGGTCGCGACCCTGGTCGCCACGAGTTCGTCGGTGAAGGGGCTCTTCATCGTGCGGCCCTGGTCGAAGTCCATGGCCTGCCGGCGCTGCGCGTCCGTCCAGGCCGGTTCGAGCGGGCGGTAGTCGAACCCGGCGTCACGGATCAGGCTCACGTAGTCTCTCTCGTACCCCATGAAGACCGGCTGCAGGCCCGCAGGCAGGGCTCGCGCCACCTGGATCATCCGGGTGGTCTCGGCGAGGTTGAAGGTGACCGGGGCGAACAGGACGGTGCTCACCGGTCCGCACCCCTGAGCGTGGCGAACAGCATGCGCAGCGTGGTGTCCGCGGTCGCGGGCGTGAGCGGGTCGTCGAAGTGTTCCAGTGCCCACCGGTCGAGTTCGACGAACACCGCCAGCACGAGCCTCGCGAGCAGGTCGGGCGGCAGGTCACGCCGCACCACCGCCAGGTCCTGTCCATGCCTGATCCCCCGCTCCGCCCAGGTGCGTGCGTCCTCCAGCAGGCCGGCCAACTCGGGGCTCGCTTCCGTCGGGCCCGCGCCGTAGAGCACCCGGGCAACCGTTGCGAGTTCGGGCGCCTCGTCGAGCACCCCGGCCAGGCCCCGGACCAGCTCCTCGACCGCGGGCCAGAACTCGTCCGCGGTCAGGCGGTCGATCCCGGGATCACGAAGCCCCTCCCGAACGGTGCGCTCCAGGCGCGCGACCAGGTCGGCGTAGAGCGCACGCTTGTCCTCGAAGTAGTGGTAGAACGAGCTCTTCGCGATCCCGGCCCGCTCGATGATGCGGTTCAGTGACGCCCGCTCGTACCCGTGGGCGACGAACTCCTCCGCGGCCACGGCATGGAGACGTTGCCGGCGCCCGGCGTCGAGAGGTTGTGCGACACGTGGCATGGTTCGTGAGCCTCCTGTTCGTGTACCGACACAGTACACGAATGCGTGTCGCCGCGGAACGCCTCAGCCGTAGCGCTCGACGAGCAGCGCGGACGCCCGGGCGGAGCCGTCCTCCCAACCCCTGATCGACTCGGCGTAGGCGGCGGCCGACTTCCGTGCGGTGTCGTCGGCGAGCAGTTCGGCGATCGCGGCCTGGACCTCGGTGACCAGCTTCTTCGGGTTGCGGGACCTGCCCACCCGCCGCGCGAAGCCCTTGCGCACCAGGCAGGAGATGTTCGCGACCTGCTCGGGCTGCATCCCGACTCCGACCACGGGGCGACCGGCCAGCGCAGCGGTGAGCACCGTGCCGATGCCGCCGTGGATGAGGGCGAGGTCCGCACGCCGGTTCATCTCGAGGGCCGGCAACCAGTCGGTGACGAGGACGTTCAAGGGCACGTCCACCTGTTCCCCGGCGATCAGGGCCTTCACCGGCGCGACCACCTGGTACGGCAGATCGCGGAAGCTCTCCAGCAGGTCGGCGACCACGTGCCCCACCCCGGAGGATCCCATCGCGAAGTAGATCAGCGGACGATCGGAGGGCAGCGCCTCCACCTCGGGCGGCAGCGAGAACTCCCCGGTGGGCAGCAGTGCCCCGATGTGGAAGTGGTCCTCCGGCAGGGGGATGTCGGTGAAGCCCGGCGGCTCGGCCACCAGTGAGGTGTGCCCGTGGAAGAAGCTCAGGACGGGCCGGAAGCCCTGCACGCCGAAATGACGGGCCGCCTGGTTCACCGGATGGATGAACCCGTACCACATCCAGCCGCGGAACAGCGGGTAGAGCAGGGCGTCGACGACCCGCTTCAGAACCGGTGGGCGAAGGTCGTCGGTGGTACCCGCACCGGTCGCGAAGAAGCCGGGCAGCCAGGTGGACTGGACGGCCCACACGACCGGGATGCCGCGCAGCCGGCACGACAACGGCATGCTGAGGTAGGAGCCGGTCACGACTGCGACGGGGTGCAGCCGGTCCAGGACGACCAGGTCGCCGGTGACCTTCTCGATCATCTCCGCGCGCGAGTAGGCCGGAGCGAACTTCTCCTCGTCGTTGACGGCGAACACGTGCGCGATCTTCTCCGGGGTGAGGCGTGGCTCGACCCGCTCGATCGGGAACCCGTTGTCCTCGATCAGCGACTCGAAGTCGCCGCCCTCGGAGACGAAGCGGATCTCGAACCGCTGCGACGCCTGCGGGTCGCGGGCCACACCCTTGGCGATCTCGACCATCCGGGAGGTCTCGGCGAGGCTGAAGGCCGCCGGGGCGAACAGCAGGACCTTGCGATTCATCGTGGCGCACCCCCGCCCGGGGCGGTTTCCCGCGGGATCTCGTCCAGGATCCGGGCCACGACCCGGTTCGCCTCGGCGAGGAACCCGCGCCAGGCGGTGAAACGCTCGACGAGGACAGGGTTGTCGTCAGCGTCCGCCTGCGCCAGCCCGAGCCCGGCGGCGCCGTCGAGGATCTCGAACTCGGGAACGACGGACGCCCGCAGCCACTGCTCGACCACCACCCAGGGCGAGTCGGTCACCGCATAGAAGCTGCGCCGGTCGGGGCCGGCGGGTAGTCGTCGGACGAGGCGGGCATCGACCAGGCGCCGCAGGGTGATGCTGGCGCCGCTCTTCGCCAGCCCGGCACGCTCGGCGAGCTCCTCCAGGGAGAGCGGTCGGTCCGAGAACCACAGCAGCGCCCACAGACGGCCGGCGCTGGGTGTGCCGCCCGTGAGCTCGGCGAGGCGGGCCAGGTCCTCGCTCACCCGGGCGGATGCGGCAGTCCGATCATCGTTCATATCGTTCACAATAATCTGAACGTTGATCGTCGGCAATCTGCCCGGGTCCTTCCATGACTATCCCCAGCCGGGCTCCTAGGCTGAACCGCATGACCGGAGGACGCCCGTGAGCGACACCGTCCTGCTCGACATCACCGACGGCCTGGCCCGCGTCACGCTGAACCGGCCCGCCTCGCTGAACGCGGTGGACGCGGAGATGGCCGGGCGCTGGCGGGACGTGGCGCTCGCCGTCACCTCGGACCCGCAGGTCGGCGCCGTCCTGCTGGACGCGGCCGGCGCGGCGTTCTGCGCGGGCGGCGACGTGGTGCACATGGCGGGTTCCGGCGACGGCGGCGCAGCCGTGACGCGGCTGGCGGAGGTCATCAACGAAGGCAGCCGGGCGCTGCTCGGCTCGGACAGGCCGGTGGTGGCGGCCGTCCAGGGAGCCGTGGCCGGCGGCGGTCTGGGCCTGATGCTCACCGCCGACTACGTCGTCGCGTCGAGCACGGCACGGTTCGTCTCGAAGTACGCCGACATCGGACTCACCCCCGACCTCGGCGTCTCCACGCTGCTGCCCCGCGCGATCGGCGAATCCCGGGCACTGCGGTTGCTGCTGACGGACCTGGCCCTCGACGCGACCACCGCGCTCGAGTGGGGCCTCGTCGCCGAGGTCGTCCCTCCCGACCAGCTGGCCGCGCGGGCCGAACAGGTCGCCCGCGCCTGGCTCGAGGGCGCCACGAACGCCTACGGCCAGGCCCGGCGCCTGGTCCGCGCCGCAGCGACCCGTCCGCTCGCCGAGAGCGCCGCGGACGAGGCCGCCACGATCGGCCGGGCGTTCGACACCGACGAGTCGCGGGCCCGGGTCGCCGCCTTCGCCGCCCGAAGGCGCCGGGATGCCTGAGCTGGCCGGACGGACGCTGCTGGTCTCCGGCGGCAGCCGGGGCATCGGGCTGGCGATCGCGGTGCGCGCGGCGCAGGACGGCGCGAACGTCGCCCTGCTGGCCAAGACCGGCACCCCGCACCCCAAGCTCGAGGGCACGGTCCACACCGCCGCCGCCGCGATCGAGGCCGCGGGCGGCCACGCGCTGCCGATCGTGGGCGACGTCCGCTCCGACGCCGACATCGCCGGCGCCGTCGCGGCCACGGCCGAGCAGTTCGGCGGCATCGACATCGTGGTGAACAACGCCTCCGTGATCGACCTGTCCGGAACGCTCGAGCTCGCCGAGAAGCGCTACGACCTGATGCAGGACGTGAACGTGCGCGGGACGTTCATGCTGTCGCGGGCCGCGCTCCCCTGGCTGCGCCGGTCCGGCAACCCGCACATCCTCTCGCTCTCGCCACCGCTCAACCTCGCCCCGAAGTGGCTCGGAGCGTTCCCGGGCTACATGCTCGCCAAGTACGGCATGACGCTGGCCACGCTCGGTCTCGCCGCGGAGTTCTCCAGCGAGGGGATCGCCGCGAACACGCTGTGGCCACGCACGACGATCGCGACCGCTGCCGTCCGGTTCGCCCTCGGCGGCGAGCGCATGATGCGGGCCAGCCGGACGCCGGAGCTGTACGCCGACGCCGCCCACCTCGTGCTGTGCCGGCCGGGTCGGGAGTACACCGGACGGTCGCTGATCGTCGAGGACGTGCTCGCCGAGGCAGGGATCGGCGACCTGTCCGGCTACGCCGCCGTCCCCGGGACGCCGGAGGCGGACCTGCAGCCCGACATCTTCCTCGACTGACGGCCCCGGGCTACCGGGTGAGCCCGACCGGGCAGTGCGCGTGCGCGAGCACTCCCCGGGTGAGGCCGCGCAGGTGCGCGGGGTGCACGCCGAGGATCAGGAGGTCGACCGTCCCGCTCAGCGCGACCAGCTCGTCGATCGGCGTGCCGATCAGCACCTCGAGGTCGACCGGGGTGTCCGGGTGCTGCTCGCGCAGCGGTGCCAGGTGCTTCTCGAGCTCGGCGGTGGCGGCGGCGAGCGCGGACGGCTGCGTGCCCGCCTCGGCCGGCACGACGTGCACCACCCGCAGCCGCGCCTTGCGCAACGCGGCCTCGCTCGCCGCCCAGTCGAGGGCGGCGCTGTGCGGCGGCCAGGAACTGATCGCGACCGCGACCGTACCCTGCCCCCCGGTCTCCTGCGGCGTCGAACTGCCCGAGATCACGACCACGGGACACTGCGCCATCCCGGCGACGGCCACGCTCGTGGAACCGACGAACATCCGCTCGAGGCCGCTCATCGAGCGACGTCCGACCACCAGCAGGTCGGCCTTCGCGCTCAGCTCGGCGAGCACTTCCGCGGCCTTCCCGATCTGGACCTCGAGCGTCATCCGTTCGCGCGGCAGGCCGAGTCCGGTGGCGACCTCGACCGCCTGCTCGACGATGTCCTGGCCTGCCTCCTGCAGGGCCTCGGTGGTCACCACCAGCTCCCACATCCCGGTCACCATCGCCCCGGGGTCGGCCACGTTGACGATCCACTCCCCGGCGTCCGTGGCGAGGGCCACCCGGGTCGCGTAGCGCACGGCGCGCAGGCCGTCCTCGGAGCCGTCCACGCCGACGAGGATCCGTCGTGCGACGCCTTCGGCATGCTCGGTGTTGCTCATGCTTCGACCTTGCTCCGCACCCGCACCGGAGTCAATGGGTCGGCCACGGGACGGGGTCAGGAACGGTGCTGGCCGGCGAGCACCAGGTCGAACAGCCCGGCCGGGCTGAACGCCCGCAGCGTGATCACCAGCACCGGCCCGTCCAGGTGCAGCCCCAGGTCGGCGTCGATCCCGAGCTTCTCCCAGCCGCAGTCCTCGCACGAACGCCAGCCGTCGGACAGGGCCGTCTCGCGCGCCTCGGCGAGCGCGCGGCGGGCGTCCGGCGCGGACGCGAAGGTGAGCCTTCGGCGAACCACCACGACGTCGAGGTGCCCGGACACGGCGAACGACTCCGAGTCCTCACCGACCGGTCGGGACGCGTGCGGCAGCCAGGTCGAGAACGCCTCGGCCGCGAGGGCCGCGAAGCGGGGGTCGGTGCGATGGACGGCCGCCCTGCCCAGGCCGACGACCGTGGCCGCCGCGGCGGCAGCGCCGCCGAGCCACACCCAGCCACGCCGTGGAACGCCCATACCGGTCCCCCCATGTATCGGTGGGAATCGAGCGTAGGAGATCGCGGCCGCCCCGTCACAGACCCCGGGTGGGTGACCGGCGGCGGGCGCCGATCAGGCGAGGACCGCGCCGACCAGCGCGAGCAGCGCCAGCGCGTAGGCGTCCGCCGGGTCGTCCGCCGTGAACGTCTCCCCGGCCGGGCGGCCCGGAACCTGCACCAGCACCTCGTAGCCGGAGGGCCCCAGGGAGAGCGTGCGGAACGCCGGCCCCAGGAGGTCGCGCAACTGGTGCTCCAGCGGCAGCCAGAGCGCCTGGTCGAGCTGGACGGAATCCAGCGCCCACTCGGTGGTGCCGTTGAAGGCCAGCAGGGTGCCGGTCGGGTACTCGCGGGCCTCCACGACCATGTCGGCGACGGTGAACACCTCGCCCTCCAGTTCGGGGGAGCGGACGGCGAACCGGTCGCCCGCCTGCGGACGCCAGCGCACGCCCGCCTCACCGAGCCGACGGGCCAGCGCCTGCGAGATCATGGCCGCATTATCCGCCGTCGGCCGGTGGACCGTATCGGGGACGGTTCCTGATCCGGTCCACGCGCCGGGTCTCGACGAACCCGACCAGCCGGACGCGGGACAGCTCAGTGCTGGTACTCGTCGCGGTAGTACTGGTAGGTCCAGCCGGTGACGGCCCAGATACCCAGACCGACACCGAGGATGGTGATCCACCAGCCGAAGACCGGACCGAGACCCATCACCATCACGGTGAGCCCGGCCCAGAACGGCCAGATGCTGCTGGACGGGAAGAAGCCGACCTCGCCGGCACCCTCGAAGATCTCGGCATCGTTGCGGTCCTCCGGACGCGGGTCGATCTTCCGCGACTGGATCGTGAAGAACATGGTCAGCATCGCGCTGAACGCGAAGGCGAGCACGAACACGACCGTCCCGATCACCTCGTGGCTCGCGAACCAGTAGCTCGGTGCCACGATCAGGAAGAACGTGGCGACCACGCCGAAGACGAGCCTCTCGGCCTTCACTGGGCCACCTCCGGAGTGGTCGAGCCGGATCCGCCCTGCACCGCCGCGGACGTGCCGCCGTCCGCCGGGTGCGCGAGGTCGAAGGCCGGCGAGATCGAACGGATCCGCGGGATCTTGTCGAAGTTGAACCGCGGCGGCGGGCAACTGGTCGCCCATTCCAGCGTCCGGCCCCAGCCCCACGGGTCGTTGGTGTTCACCAGCGGCGCGTTGCGGCTGATCCAGACGTTCCAGATGAACGGCAGCATCGAGACGCCGAGCATGAAGGCGCCGACCGTGGAGACCTGGTTCAGGAAGGTGAACCCCTCGCCGGGCAGGTAGTCCGCGATCCTGCGCTGCATGCCCTCCACGCCCAGCCAGTGCTGCACCAGGAAGGTGGTGTGGAAGCCGATCGTCAGCAGCCAGAACTGGATCTTGCCCAGGCGCTCGTTGAGCATGTGTCCGGTGATCTTCGGCCACCAGAAGAAGTAGCCGGCGAACATCGCGTA
>JAXGTK010000126.1:0-8088 GCA_040774965.1 Propionicimonas sp. | reverse complement strand
GCCGCTGGTGCCCGCCGCGCCGTCACGAACCGCGGACGCCCGTTGAGGTCGGCGTGGTCGCGGACCCGGTCGAAGCCACCGTGGTCGACGAACACCCGCGGCGCCGAGAGGTGCTGCACCTCGGCGTGCTCGGCGCACACCCGCCCGCCCGGACGCAGCAGTCGGGCGGCCACCCGGGCCACGACCTTCAGGGCGTCCAGGCCGTCAGCCCCGGAGAAGAGCGCCAGTTCCGGCTCGTGGGCACGCACGTCGGCGGCCACGCCCTCCCAGGCCTCCAGCGGGATGTAGGGCGGGTTGGCGATGACCAGGTCGACCGCGCCGTCCAGCTCGGTGAAGGCATCGGCCATGTCGCCCTCGGCGAGCGCGACGCCCGTCCCGGCGAGGTTCCGCTCGGCCAGCCGGCAGGCGGTCGCGGACAGTTCCACGGCGTACTGGCGGCACCCGGGACGCTCGGCGGCGATCGCGGCGGAGATCGCTCCGCTGCCGGCGCAGAGCTCCACGACCACGGGCTCACCGGGGCGTTCGCGGAGCCGGTCGATCGCCCAGCCGGTCATCACCTCGGTCTCGGGGCGCGGGATGAACACCCCCGGCGCGACCGCGACCTCGACGGTGCGGAACCAGGCGCGTCCGGTGAGGTACTGCACGGGCTCCCCCGCGGCACGCCGCGCCAACAGGTCGGCGTAGCCCGCCGCGACCTCGTCGGGAACGTCGGCGAGCAGGGCGAGCCGCGAGGGCTCCACGCCGGCGGCGTGGGCCAGCAGGGTACGGGCCTCGGCGGTGGAGCCCAGCGCGCGGGCGCCCCCGGAGAGCAGCCCGGACACGGCGGCCATCAGCCGGCGCTGCCGAGACGCTGGGCGAGGTCGGCGGCCTGCAGCGCCTCGATCACCGCCGACAGGTCGCCGGCGAGCACGTGGTCGAGGTTGTAGGCCTTGAAGCCGATCCGGTGGTCGGCGATCCGGTTCTCGGGGAAGTTGTAGGTACGGATCCGTTCGGAGCGGTCGACCGTGCGCACCTGGGAACGGCGCGCCTCGGACGCGGCGCTGGCCGCCTCCTCCTCCGCGCGGGCCACCAGCCGGGCCCGCAGCATGCGCATCGCGGACTCCTTGTTCTGCAGCTGCGAGCGCTCGTTCTGGCAGGAGACCACGATGCCGCTGGGCAGGTGGGTGATCCGGACGGCGGAGTCGGTGGTGTTCACGCCCTGGCCACCCGGCCCGGACGAGCGGTACACGTCGATGCGCAGGTCGTCGTCGTTGATCTCGACCTCGGTCGCCTCCACCTCGGGCATCACGAGCACTCCGGCCGCGGAGGTGTGGATGCGTCCCTGCGACTCGGTGACCGGCACCCGCTGCACGCGGTGCACGCCGCCCTCGAACTTGAGGACACCGTAGGGCGCGTTCTCCGGGTCCGGGCTGCCGGTTGCCTTCACCGCCAGCGTCACGGACTTGTAGCCGCCGAGGTCGGTCTCCTGGGAGTCGAGCACCTCGACCTTCCAGCCCCGGGTCTCGGCGAAGCGGGAGTACATCCGGAACAGGTCGCCGGCGAACAGCGCGGACTCCTCGCCGCCCTCCCCGGACTTGATCTCGATCAGGCAGTCGGCAGTGTCGTTGGGGTCGCGGGGCGCGAGCAGGCGGGTGAGCCGCTCCTCCACCTCGGCGAGCTCGGCGGCGATGCCGTCCGCCTCCTCGGCGAAGGCCGGGTCCTCCTCGGCGAGTTCGCGGGCCGCGGCGAGGTCGGCGGTGAGCTGCTCGTGGGAGGCGAGGTTCTTCACGATCGGGGTGAGCTCGGCGTAACGGCGTCCGATCCGTCGGGACGCGGCGAGGTCGGCGTGCACGGCGGGGTCGGCCAGCTGCTGCTCCAGCTCGGCGAACTCCTCGCGCAGGCCGGCTGCGGACTCGAACACGACGTCCTCCTCCTTCGATGGCTGGGCGGTGCCCCTGTACGACAAACGCCGGGCACCAGGTGTGACCTGGCGCCCGGCGTCGACGAAGCTACTTCTTCTTGTCCGCGACCTGCTTCGCGTACCGCTTCTCGAAGCGGGCGACGCGGCCACCGGTGTCGAGGATCTTCTGCTTGCCCGTGTAGAACGGGTGGCAGGCGGCGCAGACCTCGGCGTGGATGACGCCGTTCTTCGCGGTGCTGCGCGTGGTGAAGGTGTTGCCGCAGGTGCAGGTCACCTGGGTCTCCACGTATTCGGGGTGGATGCCCTGCTTCATGGTTTCTCCTGTTCTGGAGCCCCGGGTCGCCTGGACGTGAATGGTGGGGCTGGATGGACCCCTGCGGCGTGAACCGGAACCGACCCACCATTGTGCCTGATCAGCCGCCACGATCCAAACCGGCCGCGCGCTTCTTCGTCCGACCCCGGGCCCCGCCCCCATCCCGGCTCCCCCGCGGCGCTACGCCCGGGCTGCGACGCTACGCGCCGCCGCGTAGCGTCCTCGCCCGGAACGTAGCGAGGCGGGTCTCGGACGGGGTCAGCCCGCGTCGAGGTCGGGAGCCAGCCACTCCAGGGCGACCGCGGCCGTCCACGACTGCCGCCGCGAGCCCAGCGGCTCGGCCGTGAACGGCTCGTAGTACTCGCCGAACTGCAGGTCGGACAGCTGGGCCAGCGAGGCCTCGCGGAGCCGGTCGAACAGCCCCGGGTTGCCGCCGCGGCGGGCCTGGGACGCCAGGAACCACGTGAGCACCGGCCAGTTCGGGCCCCGCCAGTACCTGCGGGGCTGGAACGCGGCGGACGCCGGCGAGGTCGAGCACGGGACGCCGAACGCCAGCCCACGGGCACCGAGCCACTCAGGGGAGTCCAGGAGTGCCTCCTGGGCAGCCCTGACCGCCGGGTCGCGGGTGGAGAGCAGCGGGGCGAAGCCGGAGACGCACGCCACGCCGAGCCACTCCCCCGTCCGCAGGTCCCGGTCGCGGGCGAGCCCGGTGGCGGGGTCGATGGTCGCGTCCACGGCTGAGCGCGTGCGGTCGGCCCGTTCGCGCAGGTCCGCGGCGTCCGCGGTGCGTCCGAGCTCCCCGGCGAGGGCCGCGAGGTCGTCGTCGGCGACGGCGAGGACGGCGGAGAAGAACACGTCCTCGACCCGGAAGTCGCACGCGTCGGGCACCTCGTCGTCGCGGTAGCCGACGTCCGCCAGTTGCTGCACCAGCCACAGGTAGCGCCGGTACTCCTCCTCCGAGGGGCGCTCGGACGGGTCGGCCAGCCGGGTGTCGGTGCGCGTGAACGGCTCGAGGTCGCCCGGCTCCACCCGGGAGTAGGGCCCGTCGAACCGGGGTGAGTTGTCCATTCCGGACTCCCAGCCGTGGTGGATCGTGACCAGGCCCGACTCCCCTGCCCGAGCGGTGTGCAGCCAGCGGTGCCAGGCGAGCCAGGAGTCGAGCGTGCGTCGCAGGTAGTCCAGCACGACGGGTTCGTCGGGACCGCCGGCGGCACGCTCCCGGATCCGCCGCAGCGCGATCGCGTGGACGGGCGGCTGGCAGATGCCCGAGGTCTCGATCCCGGCGGGGCTCAGGCCCCGCGTGCGCCAGCGTGCCGCGTCCGGGAAGTAGCCGGTGCCGGGGCTGAACACGATGTGCGGGATCATCCCCGAGCGCCACTGCGCCGCCCGGAGGTGCTCGAGTTCGGCGATCGCCCGCCGGACGTCGAAGGTGGCCAGCCCGATCGAGACGAAGGCGGCGTCCCAGCTCCACTGGTGCGGGTAGAGGGCCGGTGCCGCCTTCACCAGCGTTCCGGTGTCGTTGCTCCCCAGCACGTCCCTCGCCGCCGCCGCGATCCGTTCCCGCATCTCGTCGTCCACACCCCGAGCCTAGGCCGCCGACTCCCTCGCTTCGCCACGTGAGAGCGGCGTTGCTGCGCTGGCACGCGGAGCGCCCCCACTTTCCCGTGGCGCCGCGGGGGCGGGTGGGCCAGAGTGGGGTGCATGACCCTTCCTGAAGGCTTCGAGATGATCACTCCCGGCCCGGACCGGCTGCAGGACGTGCTGGAGCTGGACCGCTGGGCGTTCCCCACGGCGGACAACCTCGAGGACCTGCTCGCCGTGCCGAGCCCGCTCGCCTGGGACCGGACGCGGGCCGTGGTGCGGACCGGACGCCCGGACGAACTGGTCGCGATGCGCTCCTCCTACCCGTTCGGCCACTGCCCCGTACCCGGTGGCCGGCTGAAGGTGGCCGGCCTGACCTGGGTGGGGGTGCACCCGCAGTGGCGCCGTCGCGGCCTGCTCCGCGCGATGATCGCCGAACACTTCGCGCACTGCCGCGACCGCGGCGAACCCGTCTCGCTGCTGTTCGCCGCCGAAGCCGCGATCTACGGACGGTTCGGCTACGGGCTGGCCTCCCGTCAGGTGGACCTGACCCTGCCGCGCCTCGCTCCCCTGCGGGACGTACCCGGCACCGGGGAGCTGACGGTACGGATCGAGAAGGCCTCGCCCGAGCGCCACGGCGACCTGATCGCAGGCCTCCACGGCGCGGTCGGGCGCCCCGGCTGGGTGACGAGGGAGACGCCCGAACTGGCCGCGATGTGGCTGTGCGACGCCCCGATCTTCAGGCACGGCTTCGAGGAGGAACGGATCCTGGTCGTGGAACGCGACGGCGAGCCCGTGGGCTACGCCCTGTTCCGCCGCAAGGGCGACTGGGGCCCGGCCGGGCCGGCGGGCACGGTCCAGGTGAACGAGACCGTGGCCACCGACCCCGCCGTGTCCCACGTGCTCTGGACGCGGCTGCTCGACCTCGACCTCACCGAGGAGCTCCACACCGGCAGCCTCGCCCCGGACGACCCGCTGCTGAGCCTGCTCGTCGACGTGCGGTCCGGGCGGGCGGCCGCCAAGGACAACCTCTGGGCGCGGATCATCGACCTGCCCGCCGCGCTGGCCGGACGGCAGTACCAGGCACCCGTCGACGTCGTGCTGGAGGTGCGCGACGACCTGGTCGCGGACAACGCCGGACGCTGGCACCTCGCGGCGCCGGCCTTCGGGCCGGCCACCGTGGAACGCACCGACGCCGACGCCGACCTCGCCCTCGACGTCCGCGAGCTCGGCGCGGCCTACCTCGGCGGCACGTCACTCGCGGAACTGGCCGCGGCCGGACAGGTCGCCGAGCTGCGGCCGGGGACGCTCCTGCCTGCCGCCGCCGCGTTCGGGTGGCCCCTGGCTCCGGTGTCGAGCTGGGTGTTCTGACCGGTGACCGTGGCTGCCGGACCGGGACGGCGGCGCGGTCAGCGGGCGATCCGGGCGGCCACCAGTGCCAGTCCCGGACCGTCCAGTTCGCCGAGGGCACTCGCCCGGCCGGTGATGCCCATCAGGATGGATTCCGCCGGCCCGGTGACCTCAGGGCCCGAGCCGTGGGCCCAGTCCAGGTCGGTGGGCACGAGGCGGACACCCCGGGCGAGCCGCCACGCCGGCAGTTCGGGGCTGCGCACGGCGTCACCCAGCACGACCCGCAGCCGGTCGGCCGGGATCTGGCGTGGCCTGCCCAGGGGCCGTCGGATGTCCTGGTGATGGATGGTCACGTCGAGCAGGGCCAGCCTTCCCGCGAAGGTGGTGGCCAGCCGCTGCGGCCGCAGCCGGGCCCGCAGCCTGTCGAGGAGTTCGTCGGTACCCAGCGCCCTGAGTTCGTCGACGCCCACCTGGTTGACGTCATGGAACCGGGCGCGGACGGCACGGCGGAACATGACCGGCAGGTCGACGTCGAAGCTCATCACGTGCGCGACCACGTCGCGAACCCGCCAGCCCTCGCACAGCGACGCCGCCTCCCACTCCTGTGGGGTCAGGGTCGCCAGGAAGTCGGCGAGGTCGGTGCGCTCGGCGGTGGCCAGCTCCATAGCGTTCACGTCACCACTCTCCACCCTTCCGGCAACCGGGACGCAAATGGGCCCGCGGGTGTCGAGGACGACACCCGCGGGCCCGTTGGCCGGCTGTCGGCGGCTACTCCGGGTTCGGGGTGGTCCGGGAGATCACCTGCAGGAACTCGCGGTTGCTTTGGGTCTTGCGCATCCGGTTGAGCAGCATCTCCAGCCCGGCCTGCGGCTCCTGGGCGCTGAGCACGCGGCGCAGCTTCCAGATGATCGCCAGCTCCTCGCGGCCGAGCAGCATCTCCTCGCGCCGGGTGCCGGAGGCCACCGGGTCGATGGCCGGGAAGATCCGCTTGTCGGCAAGGTCGCGGCGCAGCCGCAGCTCCATGTTGCCGGTGCCCTTGAACTCCTCGAAGATCACCTCGTCCATCTTCGAGCCGGTCTCGATCAGGGCGGTGGCGAGGATGGTCAGCGAACCGCCGTCCTCGATGTTGCGTGCCGCACCGAAGAACTTCTTCGGCGGGTACAGCGCGGCGGAGTCGACGCCGCCGGAGAGGATCCGGCCCGACGCGGGCGCGGCCAGATTGTAGGCGCGGCCGAGGCGGGTGATGCCGTCGAGCAGCACCACCACGTCACGACCGAGCTCGACGAGGCGCTTGGCCCGCTCGATGGCGAGTTCCGCGATCGTCGTGTGGTCGTCGGCGGGACGGTCGAACGTGGACGCGATCACCTCGCCCGAGGTGGTGCGCTGGAAGTCGGTGACCTCCTCGGGACGCTCGTCCACCAGCACCACCATCAGGTGCACCTCGGGGTTGTTCGCCGTGATCGCGTTCGCGATCGCCTGCATGACCAGCGTCTTGCCGGCCTTGGGCGGGGACACGATCAGGCCGCGCTGGCCCTTGCCGACCGGCGAGACCAGGTCGATGATCCGGCCGGTCATGTTCAGCGCGGTGGTCTCCAGGCGGAACCGCTCCTGCGGGTAGAGCGGCGTGAGCTTCTGGAATTCGGGACGGTCCTTCGCCTTCTCCGGCGCGTCCGCGTTGATCGTGTCGATGCGCACCAGCGGGTTGAACTTCTCCCGACGCTCCCCCTCCTTCGGGGCCCGGATCGCGCCGGTGACGATGTCGCCCTTGCGCAGGCCCCACTTGCGGACCATCGACAGCGACACGTAGGCGTCGTTGGGTCCGGGCAGGTAGCCGGTGGTGCGGACGAACGCGTAGTTGTCGAGGACGTCGAGGATGCCGGAGATCTCGATCACCACATCGTCCTCGGACAGCACGGGCTCGGCGTCCATGCGCTCCAGGCCGGCGTTGCCGCCGTTCCCGCCCCGACCGCTGCGCCGGTTCTGCCGGTCGCGGTTGCGCCGGCGGCGGCTGCGCCGGCTGCCGCCGCCGAAGTCGTCGTCGTCGTTGCTGCTATTGTTGTTGCTGCTGCGCTGCTGTTGCTGCGGCTGCTGCTGGCGGGGCGCCTCGGACGAGCGGCCCTCGCCCTCGTCGTCGCCGTTGCGGCGCCGGGTGCGGCCCCCGCCCTCCGCCTTCAGCGCCTCCAGCCGGGTCGCGACGTCGTCGCCGGACGGCAGCGCGGGCTGGTCGTCGTGGCTCTCGGTGCGGGCCTCCGGTGCCGCGGTGTCTGCGTCGGGACGCTCCGCGTGCTGCCGCCGGGAGCGTCGGCCACCGTTGGCCGGCTCTCCGGCCGCGGCTGCGGCGGCCCCGTCCGCACCGTTCGGCGCGTTGTTCTGCTTCGGCTTCGAACCGCCCTGGGCGGACTGGATCGCCTCGATGAGGGCCCCCTTGCGCATGGTCCCGGTGCCCTTCAGGCCCAGGGACGCGCCGAGCTGCTTGAGCTCAGGCAGCAGCATGCCCTCCAGTCCGGAACCCCGGCGCTTGGCACCCTGGGTCGCGGCTTCGATCGTGTCGGTCACTGACTTCCTTTCGGATCGGGCGGACGCCGGCCGTCAGGCAGGCTCCCCCGCGCTCACCACAGGTGAGCTCCACAAAAATGACATCCAGATCTGAAATGCCAGATCGCAGACTTCTCCTGCACTGGGATTTCTGGACGAATCGGTGGCAACTTCGCGTCCGTCCTGCCCGATCTGAGGGGCGGTGCACACTCGGCGCGCTTCAACTGTAGCACCCGGACGCGCCCGACGGCGAAGCGCCCCCCGCGCCGGACGCTCCTATGGTTCGTCAAGCCGGCTGGGGGTGTTCGAGGAGGCGGTAGAGGTCTCGGGCGAGGTAGCGCTTGAGGCAGCGGATGATGTCGTGGCGGGTCTTGCCTTCGTGGGTGCGTCGTTCGGCGTAGGCGCGGGT
>JAXGTK010000125.1:0-8101 GCA_040774965.1 Propionicimonas sp. | reverse complement strand
GCCCCAGAGCCTCCCGGTCCGGGTAGCGGTTGAGGGACGCGGCCGCGAGCGCCTGCCCGATCTCCGCGCGGACGTCGTCGCCGGGCGGGTAGGGGTTCTCGTTGACGTTCAGCCGGACGGGCACGTCGAGCTGGGGGGCGCCGTAGGGCTCCTCCCCCACCAGTTCCGGGCGCAGCGGCAGGCCTTCCAGGGTGACGTCCGGCCTCATCGTGGCGACCCCGGACGACGGATCGTGACCGCGGCGCCGTGGGCGGGCAGGTCCTCGGCCGCTGCGAACGTCTCCACCACTCCGGCGACCTCGAGCAGCGCGTCGCGCGAGTAGTCGATCACGTGCACCTGCTTGCGGAAGCTGTGCACGTTCAGGCCCGAGGAATGGCAGGCGCAGCCGGCCGTCGGCAGCACGTGCGTGGAGCCCGCGCTGTAGTCGCCGAGCGAGACCGGGGAGTAGGAGCCGACGAAGATCGCCCCGGCGTTGTGCACCCGGGCCGCGACCGCCGCCGCGTCCCTGGTCTGGATCTCGAGGTGCTCGGCGGCGTAGGCGTCCACCACGGCCAGGCCCTGTTCGACGTCGTCGACGAGCACGACCGCGGACTGCGGGCCGCCCAGCGCGGTGCGGATCCGTTCGGCGTGCTTCGTCGCCGCCACCTGGGGCTCGAGCTCGGCCTGCACGGCGTCGGCGAGCCCGACCGAGTCGGTGACCAGGACGGACGCGGCGTCGGGGGCATGCTCGGCCTGGGAGATCAGGTCGGCCGCGACGAACGCCGCCTCGGCACTGTCGTCGGCGAGGATGGCGATCTCGGTGGGTCCGGCCTCCGCGTCGATGCCGATCCGTCCGCGGAGCAGCCGCTTGGCCGCGACCACGTAGATGTTGCCCGGGCCGGTAACCATGTCGACGCCCGCGCACACGCCCGGCACCCCGTACGCGAACATCGCGATCGCCTGGGCTCCGCCGACGGCGTACACCTCGTCCACGCCGAGCAGCGCGCACACCGCGAGGATGTTGGGGTGCGGCAGGCCGCCGAACTCCGCCTGCGGCGGGCTGGCCACCGCGATCGAGGCCACCCCGGCGACCTGGGCCGGCACCACGTTCATCAGGACGCTGGACGCGAGCGGCGCGAGTCCGCCGGGAACGTACAGGCCCACGCGTCCGACCGGGACCAGTCGTTGCTCGACGACGGCACCCGGCGCGAGTTCCACGTGCACGGGAACGCTGGCCGCCTCCGCCTCCGCCACCCTCCGGCGCCGGGCGATCGCCTCGGTGAACGCAGCCCGCACCTCGGGCCCGAGCCCGGCTGCTGCCGCGGCGAGGGCCTCTGCGGGAACGCGGAAGCTGTCCGGCACCACGTGGTCGAAGCGCTCGGAAAACTCGGCGAGCGCGGCCTCCCCGCGCTCCGCCACGGCCTGGACGATCGGGCGCACCTGCGCGACCGCGGCGTCCACGTCGAACTCCGCGCGCGGCAGCACGCTGCGGTAGTCGGGTGTGGCGGTGCCGCGCAGGTCGATGGTTCTGAGCACCCTCGGATTCTACGGGCCGGGGCGCGGCCCCCGGTTCTCGCGGGCGGTTCGTGGGCACGGGCGGGGGCCGGCGGGTGGTTGACTAAGCGGCATGTTCATCGGGCTCGGCACCGTGGTCAACGTCGTCACCGTCCTGGTGGGCAGCGCGATCGGCGTCCTCGTCGGTCACCGGCTCCCCGAACGCACCCGCGAACTCGTCACGATGACGCTGGGCCTGTTCACCCTCGTCCTCGGCGGACGCGCGGTCGCGTCCGGCATCTCCGACGCCCTCGCCGCAGAGGTCGGCACGGACGCCCGGCTGCTGGTCGTGCTGGGGGCGTTGCTGATCGGCGGCATCATCGGCTCGCTGTGGCAGATCGAGCGCCGCCTCGACCGGGGCGCGGAACTCCTGCACGACCGGTTCGCCTCCCGCACCGAGGGGAGCCGCTTCATCGAGGGCGCCGTCACCTCGACGCTGGTCTTCTGCGTGGGCCCGCTGTCGATCCTCGGCTCGTTGTCCGACGGCCTCGGCCAGGGCTCGGAGCAGCTCCTGGTGAAGGCGGTGATGGACGGCTTCGCGGCGATCGCGTTCGCCTCGTCCTTCGGGATCGGCGTGATGGCCGCGGTGATCCCGCTGGCGCTCTACCAGGGGCTGCTCACCCTGCTCGGCTTCACGCTGGGCAACTTCATGCCGGCCGCCCAGATCGACGCCCTGGGCGCCGCGGGCGGCGTGATCCTGCTCGGGCTCGGCATCCGGCTGGCCGGGATCAAGCAGATCCCGGTCGGGGACCTGCTGCCCGCGCTCGTCGTCGCCCCGCTCCTGGTGGCCCTGGTGGGGGCCCTCCGCTGATGGCGGGCGGCACTCCGGCCACCGCCGCGCTCACCCTCGCGGGCGTCGGGTTCGTGCTGCACCCCTACGACCACGACCCGGACAGCACCCACTACGGCGACGAGGCCGTGGCCGCGCTGGGCCTGGACCCGCTGCGGGTGTTCAAGACCCTGGTCATCGACCTGGGCGCCACCCGTCCCGAACTCGCGGTGGCCGTGGTGCCGGTTGCGGGCCAGCTCAGCCTCAAGCACGCTGCGGCCGCGCTGGGAGCCAAGAAGGCGGCCATGGCCGACCGGGCCCTGGTCGCGCGCACCACCGGGTACGTCCTCGGCGGGGTGTCGCCGCTGGGCCAGCGCACCCAATTGCCGACGGTGATCGACGAGACCGCCCAGTTGTGGGACACGATCTTCGTCTCGGCCGGCAAGCGCGGTCTCCAGGTCGAGCTCTCCCCCGACGACCTGGCCCACCTCACCGGGGCGGCCTTCGCCGACATCGCCCGCTGAGCGCGGGCGGAACAACGCGCAGGTCCGTCCGCGCGTGGTGGGTTCGCCACGCGAGGGCTCAGCCCTCCAGCGCCACCACGAGCGCGGCCCGTCCGCGGGCCAGCGACTCCCGCAGTACCCCGTCCTGCGCGTGACGCAGGTCGTCGAACGGCAGGCGTGGAAGGCCGTCGGCGACGGCGTGCCACGCGAGCTCGCCGATCACCCTCTGGGCGACCACGGCGTCCTGCATGGCGCCGAGGGCCTCGGTGACCGCCTCCCACCGGGCCCGGCGGATCTCCGCGCCCTCGCCCAGGACCGGTACCAGCAACTCGGCGCCGTAGCGGGCCCGCTTGGCCGCCTTGCGCACCTCGTGCCACCGGGTGAAGTCGCCGGGACGCGCGGACGCGTGCGCGTCCAGCTCGCGAACCCGCGCCACCGCCTGCTCGAACATCGGACGCAGCACCACCCCGGCCGGCTCGGCCGCCATCCGGTTCAGGCGCGGAGCGGCCAGCAACTGCTCCAGGTCCAGCTGCAGTCGCTCGTACCGGTCGGTGCCCATGCTCTCCACCAGCCGGCGATGGGTGCGCGCGTGGGCCTCGGTGAGCGCCGACTCGATCCGGGCCCCGACCAGGTCCCGATCGCGGCCCGGCAGGTCCTCCAGTCCGGCGAGCAGCTTCTCGCGCAGCACCTCGGCATCCCGGGGAGCCCCGAGTTCCTCGGCGTGCCAGCGCAGTTCGGCCCGCAGCATCCTCGTGGTGCCCGTGCCGAAGACCCCGGCGTAGGTGCGCAGCACGCTGCGCAGGCGCCGGGTGGCCACGCGGCTGCGGTGGACGGCATCCGGCTCGTCGGCGAGCACCGCGAGCTCACGGTCCTGCAGGACGCCCACCTGCTCGGCCAGGTAGGTGAGCACCGCGCCCCGGGCCGACGCGTCGTCGTCCCGGGTCGCGGCCAGAGCACGGTCGAGCGCCCGGCCGATCTTGGAGGCGGCCTCCGCGCGGTGGATGCCCGCACGGCTCAGCGCACCCTCGATCCGGTTCAGCAACGCGACGTCCCCGTCGACCAGTTCGACCTCGGCCTCCCACCACTCCTGTTCCTGGCTCCCGACCGTCGCCCGGACGTGATCGGTGCACGTCAGGGCCAGCACCGTGCCGTCCGGCGCACAGAGTTGTTGTTCCCTGCGCCGGGTACGGAGCACGGCGACGGGTATCACCGGCGCACCGGCGAGCGTCCTGTCCACCTGTTCGCGGAACTCCCGGGGCAGCCTGCGGTACGCCAGCGGGGCGTGCAACTCGATCCGTTCGTCCGGCCTGGTGCCGGGCAGCTTGAGGTGCCACCCCTCGTCATTCCCGCCGGCGCGACGACGGATCACCTGCCACGCCCTGGTGAGGCGGTAGTCGGGCGCGTCGTAGTAGGTGGCCTCGAGGACGAACTCCGCGACGGGTCCCTCGGTGACGACACCGCCGAGGTCGGGCAGTTCCTGCCCCTTGCGCAGGTTGTACTTCCGTTCGACCTCGACCTGGCTGACCATGCTCAGGCGGTGGTCTCTTCGGGGCTGGTCAGCACCCCGCGCTCGTCGACGGTCCCGGTCTCGTCGGACAGTGGCCTGACGTTCGCCTTGTCCCGATCCCTGCGCCGCCGGGTGGACGGGTCCTCCTCGTCCGGCCCCAGCGAGGAGACCAGCAGCACCGGGGTGACGGCCGCGAATCCCCACACGGCGAGTGCGGAGAGCGAGCGCAGCTGCAGGGACGCCGGCACCACGGCGCCGGGATCGGCCGCAGCGACCCGTTCGGCCTCCGAGCCCGGGCCGAGCAGTTGCCCGACCTGCCAGCAGACGATCGCGGCGAGCAGACCCGAACCCACCGCGAGGAGCGCGGTCGGCCAGCCGAGCGGACGGAACCACTTCCAGGTCACCAGGCCCAGCCCGACCCCGACGATCGCCCCGGTGATCACGAACCACACGTCGGCGGCCACGATCTCGGTGACCCCGCGTTCGCTCATCACGGCCATGCTGGTGGCCTCGTCGATCCGCCACGTCGGCACGGTCACGACCGAGGCCCAGAACATCGCGGCCAGCGCGCCGACCACTGCGGACAGGCCCGCGAGCAGGGCCACCCATGCCAGCACGGACGGCTCCGAGGCCGCCCGCCGCGGCGGCGTCTGTTCCTCGGTGATGGTCGTGCTCACGGATGGCAGCTTAGTAGTGCCCGTTGACCCGTCGCGCGACCCGGGATCACGCGGTGACGCAACTCGGCCCGAGCAGGGCCTTCAGGTCGGCCATCAGCGGGCGCGACGAGGCGACCCGCAGTCCCTCGTCGAGCCTCCACACCTTCGCGCTGCTGGTCGCCGAGACCAGGCGCACCCGCACCTCGGTCGGCCCGGGATGGGCCCGCAGGACGTGCCGCAGTTGTTCCACCACGGCGGGCGTGCAGCGGACGGCGGGCAGCTGGATCACCAGCGGTCCGGACGGGTCCTCGGACACGTCCGGGAACGCGACCTCCTGGCCGGTCATCTCCAGGCTCTCGTCCTTGGTCCGGATCCGGCCCTTGATCCTCACGACGGTGTCCGTGGCCAGCAAGGCCGCGACGGTCGCGTACACCTTCGGGAAGAGCAGGACCTCGATCGCGGACTCCAGGTCCTCCACCGTGGCGATCGCCCACAGGTCCCCGTTCTTGGTCTGCTTGCGCACCACCTGCGTGATCATCCCGGCGATGCTCACCATGCCGTCGCGCGGCCCGTCGTCGGAGCGCAGTTCCCCGATGCTGAGGTCGCGCTGCGCGGCGAGGATGTGTTCCAGGCCGAGCAGCGGGTGGTCGCTCACGTAGAGGCCCAGCATCTCCCGCTCGAAGCCGAGCCGGACCCGCTTGTCCCACTCGGGCAGGTCGGGGACGGGGGCGGCAGCGATCTTCTCGGTGCTGCCGAAGTCGCCGAACAGGTCATCCTGGCCGTTGGCCTGGTTGCGCTTGAGGTCGATCACCTCGTCGACCCGGCGCTCGAAGCACTCCATCAGGCCGCGGCGGGTGTGCCCCATCAGGTCGAAGGCGCCCGCCTTGATCAGCGACTCGATCACGCGCTTGTTGCAGACCACCAGCGGCACCTGGTCGAGGAAGGCGTTGAAGTCACCGGCCGGCCCGTGCTCGGTGCGGGCCTCCACGATGCCCCGCACCACGTTGTCGCCGACGTTGCGGATGGCGGCCAGGCCGTAGCGGATGTCCGTCCCCACAGGGGTGAACATGCCCTCGGAGGTGTTCACGTCCGGCGGCAGCACCCGGATGCCCATCCGGCGGCACTCCCCGAGGTAGAGCGCGGTCTTGTCCTTGTCGCTCTTCACCGACTCCAGCAGCGCAGCCATGTACTCCGCCGGGTAGTTCGCCTTCAGGTAGGCGGTCCAGTAGGACACCACGCCGTAGGCCGCGGAGTGCGCCTTGTTGAAGGCGTACGCAGCGAACGGGACCATGATCTCCCACAGCTTCTGGATCGCCGCGTCGGAGAAGCCGCGTTCCCGCATGCCCTCGCTGAAGGGCTTGAACTCGGCCTCCAGCACCTCCTTCTTCTTCTTGCCCATCGCCCGCCGCAGCAGGTCGGCCTGGCCGAGGCTGTAGCCGGCCACGCGCTGCGCGATCTGCTGGATCTGCTCCTGGTAGACGATCAGGCCGTACGTCGTGCCGAGGATGTCGGCCAGCGGCTCCGCGAGTTCCGGGTGGATCGGTTCGACCTTCTGCCGGCCGGTCTTGCGGAGCGCGTAGTTCGTGTGGCTGTCCGCGCCCATCGGGCCCGGGCGGTACAGCGCGATGGTGGCCGAGATGTCCTCGAAGTTGTCCGGACGCATCAGCTTCAGCAGCGACCGCAGTCCCCCGCCGTCCAGCTGGAACACCCCGAGGGTCTCGCCCGAGGCGAGCAGCTCGTAGGCCGCCCGGTCGGTCATGTCGCGGCGCAGGGCGTCGAGGTCGAGGTCGATGCCGCGGTTGATCGTCACGTTCCGCACCGCGTCGTCGAGGATCGTCAGGTTCCGCAGGCCGAGGAAGTCCATCTTCACCAGGCCGAGGGCCTCGCAGCTCGGGTAGTCGAACTGGGTGATGATCTGGCCGTCCTGCTCCCGCTTCATGATCGGGATGACGTCGAGCAGCGGCGCGGACGACATGATCACGCCGGCGGCGTGGACGCCCCACTGCCGCTTCAGGCCCTCGATGCCACGCGCGGTGTCGACGACGCGCTTCACCTCCGGGTCGGACTCGTACAGCTCGCGGAACTCGGTGCCCTCGCCGTAGCGCTCGTGCTGGGGATCGAACACGTCGGCGATCGGCACGTCCTTGCCCTGGACGGGCGGGGTGTAGGCCTTGGTGATCTTCTCGCCGAGGGAGAACGGCATGCCCAGCACGCGCCCGGCGTCCTTGATGGCCTGCTTGGCCTTGATCGTGCCGTAGGTGACGATCTGGCAGACCCGGTCGTCGCCGTACTTCTCGGTGACGTAGCGGATCACCTCGCCGCGGCGGCGGTCGTCGAAGTCGACGTCGAAGTCGGGCATCGAGGGACGCTCGGGGTTCAGGAAGCGCTCGAAGATCAGGCCGTGCGGGACCGGGTCGAGGTCGGTGATCCCCATCGCGTACGCGCACATCGAGCCGGCGCCGGACCCGCGTCCCGGACCCACCCGGATGCCGTTGCGCTTGGCCCAGTTGATGAAGTCGGCCACCACGAGGAAGTAGCCGGCGTAGCCCTTGCCGATGATCACGTCCTGCTCGTACTCGGCCTGGGCGGTCGCGTAGTCCGGCACGCCGTCGGGGAAGCGGACGGTGAGGCCGCGGAGGACCTCCTTGATGAACCAGGAGGACTCGCTCTCCCCCGCCGGTACCGGGAACTGCGGCATGTAGGTGCCGGTGCCCTCCGCGAAGGAGATGCTGCAGCGCTCGGCGATCGCCAGCGTGTTGTCGCAGGCCTCCGGCAGGTCGGCGAACAGCGCGCGCATCTCCTGCGGCGACTTCAGGTAGTAGCCGTTCCCGTCGAACCGGAAGCGGTTGGGCGTGTCCTTGTTCGCGCCGGCGGAGACGCACAGCAGGGTGTCGTGGTCCTCCGCGTCCTCGGCCCGGACGTAGTGCAGGTCGTTGGTGGCGACCAGCGGCAGCTGCAGGTCCTTGGCCAGCTGGAGAAGTCCCTTGCGGACGCGGTTCTCGATGTCGAGGCCGTGGTCCATCAGCTCGACGTAGAAGTTCTCCGGGCCGAAGATGTCCCGGAACTCGGCCGCGGATGCCAGCGCCTCGGAGTACTGCCCCAGCCGCAGGTAGGTCTGCACCTCGCCCGAGGG
>JAXGTK010000124.1:0-8193 GCA_040774965.1 Propionicimonas sp. | reverse complement strand
GGTTCGTGATCGCGCGCTCCAGGCTGTCCGGCTCACCCACGAGGTAGAGCGGGTCGAGCGCCACGTCGAAGTCGAGGTTGGGCCCGCGGCGCCGGGCCCGGACCAGCGCGCTGTTCACCACGTCGCGCAGGTCGATCGGCTCGGGATGGGCCTCCACCTTGTCCTCCCGCGAGAGGTGGACCAGGTCGCCGATCAGCTGGGTGAACTCGCCCAGCTGGGCTGCGATGTCGCGCAGGATCTCGGCCCGCGCGCCCGGCGGCAGCATGCCCTGCCGCTCGTCGGCGATCAGCAGTTCCACGTTCGTGCGCAACGAGGTGAGCGGCGTGCGCAACTCGTGGCCGGCGTCCGCGATCAGCCGCCGCTGCCGGTCGCGGGACGAGCTCAGGCCGCTCATCATGGTGTTGAACGAGCGGGTCAGGTCGGTCAGTTCGTCCATGCCGCCGAGTTCGATCGGTTGCAGCTGGTCGGTCTCGGTGACCCGGATCACGGCGTCGGTGAGCCGCTGGATGGGCTGCAGGCCGGACCGTGCGATCACCCAGCCGATGGCACCGGCGACCAGCACCGCGAGCAGGCCGAAGGTGAGCAGCGAGAACGCGAGGATCCGCAGGATCTGGTCGGTGGGTCCGAGCGGACGCCCGAGCAGCAGCGCGTAGTGCTTGTCGCCCTCGGGCGAGGAGTCGGTGAGCGGGATCGCCACGATCCGGTACGGGTTGCCGGCCGTGTCCACCCCGGTGCGGGCCGACGAGCCGATCTGGGTGCGGGCGATCGCACGCTCGGTCGCACTGGGTTCCAGGTGGCTGCCGGGTCCGGGCGGGTAGATCTTGTCGTTGTCCGAGCGCACCAGCATCATCGTCACGTTCGCCGTGGCGAGGGCGTCGCTGTTCAGCCCGCCCATCGACTCGGCGTCGCCGCGGATCCAGTTCGCGGTCACCTGGGCGATGTTGAACAGCTCGTCGTCCAGCTGGTTGTACACGGCGACCGTCGTGATGATGTACGCGGCCACGCCGGTGATCGCCACCGCGCCGGCCACTGCCGCCGACACCAGTGCGGCGAGCCGGTCGTGCAGCGGCCGGTTGTTGACCGAGAGGACGGATCGCAGCCAGCGGATCACGGCGGGGTCTCGCGCAGCACGTAGCCGATGCCGCGCACGGTGTGGATCAGCCGGGACTCACCCTCGCCCTCGGTCTTGCGGCGCAGGTAGCCGATGTACACCTCGAGGGAGTTGGCGGTGGTGGGGAAGTCGAACCCCCACACCTCGTTCAGGAGCCAGCTGCGTTCGAGCACGCGGCGCGGGTTCTCCAGGAACGTCTGCAGCAGGGCGAACTCGGTGCGGGTCAGGCTGATCCGGCGTCCGGCCCTGGTCACCTCGCGGGTCTGCACGTCCAGGCTCAGGTCGGCGAAGGTGAGCACCTCCGCGCCAACCTCGTCGCCGGCGGGGCGGGCCCGCCGGGTGAGGGCCCGCAGCCGGGCCTGCAGCTCGTCGAACGAGAACGGCTTGGCCATGTAGTCGTCGGCCCCGGCGTCCAGGCCGTCGACGCGGTCGCCGACCGCGTCCCGGGCGGTGAGCACGAGGATGGGGACGTCGTTGCCGGACGCGCGCAGCGAACGGGTGGTCTCCAGCCCGTCGAGCCGGGGCATCATCACGTCCATGATCACGGCGTCCGGACGCATGGCGGACAGCCGTGCGAGAGCCTCGATGCCGTCGCCGGCCGTCGTCACCTCCCAGCCGGAGTAGTGCAGCGACCGGGCCAGGGAGTCGCGGACCGCCTGGTCGTCATCGACAACGAGGATGTGCATGCCACCAGCCTGCCATGCGCGCGGCAAAGGTGGCACGAGGCGGCGCGCTGCGGACCGTCCTCATCGCCGCGACCGCCCGCAAACGCTGCCCAAAACCGTCGCTGCGCCCGAATTCCGGGACCGGGGACGAATTCCGGGGCGAACGGTCAGGAGGCGGCGCGGACGAACTCGCGGACCCGCTTGATCACCTCGGGCATCGCGCCCTCGATCTGCGCCAGCGTGACCGCGAAGTCGGAGTCGTCGCCGTACCACGGGTCCTCGATCGCCGACCCCGGGGTGGCGTTCGGGTTGAAGTCGCTGAGCAGGTAGAGCGGGTGCTTGCCCGGCACCATCTCGAGGATCTTGCGCAGGTGGATCGACTGCATGCCGATCACCATCGTCGCGGAGCGGATCTCCTCCGGCGTCATCCGCCGGGCCTGGTGCGCTGCCGGGTGGTAGCCGGCGGCCTCCAGCGTCGCGATGGCGCGGGGGTCCATGCCGTGGCCGGTCTCCTCGGCGCTCACCCCGGCGCTGGTGAAGGTGACGCCGGAGAGTCCCTCGCACTCGGCGTAGCCGTCCGCCACCACCTTCGCCATCGGCGAGCGGCAGATGTTGCCCCAGCAGATGAACAGCACGGTCACGTCGCTCACCGGTGCACCTCGCCCTTCTTGCCGAAGAAGGCGTTGAGGATGAAGCTCACGACCGAGATGATCAGGCCGCCCCAGAAGGCCGATCCGAAGCCGTCCACGTGCCAGCCCACGCCGATCTCGCCGGCGAGCCAGGAGATCAGCATCAGCAGCAGGGCGTTGATCACGAGCAGGAAGATGCCGAGGGTGAGCAGGATCAGCGGCGCGGTGACGAACTTGAACAGCGGTTTGATGATCGTGTTCACGACGCCGAAGATGGCGGCCACGATCAGGATCGTGATGACCTGGCTGGTGAGATCGGGCTTCTCCACGGTGATACCGGGGACCAGCCAGGTGGCCACGGCGAGGGCCGCGGCACTGGCGAGGAAGCGGACGAGCATGCCCCCATGCTGTCACGAATGGCAAACCCCGCCCAGCGGATGAGATGACGCCCGCGACGCGGATCGCTCAGGCCGGACGGACCCCGTGCGCGGCGAGCAGGGTGGCGACCTCGTCGGGGCCCACCAGGCAGGGCTGGGAGACCACTTGGCGCTCGCACCCGATCACCAGGCGGTGGAACTGGCCGGGCGGGTCGGCGGTGGGCCGCACCACGCTGTAGGAGGTCATCGTGTCGAACGGGATCGTGAGCACGTTGGACGCGTAGTTCGCCCAGCGGAACCTGGACCGGGTCGCGACGCCGCGGTTCACGATCACCAGCTCGGTGGGGGTCTCCAGCAGCATCAGCCCGGTGGAGACACGATGGCGCAGCCGCTCGTCGCGGCACGGGCGTCCGCGCTCCTCGACGTGGATCGGGTGCACCGGCGCGTCCGTCCCGGAGGCCAACTCGACCAGGAGGGAGTTGAAGTAGTGGTCGGTGACCCGGACGGACGGGAGCAGGCTCACCGGCGGCTCGTCCGGGGCCGGGCGGCGCCGCACGGAGCGGTCGATCTCGGCCACCAGCTTCGCGGACACCGTGTTGTACTCGAGGTCGAGCGACGTGCCGTCGGCCAGCAGCAGCGACCAGCGCCCGATCAGCAGGTTGGCGTGCACGTTCGTGGCGACCACCTGCTCCAGCGGCAGGTCCGTGCGGGTCACGCCGCCGACGTCCAGCCGGAGCAGGCACAGCCAGTCGGCGAACACGGCGAGCACGACCGAGTACAGGTCCATGCCGGGACGCGCCTGGGCCCGGTCGAGGTTGCGGGGCACCTTGATCAGGTGGGTGGCGGCGCAGAGTTCGCCGTACCACGGACGGAACCGGCGCGGCATGTCGACCGGGGCGTCGACCGTGTCGATCCACGGGCCGAACCGGTCGTACTCCCGGAGGTCCTCGGGGTCGGCGGCAGCGCGCCAGTCCACCACCCTCGTCGGCGCCGGCATCCGCGTTCCCTCCTCTGCCGGACCGAGAGTATCGGGTAGTGGGGGCGCGCAGCGGACGTATCGCGGTGCCGCTCGTCGCCGGGGCTCCGTTCCCCCACCGGAGCCCCTCAGCAGTGGTGGGACTTCCGCTGCACCTCCGGAGTGCTTATGTTGGCGGCCATGGCATTCCCCACCGTGCTGCCCGAATCGCGCGTCCCGGACCCCGCGTCCGCGCCGCCGCTGAACTGGGGCATCCTCGCGCCGGGCTACATCGCCCACAAGTTCACGTCCGCGCTGCACCTCTCCACCCGGCAGAAGGTGGTCGCGGTCGGTTCCCGGACGGCGGAGAGGGCGCGTGCGTTCGCGGACGAGTACGGCATTCCCGGGGCCTACGGCTCCTATGCGCAACTGGTGGCCGACCCCGCGGTGCAGATCGTCTACGTCGCGTCCCCGCACAGCGAGCACGCGGCGCAGGCCCTGCTGGCGATCGAGGCCGGCAAGCACGTCCTGGTCGAGAAGTCGTTCACCCGCAACGCCCGCGAGGCCCGCCGGGTGGTGGACGCCGCCCGCAGGCAGGGTGTCGCCGTGATGGAGGCGATGTGGATGCGCTTCCTGCCGCACACCGACGTCGTCCGCCAACTCCTCGCCGACGGCGTGCTCGGCGAGCTGGAGACGGTGGTCGCGGACCACGGCCAGCGACTCGACCCGAACGAGGTGCCCCGGTTGCACGACCCGAGGATCGCCGGCGGTGCGCTGCTCGACCTCGGCATCTACCCGGTGTCGTTCGCGTCCTTCGTGCTCGGCCGCCCGGGCGCGATCCTGGCCAGCGCCGAGCTCACCCCGACCGGCGTCGACCGGCAGGTCTCCGCGGTGTTCACCCGGTTCGCCGACCACCCGCACGCCCAGGCGCTGGTGAACTGCACGCTCGCCGCGAGGACACCCACCACGGCCACGATCAGCGGCCGGGAGGCCCGGATCGAGCTGGTCGACGTCTTCTACCAGCCGAACCGGGTGCGCCTGGTCGGGCGCAGCGGCGTGACGATCGTCGGAGAGGCGCCCACCCTGTCCGGGCACTACGGACTGGCCCACGAGGCCGCGCACTTCGCGCAGCTCGTCGCGGACGGGTTCACCGAGTCTCCGCAGCTCCCGCTCGACGAGACCGTCGCCATCATGGAGGTGCTCGACCAGATCCGGGGCCAGGTGAAGGTTCGGTATCCGGGAGAATAGGCGCAACGAAACACACCGCCCGGGCGTGGGGACGGTGTGACGGTGTGGCAGGGGGCGCTGGTGAGCGAGCCGACGGCGGTGGCCGCGGGCTCCGCCATCGACTCGTTCGAGGACTACGTCACCCTGCGCTCGTCCGCACTGCTGCGGTTCGCCTACCTGATCACCCGCAACCACGACGACGCCCACGACGCCGTCCAGGAGGCGCTGGCCGGGCTGTACCCGCGCTGGCGGCAGGTCTCGGCCCGCGGCGAGGTGGACGCCTACGTGCGCCGCAGCATCGTGAACGCGCACGTCTCGGCCTGGCGCAAGGTTCGCCGGCTGTTCCCGACCGCGGAGCCTGAACTGGCGGGCACCGCGCCGGTCGTGTCCGACGCGGCGGACGCGGTGGCCGACGCCGATCACGCCCTGCGGCTGTGTGCCGGGCTGCCCCCCGTGCAGCGGGCCGCCGTCGTGCTGCGCTTCTACGAGGACCGCAGCTTCGCCGAGATCGCCGACATCCTCGGCTGCGCCGAGCCGACGGCGCGCTCCCACGTGCACCGGGCCCTCGCAGCCCTGCGCAAGCGCATGGAAGGAGGGCAGCCGTGAGCGACGACTTCGACCGCGAGGAGCAGGCGTTCCGCGACGCCTTCCGCCGGGAGCTGGAGGGCGAGTCGTTCCGTCCGCTCGATCCGGACGAGATCAGGACCACGGTGGGGCCCGTCCGCCGGCTGTCGGGGCCGTGGGCGAAGGGCCTGGCCGCCGCGGCCGCGGTGGTGCTCGTCGTGGGCGGCGCAGGCATCGTGCTGCCCCGGCTGCTGGGGAGCGGGTCCACCGCGACCGGGTCGATGGCGGCCGCGCCCGGTCCCGAGGCCGCCGGCGGGATCGCCGTGAACGACGCGGCCAGCGCGGAGTCGCCCGTGCCCAGCGCGGCCGGGTCGAGCGCGAACGCGACGAAGGAGCGTTCGACCGGGTGGGTGGAGACCGCGGCGTCCCCGCTGTCGCCGCGGATCCTGGCGTCCGGGGCCTGGGCGGACGGCCGGTTCTACGTCGTCGGCGGTCGCGGGCTGCCGTCGGGCTGCACCGGCACGGCCGTGGAGTGCGCGGCGGGCACGGCGAACGATTTGCTCGACGGCGCGAGCTACGACCCGTCGAGCGACACCTGGCAGACGCTGCCGGACGCACCGGTGGCGGTCAGCCAGCAGGCGCCGGCGGTGGTCGGGCTCCGGCTCTACTACGTGGCCGAGGGAACGGCTGACCAGCCGCAGCGCGTGGTCGTGTTCGACACCGCCACCAGCGCGTGGGCCTCCATCGATTCGCCGGGGAACGGGGGAGACCTGGTCGCCGCCGGGGATCGCCTGGTGAGCGTCTCGGCGAACTCGTCCGACCCGGACCGGCTGTTCGACCCGGCCAGCGGTACGTGGAGTGACCTCCCCGCCGACCTGTGGAAGGACGCCACGGGGCGCTCCGGGACGTGGGCGGACGGGCGGCTGGTGGTGGCCGCGAGCCCGACCGGCTCGTCCGGACGGGTGCGCGTCGAGACCCTCGATCTCGAGTCGGGGACGTGGCGAGAGCTCGCGGAGGGGAAGGCGCCCCTGACCGGGGTCGTCGCGGTCGGAGACTACGTGCTCGTCGGTGACCCGGGCGCCTTCGGTGGCGGGGAGGCGGCCTCGCTGGCCGTGGGTGGCCGGATCGACGTCCGGACGGGGGAGTGGCGGAAGTGGTCGGTGCCCGAGGGCTCCCCGGACGCGAGCTGGGGGCAGACGGTGGTCGGTGACCGACTGGTGACTCGGGGCCTGTTCTACGATCCCGCGCACGACACGTGGACCGGCCTCGTCCTGCCGGGCTCGAGGAGCCTGTTCGCGCCCACGGTCGCCGGGAGCCCCGACGGCCTGCTGGTCTTCGGCGGAGCGGACGGCCGGGCGCTCTCCGGCGACGCCTACTACCTGCCGATCCCCTAGACCGACCGCGAGGTCACTACCCACCCCACACAAGGAAGCGGGGCGGACCGGCCGTCAACGGTTCGCCTCGCAGCCCGGGATCCCCGGTCGCGTTGTCGGCAGCCCGACCTACACTCGCGGAATGACAGCCCAGACCAAGACCCTCGACCTCTGGTTCGACCCGCTGTGCCCGTGGGCGTGGATGACGTCCCGCTGGGCGCTGGAGGTGCAGAAGGTCCGTGACGTGGAGGTCGTCTTCCACGTGATGAGCCTCTCGGTGCTGAACGAGGGCCGCGATCTCACTCCCGGCTACCGGAGGTTCATGGACGCCTCGTGGGCCGGAGCGAGGGTGTCGCTGGCCGTCCAGGAGCTGCACCCCGAGCGGCTGTCCGACTTCTACACCGCGCTCGGCACCCGCATCCACCTCGGCAAGGAACCCAACACGCGGCCCACGCACGAGGCGGCGCTGGCCGAGGTGGGCCTGCCCGTCTCACTGGCGGACGCCGGCGAGACCGACGCCAACGACGCCGCGCTGCGTGCCGCGCAGGCCGAGGTGACGGCCGCGGTCGGCGACGACGTGGGCACCCCGGTGCTGCGGGTGGACGGGATGAGCCTGTTCGGCCCGGTGGTCTCCCCGGCCCCGAAGGGCGAGGAGGCCGGCCGGCTGTGGGACGGCTTCGTCAACGTCCTCGCCTATCCCGGCTTCTTCGAGCTCAAGCGCACCCGGACCGTGGGCCCGATCTTCGACTGACGTCGGCGCCCTTCGTGACGTGCGGATTCCCTCGCAGGCTCGGGTCTCCGCACTCCTCAGGGAGCGTGTGGGGCCCGCTTGACCGGTCCCTGAGGAGGCTCGGGAGGGACGTCCGTCCGCTTGACCGGTCCCTGAGGAGCCTTGCGAGGAACGAGCGTGGCGTCACGAAGGGCCGGCCGTCCGCCTCCTCCGTCCCGGCGTGTACCGGGGCAGCCAGACCGCCGCCCAGGCGGCACCGGCCGCTGTCGCCCAGCCGGTGACGATGCTGGCGGTGACCACGCCCGCCACGCCGCTGGCCGCGGCGACGATCACCGGGCCGACCAGCCCGCCGGCGCCGGTGTAGCTGTTCCACAGGCCCAGCCAGCCGGCGCGGTTCCGGACGGGAGTCATGTCCGCGCTCAGCGTCTTGTTGATGCCGGCGCCCAGCCCGTTCCCGACCGCGAACACCAGCGAGACGCCGACGAACCCGGCCACGCTCGCAGCGAGCGGCGCCATCCAGAAGCCGACGCCCATCAGGGCCAGGCAGGGCACGAGCACGGCC